>DATDFC010000023.1:0-17540 GCA_036522815.1 Gemmatimonadales bacterium | reverse complement strand
ACAAGACTGCGGAAAATGAACTCCAGCTCCTGACCCGCCACGTCGCGCGTCGCGCCCACCAGGCGCATCGGCAGCCCCCGCCCGCGCTCGCGGATGTCGCGCGGGATGTCGTCGGCGCGGATCTCGCCCTCGGGGGCCAGCACCACCATCGACTCGATGAGATTGCGCAGCTGGCGGATGTTACCCGGCCAGTCGGCGTCCACCAGGATCTGCAGCGCCTCCGGGGTGATGCCCCGGAAATTGCGATCGTGCTCCTTCGCGAACTCGGGCGTGAAGCGGCGCACCAGGAGCGGGATGTCCGCCTTGCGCTCGCGCAGCGGCGGGAGATAGATGTAGAGCACGTTGAGACGGTAGAACAGATCGTCGCGGAACCGGCCCAGGGCGACCTCTTCTTTGAGCGCCTTGTTGGTCGCGGCGACCACCCGCACGTCCACCTTGATGGGCTGCGTACCGCCGACCCGGAAAAAGCTCTGGTCCTCGAGCACGCGCAGCAGCTTGACCTGGGTGGCGGGCGGCATTTCCCCCACCTCGTCGAGGAAGATGGTGCCGCCGTCCGCCAGCTCGAAGCGCCCGAGCCGCCGCTCCGCGGCTCCGGTGAACGCCCCCTTTTCGTGGCCGAACAGCTCGCTCTCGAGCAGCGTCTCGGGGATCGCGGCGCAGTTCACCGCGATGAACGGTTTGGCGCGCCGGGGCGACAGGTCGTGGATCGCGCGTGCCACCAGCTCCTTGCCCGTGCCCGATTCCCCCTCCACCAGGACCGTGGCGCTCACGGGTGCCATCTGCTCGATCTTGACGAGCACTTCCTGGATGGCGGGAGACTCGCCGATGATGCCGGTGCGCTGCTGCAGTTTGCGGCGCTCGATCAGCCGCCGCACCGTCGCGGTCACTTCCGACGGGTCGGCCGGCTTGGAGAGATAGCCGGTCAGGCCGAGCCGGCGGGCGAGCCCCTTGGCGTCGGGCTCGGTGTGCTCCACCAGGCCGAGCGTCGAGATCGAGCGGTCGCGCGCCAGGCCGAGCAGCTGGGCGGCGCCCGCCTCGTGCAGACCCCCCGTGACCACGATGCAGTCGGGAGGCGGCTCGCGGCGGATGGCCTGGCGCGACTCGTCGAGCGTGTGCGCCAGCGTGGTGTTGAACCCGGCGCCCTCGAGCGCGGCGTTGACGCGTACCGCCTGCTCGAGATCGTCAGTGGTGACGAGGATGCGGTCAGGCATCGGGAGTGCGCGGAACGCTGTGCGCGGTTGCCACCCCGCTCACCAGGTCTACGGCGTGCTCGAGCAACTCTTCGAGCACAGCGAGACCGTCGGTGACGCCACCGGTCGAGCCGGGGAAGTTCACGATCAGCGTCTTCCCGCGCGTGCCCGCCACGCCGCGCGACAGCCAGGCGCGGGGAAACGCCGGGGCCGCGGCGCACCGCAGCGCCTCGGCGAGGCCGGGCGCGAGCCGATCGAGCACGGCCTCGGTGGCCTCCGGCGTCACGTCGCGTGCCGTCAGACCCGTCCCTCCGGTGGTCAGCACGACGTCGACCTCACCCGAGTCGGCCCAGCGTGCCAGCTTGCCGGCGATGCGATCGGTTTCGTCGGGCACCACACTCCGCACCACCACCTCGTAGCCGTGCTCGGCGGCCCACCCCGCGATCGCGTCGCCGGACGTATCCACCCGCTGGCCGAGAGCCCCGAGATCCGACACCGTCAGGATTCCGATCCGCATACCTCTACCGTCCTCTACCGCCCTTTACCGCCCTCTACCATCGTCTTTGTCTTTCTGGGCACGAACGGCAGCGCCACCACCTCCGCCGCCACGCGCTTGCCACGGATATCGATGGTGAAGCCGGTGCCCGGCCTGGCCTGGGCCAGCGGCAGATAGGTCATCCCGATGGCGCAGTTGACCGTAGGCGTTACGGTGCCGGAGCGGACGACGTCCACCTGCGCCCCATCCAGATACACGCCGTAGCCGTGGCGCGCGACCAGCTTGGGCTCGAGCAGCTTGAAGCCCACCAGCCGCCGCTTCACGCCCTCGAGCTTCTGGCGCTTGAGCGCGGCGAGCCCGGTGAAGTCGGCTCCCTTGTCGAGCTTCACGATCCAGCCGAGGCCCGCCTCGTAGGGCGTCACACCGGCGTCGATGTCGCTGCCGTACAGCGGGTATCCCGCCTCGAGCCGCAACGTATCGCGCGCGCCGAGGCCACACGGCTCAGCGCGCCCCGCGCCGACCAACGCGTGCCACAGTGTTTCGGTGTCGGCAGCGCGGGCATAGAGCTCGAACCCGTCCTCGCCGGTGTACCCCGTGCGGGAGATGAAGCACTGCACGCCCGCGACCTTGCCCTGGGCGAAGTGGTAGTAGGGAATCATCGCGACGCCGACCGGCGTGAGCGGCGCGAGCAGGGTCTCGGCAGCGGGGCCCTGCACCGCCAGGAGCCCGGTCTCATCCGAGATGTCGCGCAGCCGCACGTTGGCACCGCGCTTCTGCGCCACGATGTGCTCCCAGTCCTGCGCGATGTTCGCGGCATTGACCACGAGCATGACGCGGTCTTCGAAGCGATAGACCAGGCAATCGTCCACGAAGGTGCCCTGGTCGGTGAGAATCGCCGAGTACTGAGCCTGCCCGGGGCGCAGGGCCCCAACATCGTTGCACGTTACACGTTGCACGAACGCGTTACGGTCTGGGCCACTTACCTCGAACTCGCCCATGTGGGAGACGTCGAACACCCCCACGCGCTCGCGCACGGCCCGATGCTCGGTGGCGATCCCGGACGGATAGCTCACGGGCATTTCGTATCCGCCGAACGGCACCATCCTGGCGCCGAGCGTGACGTGGGTCTTGTACAGCGGCGTGCGCTTGGCAGTCTCCATCGAGTTACTGACTCCCCTGAACCCCGGGGCATGGCCCCGGGGTTGGTCCACCCTAACCCATCAACGTCGCGAGCAGAGCCTTTTGCACGTGCAACCGGTTCTCCGCCTCGTCCCACACGCGCGACTGCGGGCCTTCGATCACTTCGGTCGCGACCTCTTCGCCACGATGTGCCGGGAGGCAGTGCAGGAAGATGGCCTTGGGATCGGCGAGCCGCATGAGATCGCGGTCCACCGTGTAGCCCCGGAACGCGTTGCGTCGCGCCTCGGCCTCCTCCTCCTGACCCATCGACGCCCACACGTCCGTGTTCACGACGTGGACGCCCCCGATCGCCTCCTCGGGCACCTCCGTGATCGAGATGCACGCCCCCGCGGCCTTGGCGCGGTCGAAGATGCGCCGGTTCGGCTCGTACCCCTCGGGGCAGGCCAGCCGCAGCTCGAATCCGAGCACCTGGGCCGCCTCGATCCAGCTGTTCGCCATGTTGTTGCCGTCCCCCACCCAGGCGATCCGCTTGCCTTCCCATCCCCCCAGCGCCTCGCGCACCGTGAAGAGATCGGCGAGCACCTGGCAGGGATGCGACAGGTCGGTCAGGCCATTGATCACGGGGACGGTGGCATGGCTGGCCAGCTGCTCCACTTCGCCGTGGTCGAACGTGCGGATCATGATCCCATCGACGTAGCGCGACAGCACGCGCGCCGTGTCCGGGATCGGCTCGCCGCGCCCGATCTGGATATCGCGCGAGGAGAGAAACAGCGCCTGGCCACCCAACTGATAGGTCCCCACCTCGAACGACACCCGGGTGCGGGTGCTCGACTTGGCGAAGATCATCGCCAGTGTCTTGCCGGCGAGCGGGGTCTCCCGGTACCCCCCGGCCTTCATGCGGCCGGCGAGGTCGAACAGGCGGAGAATCTCGTCCCGCATCAGGTCGGTGATGGCGAGGAAGTCGCGCTTGCTCATGGACTCCCCGGTAAGACGGTCAAAATGACAGGGGACGGCTGCTAAATTCTACCTGCGGGGGAATGCCCAGACAAGCGGTGGAGCTAAAGGATATAGCGGCGCAGGTCCTCGTCCTCGACGATCTTGGCGAGCCGCTCGCGCACGCGGGCGGCGTCGAACTTGATGCGCTTCTCGGCGAGATCGGGCAGGTCGAACAACACGTCCTCGAGCAGGTTGGTCATGACGGTGTGGAGCCGCCGGGCGCCGATGTTCTCCATGCGCTCGTTGGCCTTGGCGGCGATACGCGCGATCTCCTTGATGCCATCGGCGGTGAACTCCAGCGTGGCGCCCTCGGCCGCGCACAGCGCGGCGTACTGCTTGGTGAGGGCGTTTTCGGGCTCCGTCATGATGCGCACGAAGTCCTCTTCGGTGAGCGGCTGCAGCTCTACGCGGATCGGGAAGCGTCCCTGCAGCTCGGGGATCAGGTCCGATGGCTTCGAGACGTGGAACGCGCCGGCGGCGATGAACAGCACGTGGTCGGTGCGGACATAGCCGTAGCGCGTCTGAACGGTCGAGCCCTCCACGATGGGGAGCAGGTCGCGCTGCACGCCTTCGCGCGACACGTCGGGCCCGACGGTGCCGCGCTCCCCGGCGATCTTGTCGAGCTCGTCGATGAAGATCACGCCGTGGTTCTCGACGCGATCGAGCGCTTCGTTCACCACGTCGTCCATGTCGACGAGCTTCTTGAGCTCCTCGTCGATCAGGATGCGGCGGGCCTCGTGCAGGTGCACGGTGCGGCGCTTCTTTTTCTTCGGCATCATCTCCTGCAGCCACTCGGTGAAGTTGAAGTCCGGGCCCTCCATGCCCTGCGGCGGCTGCATCATCTCGAGCATCGGGAACCCCTGCTGCTGCACCTCGACCTCCACCTCGCGCTCCTCGAGCTTCCCCTCTTTGAGCTGCTGGCGCAGCTTCTCGCGCGTGCGGCGGCGGCGCTCCTGCGCCTCCACGTCTCCCTCAGCCGCCTTCTGCGTCACGTCGCCCTTGGACGAGACGACGAACAGGGGGGCCTTCTCACCCCGCCCCTCTCCCTTCTCCCCGGGGCTCGGGGTCAGGGACTGGGGGATCGGCGGTACCGGTGGCAGCAGGATATCCAACAACCGCTCTTCGGCCCGCGCTTCGGCTTCGGGATAGACGTCGTCCTCGCGCTCGGTGCGGACCATGTTGATGGCCACGTCGACCAGCTCGCGCACCATGGACTCGACGTCGCGCCCCACATAGCCGACCTCGGTGAACTTGGAGGCCTCGACCTTGAGGAACGGCGCGCCGGCGAGCCGGGCCAGCCGCCGGGCGATCTCCGTTTTCCCCACCCCGGTGGGGCCGATCATGATGATGTTGTTGGGCAGGATCTCGTCGCGGATGTCGTCGGGCGCCTGAGTGCGGCGCCAGCGGTTGCGCACCGCGATCGCGACGGCCTTCTTGGCGACTTCCTGGCCGACGATGTAGCGGTCCAGCTCCGCCACGATCTTGCGGGGCGGCAGCTCTTCGAGCCACGGCAGCTGCTCTTCCTGGTCAGCGGCGGGGGTCTTGTCGTCGGGAACCCGGGTGGGGCCGGCCATTAGAGCTCCAGAATGGTGATGTGCGTGTTCGTGTACACGCAGATCTCGGCGGCGATCTCGAGCGAGCGCTGCACGATTTCCTTGGGCGCGAGCGTGGACTGCTGCAGCAGCGCCCGCGCCGCGGCGAGCGCGTAGTTGCCGCCCGACCCGATCGCCAGCACGCCGTCGTCGGGCTCGATCAGCTCGCCCGACCCCGAGATCACGTAGCCGTGCTCCTTGTCGGCCACCACGAGCAGCGCCTCGAGGCGGCGCAGCACGCGATCCGAGCGCCAGTCCTTGGCGAGCTCCACGGCCGCGCGCGGCATGTTGCCGGGATAGCGCTCCAGTTTCTCTTCGAACTTCTCGAACAGCGTGAACGCGTCCGCGGACGCGCCCGCGAAGCCGGCGAGGATCTTGCCGCCCTTGAGGGTCCGAACCTTATTCGCGTTCGACTTCATCACGGTATCGCCGAGCGTGACCTGGCCGTCGCCGCCCAGGGCGACGTGGCCGTCGCGGCGCACCGCGAGAATGGTGGTACTACGGATATGCGTCATGCCCTCGGATGCGCTTGATGGTATACCTTCTTCAGCCGTTCCACCGACGTATGAGTATACACCTGCGTGGTGCCGAGCGAGGCGTGGCCCAACAGCTCCTGCACCGCCCGCAGGTCCGCGCCCGCGTCGAGCAGGTGGGTGGCGAACGAATGCCGCAGCGAGTGCACGTGCAGGTCGCGCCCGCGCGGCAGTGCGCGCAGCAGCCGCTTGATCGCGAGCTGCACGCTGCGCGGCGTCAGCCGCTTGCCCCGGCGACCCACGAACACCGCGCGGCGGTCGAGCAATCCCCCCGTGGGGTGAGGACGCAGCACCGCGTCGCGCTGGCGAAAGTAGCGCCGCAACGCCTGAGTCGCGTGCGTCCCCACCGGCACGATGCGCTCCTTCTTGCCCTTGCCGCGCACTTTGACCTGGTCCGACACGAGATCGAGATCCTGGTCGTTCAGCCCCGCCAGCTCCGCGAGGCGCATGCCGGTCGAGTAGAACAGCTCGAGCATGGCGAGGTCGCGTGTCTCGACGAACCCACCGGCGTCGGCCCGGCGCTCCGCCTCGGCGAACAGCAGGTCGATCTCGAAGCGGTCCAGGTGCGTGGGAAGGCTGCGCTCGGGCTTCGGGGTGCGGGCGGCCTTGGCTGGATTGACCTCGAGGCCGCGCGTGGCGTCGAGGAACCGGTAGAACGTGCGCAACGCCGAGAGGGCGCGCGCCGCCGAGCGCTTGGCCAGGCCGCGCTGCTGCATGGCGCCGAGCCAGCCGCGCACCGCGAGCCGGTCGACCCCCGCCCAGCTCCAGCTGCCGTCGAAGTAGCGCCCGCAGAACGCCGCGAAATCGGCGACGTCGCGCGCATAGGCCTTCACCGTATGGGGGGAGTCGTTGCGCTCCTTCGAGAGGAAGGCAACGAAGTCGGAGATTTCCGGAGGTTCGATCGTCACGGATCGGCCGAACGCGGAACGCGGAAGGCGGAACGCGGAGCAGAAGTCTCAGCCACCTGTTCCGCGTTCCGCGTTCCGACTTCCGCGTTCACCTGCTGCGCGAACATGTCCATATCCGCCAGCGCCCGCTCGACCAGCAGCTCCCTCTTTTTCGCTTTGTCGCGCACCTCCCGCTCCAGCGGCTCGAGCAGCCCGAAGTTGGCGTTCATCGGCTGAAAATGCTCCGGATCGGCGCCGTGCACGTAGCGGTACAGCGCCCCCAGCATCGTCGTGGGCGGGGGAACGAGCGGCTCGTCGCCCGCGAGCAGCCGCGCCAGGTTGATCCCCGCGAGAATGCCCGTAGCGGCCGACTCGGTGTATCCCTCCACGCCCGTGAGCTGCCCGGCGAAGAGGAGCCGCGGGTCGTCCTTGGCCGAGAGGTGCGCCGTGAGCGCGCGCGGCGCGTTGATGTAGGCGTTGCGGTGGATGCTGCCGAAGCGCAGGAACTCCGCAGCTCCCAGCCCCGGAATCATTCGGAACACGCGCTGCTGGTCCGGCACCTTGAGCCGGGTCTGGAAGCCCACGAGGTTCCACATCTGCCCCGCGCGGTCTTCCTGCCGCAGCTGGACGACGGCGAAGGGTTGGTTATCCCCGGGCTTGCGCCCGGGGTCAGTCAACCCCACCGGCTTCATCGGGCCGAACCGCAGCACATCGCGGCCGCGCGCGGCCATCTCCTCCACGGGCAAGCATCCCTCGAAGTACGGCGTCTTGTCGAACTCGTGGTGCGGCTGGTACTGCTCGCCGGTCCGCAACGCGGTGACAAATGCGTCGTACAGTTCCTCAGTAAACGGTGCGTTGAGGTAGTCGTCGCCTCCACCCTTGCCGTAGCGCGACGCACGGAACAACCGGTCGTGGTCGAGCGAGTCCCCCGCCACGATGGGGGCGATGGCGTCGAAAAACGCCAGCGCGCTGGTGTCGAGCCGGCGGGCGATTTGCGTGGCGAGCGCCTCGGACGTGAGCGGGCCCGTGGCGACCACCCCGGGCGACGGGAGATCGGCCACTTCACCCCGCTTTACGGTGATGCGCGGGTGACCCGCGATGCGCGCCGACACCGCCTCCGCGAAGACGACGCGGTCGACCGCGAGCGCCGCCCCGCCCGGCACGCGCGCCTGATCGGCGGCGTCGAGCACCACGCTCGACAGCTTCCGCATCTCGGCCTTGAGCAGGCCGTGGGCATTGGTGAGCTCGACGGACTTGAAGGAGTTGGAGCAGACCAGCTCGGCGAGCCGGTCGGTCTGATGCGCGGCGGTCATGCGCAGCGGGCGCATCTCGTGCAGCGTGACCGCGATGCCCCGCTCGGCGAGCGCCCAGGCGGCCTCGCTGCCTGCCAGCCCGCCGCCGACGACGACGGCCCTCAGGTCGCCGCCGACTCCGCCGGCGCGGCCTCCTCGACGATCAGCTCGTGCCCGCACTTCAGACACTTGCGTGACACTCCCTTCGCCTTGGTCTGCTTCTCCTCCATGCCGAGGAAGCCGCAGCTCGGGCAGGCGACCGGGACCGGCCGGTTCCACGTCGAGTAGTCGCACTCGGGATAGCGCAGGCACCCGAAGAAGTTGCGCCCCTTCCTGGTGCGGCGCTCCGCCAGATCGCCCACCCCGCACTTCGGGCACTTCACGCCGAGCGGCACGGGACGCGTGTGCTTGCAGGCGGGGAAGCGGGTGCACGCGAGGAACTCGCCGTAGCGACCGGTCTTGATCACCATCGGCGCGCCGCATTCCTGACAGATCTCGTTGGTCGGCTTGTCCGGCACCCGGTCGCGCCGCAGCGGCCGCGTGAACCGGCACTCGGGGTAGCGGGCGCACGCGATGAACGGCCCGAAGCGGCCGCTCTTCACCACCAGGCCGCTGCCGCAGGTCGGACACTTCTCCTTGGGCAGTCCCGACAGGTCGTGCACCTCGTGGATCAGCTTCTGCACGTCGACCGCCTCGAGCGCCTTGGCGAACGGCCCCCAGAAGTCGCCCAGCACCTGCTGCCACGCGAGGTCGCCTTCCTCGACCTTGTCGAGCTCGTCTTCCATCTGGGCGGTGAAGCCCACTTCGAACACGGCCGGGAACGAGCGTTTCATCACCTGCCACACGGTTTCGCCCAGCGGCGTGGGCGCGAAGCGACGGTCTTTCGCCGTCGCGTACCAGCGCGCCTTCAGGGTCGAGATGATCGTCGCGTAGGTGGAGGGGCGGCCGATCCCCAGGCGCTCCAGCTCCTTGACCAGGCTGGCCTCGCTGTAGCGCGGCGGCGGCTCGGTGAAGTGCTGGTTCGGCGTGATCTGCTTGACCGTGACCACGTCGCCCTGCGCGAGCGGCGGAATCGGCGGCAGGTCCTCGAGCGTCTTCCCTTCCTCCGGCTCGTGGGCCTCGTGATACAGCACGTGGTAGCCGTCGAACAACACCCGCGACCCGGTGGCGCGGAACACGAAGCGGCCCCCGGCCAGATCGAAGTCGACCTTGGTGGTCTCGAACACCGCCGGTGTCATCTGCGACGCCACGAACCGCCGCCAGATCAGCTGGTACAGCTTGAACTGCCGCGCGTCGAGATGCTGCTTCAGGTCGTCCGGGCGCCGCGGCACGTCGGTGGGCCGGATCGCCTCGTGGGCGTCCTGCACGCGCGCGCTGCTCTTGCCCCCCTTGTGCACCACCGGCTCCGCCGGCAGGTAGCGCTTGCCGTATTGTTTCGCGATGTAGTCGCGCGCCTGGGCGATGGCCGAATCCGCCACGCGCACCGAGTCGGTCCGCATGTACGTGATGAGGCCCACCGGGCCCTCGGCCCCGACCTCGATCCCCTCGTACAGCTGCTGGGCGAGCCGCATCGTGACCGCGGCCGAGAAGCCCAGCTGCTTGGCGGCTTCCTGCTGCAACGTGCTGGTGCGGAACGGCGGCGGCGCCGCGCGGCGGCGCTCCCCCGTCTCGACCGCCGTGACTTTGAAAGGGATCTTGAGCGCGTCCGCCACGATCGCGCGCGCGGTCGCTTCGTCTTTGATCTCGGGCTTCTTGCCGTCGAGCTTGTGCAGCCGCGCCTGGAACCCCTGGCCGTCCTTCTCCAGGTCGGCCTCGATGGTCCAGTACTCCTGCGGCACGAACTTGCGGATCTCTTCCTCGCGCTCGCAGATCAGCCGCAGCGCGACGGTCTGCACCCGCCCCGCCGAGAGGCCGGTCTTGATGCTTTTCCACAGGAGCGGCGACGTCTTGTAGCCCACCAGCCGGTCGAGCACGCGCCGCGCCTGCTGGGCGTCCACCTTCCGCTGGTCGATGTCGAGCGGGTTGGCGAGGGCGTGGGCGACCGCGTCCTTGGTGATCTCGTGGAACAGGACGCGCCGCACCTTGCCCCCGTTGCCCAGCTGGCTCGCGACGTGCCAGGCGATGGCCTCGCCCTCGCGGTCCGGGTCGGTGGCGAGGAGCACCCGCTCCGACGCCTTGGCCGCCTTCTTGATCTCGGCGAGGGTCTTGGCCTTTTCCTTGATGGTCACGTATTCGGGCGTGAAGCCGTTTTCCACGTCCACGCCCAGCTTGCGCTGCGGCAGGTCGCGCACGTGCCCCACGGTCGCCTTCACGGTATAGCCCGAGCCGAGGTACTTCCCGATGGTCTTTGCCTTGGTGGGCGATTCGACGACGACGAGCGAGCCCTTCCCGCTCACGGTGGCGGACGCCTTGGGCTTCCGTACCCGCTTCTTGGGAGCCACGGCCACGGCGGTGTCCGTGCCTCCGTCATCCCCGGGCTTGCGCCCGGGGTCAGCAGCCTGCCCGACCTCGGCCTTCTTCTTCACTGCTGCTTTCTTAGCTGCCACGTATCAATCCTTCGTCAAACGACACGAGAGCGCATCTTTACCATCCCGCACTCGATTGCGCAAGCCTGACGACCTCGAACGTCACCTGCGGCGGCGTCTTTCGCTCGGTGTCGACCTGCGCGTGCGCGTTCTTGTAAAACGGCTCGCGCTCCTTGAGGAGATGCCGCATCCGCGCCACGGGATCCTCTCCCATTAACAACGGCCGGGTTCCCTCGGGCGCGGCGCGGTGCGCCGCCGTCTCGGGCCGCGTGTGCAAATAGATCATGAGCGCGCTGGTGCGTGCGGCGTCGAGCGCGCCCGGCTGCGCGGCCCACCCTCCTCCGGGCGCGACCACCGCGGGCGCGCCGGCGAGCGCCGTCTCCATCTCCTTGCGCTCCATGTCGCGGAACGCCGCCTCGCCTTTCTCGGCGAAGATCATCGCGATCGGCTTCCCCTCGCGTCGCGCCAGAATCGCATCGACGTCCACGAATTCCGCGTGCAGCTGCTCCGCCACCAGCCGGCCCACGGTCGTCTTGCCCGACCCCGGCAGCCCGATCAGCACGACATGCCGCTTCACACCTCACCCCCTGACCCCCTCTCCGCCATGCGGAGAGGGGGAACGGGAGAGCCCGTCGGGGTCCGCGCACGCACCTGAGCGAGATACCCCTCGAAGTTTCGCTTGGTCTCGCTCAGGGCGTCGCCCCCGAATTTCTCGAGCAGCGCCTGCGCCAGCACCAGCGACACCATCGCTTCCGCGATGACCCCCATGGCGGGCACGGCGGTCACGTCAGAGCGCTCCGACTGCGCCTGCGCCGGGCCGCCCGTCTTCAAGTCGACGGTGCGGAGCGGCGACATCAGCGTGGAGATCGGCTTCATCGCGACGCGGGCGACGAGCGGCTCACCGGTGGTCATTCCGCCCTCCGTCCCGCCCGCGCGGTTGCTGGCCCGGCTCAAACCGGGAAGGATCTCGTCGTGCACCTCGGAGCCCTTGCGGCGCGCCGCCTCGAAACCGAGCCCCAGCTCAACCCCCTTCACCGCCGGGATGGACATGAGCGCCTGGGCCAGCCGGCCGTCCAGCTTGGCGTCCCAGGAGACGTGCGAGCCGAGCCCCACCGGGAGCCCGAGGGCGATCACCTCGACCACGCCGCCAAGCGTGTCGCCCGCGGCCTTCGCGGCGTCGATCCGGGCGATCATCTCGCGCTCCGCCTCGGCGTCGAGGCAGCGGACGGGGCTCGCGTCGGAAGCCTGATTCAAAGGCGTGGGGAGTGGTGCGTGGTACGTTGCGGTTACGCCACCCAGCTCCACGACGTGCGAACCAACCTCCACGCCGAACTGTTCCAGCAGCAGCTTGCACACCGCCCCACAAGCCACCCGGGCCACGGTCTCGCGCGCACTCGCCCGCTCCAGGATGTCGCGCGCATCCTGGCGGTCGTACTTGAGCGAGCCCGCGAGATCGGCGTGGCCGGGGCGGGGGCGGGTGACCTGGCGGCGCCGCTCCGTGGCGGGCGCGTCGGCCTCGGGGGCCATGACGTCCCGCCAGTGCTCCCAGTCGCGGTTCCACACCAGCATCGCGATGGGCGAGCCCAGCGTCTCACCCGCGCGCACGCCGGCGAGCCATTCGATCTGGTCCGACTCGATCTTCATACGGGCGCCGCGGCCGTAGCCGCCCATGCGCCGCTTCAGCTCGGCGTTGATCCGCTCGGCCGAGACGGGCAACCCGGCGGGGATCCCTTCGAGGATTCCCACCAGGCCGCGCCCGTGCGACTCACCGGCGGTGGCGAAGCGGAAGGTCATAGTGGTCGATAATAACACGCGAGCCCGACTCCGCGCCGGGCTCTCGGGTTCCGTTCACCGTTCACCGTCAAGACGGGGTCACGGCTTGAAGGGCCGCCAACCAGCGGGAGGCGCCTGCGCGTTGATGTTGGTGATGCTCGGCAGCGTGATCACCACCAGGCCGCGCGCGGTGATCCCGAACAGCAGCTGAGTCGCCGGCTGGCCGGCCACGCTGTCCTTGGCCACGCGCAGCGGGCCGATGATCGGATCGCGGGTCTGGATGCGCTTCTGCAGGTTGAAGAAGTAGGTGTCGTATACCCGGACCGTCGTGTCGGGCGACGCGGCGAACACCATGCGCTCGGTGGTGTTGCCCGAGCCGCCGCCGCAGTTCGGCGTGCAGGCGCCGCCCGGCTCGAACGCGTGGTTGTAGTTCATGTCCATCCCGGGCGTCGCCGAGCCGGCGGCCGACGTGCCCCACAGCCGCAGCCCCTCGTCGAGGTAATAGATCGAGTCCGTGCCGGCGCGCACCAGGTTGGTGAGGCCGTTGAAGTTGGTCGCCACCGCTTCGACCTTGACGCCGGTGTTGCTGATGAAGTCGCTGACGTGCGCGCCCGGCGACATGCCGAAGTCCTGGTCGTCGGTGCCGGCATCGGGGATCTGGCCAAGATGGCTGCAGGAGTTGGCGGGCGTCTGCAATGTATTCTTCGCCGAGTAGGCAAACACGCGCGCGAACGCCACGGAGACGTTGCCACCCTCACCGACGAATGCGTGGGTGAAGTTCCCGGTGTTGCGGACGAACGTCTGGTCACCCAGGCCGAACGACTGCATGTCGACGGTGACCGCCTTGCACGACGTGAGCACCACCTGGCTCACTCCCAGGCTCGGCCGCAGCATCACGATCCGCAGCGTGTCACCGGTGACGTTCGCGCCCAGGTCGCCCAGCTCCCAGAACAGGTGCCCGAACAGCTGGGCCGGATTGCTCGTGTTGATGAGCTTCTCCATCCGCAGCGTCGCCCGGCCGGCGAACGGCGACGTGCTGCTCTGCGTCGGCGTGGTCGAGTAGATCGCATAGATGGAGTCCGCAGCGCAGACCCCGCCGGTCGTCGCCCGGCACACGGTCCCGACATACTGCGGCCGATCGGACACGTCGTGCACGGTGATAATGGCGCGGACGAACGGGTTCTGCACGATCGAGTACTTCTCGATCAGGAAGTTGGGCAGCGCCTGGCGCCACAGCAGCAACCGGGTGCTCGCGTCGAGGATCGACAGCTCGGTGCCGCCCGCGTCCGCCACGACGACGCGGTTAGCGTCGTAGTGGCCCAGCGTGTCTGCCGGGAAGAGCGCGATGCCCCACGGGACGGGACCGGCGGTGACGATGCCGGTGGGGCTGAAGGTCTTGCTCGCGACGTCGAACACTTCCACCCGGCCCAGCGCGTCGTTGGTGAGGTACAGCTCGCGCCGGTTCACGTTGTAGATCGCGTCCGCGATGTGCCCGCCCAGCGGCAGCGGGCGCGTGATGCCGGCCACGACGACGACGGTGTCCACGCCCGTGCCCGACAACGCCCCGATGCCCAGCGCGCGGGGCCGGGCCGCCGTCCCCGTGATCACGGTGCTGGTCTGCGAGTAGGCGCAGTTGCGCGCGGTGGCGAGGTCGCAGGCGTAGCCACGCACGACGATACTCTTCGGGAGGGCACTGTCGCCCAGCGGCAGTCCCAGCGCGAACGTCGAATCCACGGTCGTGAGATTCCCCGCGCTGACGTTCACCGTGTCGACCTTGAGCGCCACGATCCCCGTGAACGGTGGGGCGGCGGTCAGCGCCGTGTCCACCCGGAACCCGATCCACGAGATGCCGCTCGGATCGGTGGCGTGGACGGTCACGTTGTCGTTCACCTCGACGCGCGACGAGATCGAATGCGAGACGGCGGGCGGCGTGAGGTCGTTGCCGGGCGTCTGCACCGTCACGGTGACGGGAGGCGAGAGCGCCCGCCGCCCGCCCGCGTCCACGGCGAACGCGGTAACGGTGAACGAGGTGAAGCCGTTCTGCACCGTGAGCGTGTCGGTGTAGATCGTGTCCGGCGGCTGGCGCGCGGGCGGCGTGAACACGAGCGAGTCCGTGGGCGGCGTGGTCGGGTCGACGACGGCGTTGCGCGGCGTAATGATGAACCCGACGGTCGCGATGCCGCCGAGCTGGCGCGCTTCCACCTGCACGGGGATGTTCTTGCCCGAGGCCGCGACCGCGGGCGGAACGGGCTGGAGCAGCGTGACGGTGAGCGCCTGCACGTTCGACAGGAAGATCGTGATCGAATCGGTGGCGAAGTTGCCCGCGCCGTCGCTCGCGCGGCCGACGATCTTGATCAATCCCCCCGCCCCCGAATTCGCCGGGAACGTGATGTTCGGGGACTGGTTGAAGGTCGTCGTCGCCTGAGTGAAGACCGTGTCGGTCTGGGCGATGTAGCCGCCCGAATAGGTCAGCTGGATGTCCTTGAGGCTGAGATTGTCGGACGCGCTGACCGTGAACTGCAGACCGCTCGCGATCTGCTGCGTGTCGGCGCTCGCCGTCAGCGTGATCGCGGGCGGGATCAGGTCGAACTGCGTGCCGCTCGGATTGCGGGCGGTTTCACATGCCCAGAGACCCGCGAGCGCAACAATCCCCCACCAGCCCCGACTCGGTCGAACCTGCCGCATATCCGCTCCCGGCTACTTCCCGGTGCTGGGCGTCACCAGGTCGTCGATGATGTGTGGCGTGACGAGAATCAGTAGATCCCGCCGTTCTTCCTGCTCGTTCGTGAAGCCGAACAACTTGCCGAGCAGCGGCAGGTCTACAAGGAACGGGATTCCGGTCTTGGTTACCGTGACCGAGGTCACCGTGAGCCCGCCGATAACCGCGGTTTCGCCGTCGCTCACGAGGATCTGGTTGTCCGCCTGCTGCGTCTGGAACGTGAAGCCGATGTCCACCGACGAGGGCTTCACGGCGGAGTTCTCGGCGTGCACTTCCATCAGCACCTGGCGGTTCGCCGTCACGTGCGGCGTCACCTTGAGGTTGATGCCGGTCTGCTCGAACCGTACCGTGGCGCGGGCCGGCTGGCCGGCGACACCCGCCGCTCCCGCATCGATCACGCGGATCGGCACCCGGTCGCCCACCAGAATCTCCGCGGGCCGGTTGTCGAGCGTCGTGATCGTCGGCTCGGCCTGCAGGTCCGCCAGCTCGACGCGCTGCAGCGCCTGCAGGAACGTCGACAGGTTGAAGTTGCCGATGGCCGTCGAAAAGATCAGGTTCAGCGCCGGGTTGACGATCTCCTGATCGGCGTTGCCGAGGGCGGAGAGCGAGTTGCCCCCGAGATCGACGATCACCTCGTCGGGCGAGAAGTTGTCCTGCGGCACGAAGGCGTCCGGTATGCCGTCGCCGTTGGTGTCGACCGCCTTGGCGGTGCGGGGATCGGGCCGCTGGATCAGCTTGTTGAAGAACTGGGTCTGGGAGCCGAGATCGTACTTGAGGCCGAGCTGCTCCACGTCGGTGCGGTCCACGAAGATGATCTTCGCCTGGATCGACACCTGCGGGGTGCGGATATCGAGGCCCTTGACGAAATCCTCGACCCGGCTGATGCGGCTCGAGATCTCGGTGATGACGAGGGCGTTGGTGGTCGAGTCGGCGACCGCCTTGCCGCGTTGCGTGAGAATCGACTGAATCGACGGCACCAGCGCCGAGGCGCGGGCGTAGTTGATGCGCACCAGGCGCGTCTCGACCGGTACGGTCGAGTCGGCCCGTGCCAGGTCCTTCTTGTCGATGACCTGGATGATGCCGCCCTCGAGGGTGGTGGCCGCGAGCGCCTGCGACTCGAGCACCGCCGCGAACGCGAGGTCCCACGGCTGGTTCTTGATCTCGGCGGACACCGTTCCCTTGACGTCCTTCGAGAGCACGATGGTGCGGCCGCTGAACGCGGCGAAGCCGGCGACCACCTCGCGAATGTCGGAGTTGTCCCACGTGACGGTGATCCGGGGCGCTTGCGACTGCTCGCCCTCGCGCGCGTGGGCGGCGAGGTACGCGTCGATCGAGAGCTCGGTGCCGCTTGCCGCGGGGGCGGCGACGCGGGCGGCCTCACCACCCCGGGGGGTCTCACCCCCGTGCACCCCAGGCTTGCGCCCGGGGTTAGGGACCTCACCCCCTGACCCCCTCTCCGCCATGCGGAGAGGGGGAACTGGGGTGAGGTCTTGGCTCGACCACGCCGCGAAGGACGTGCGCTCGGTGCCGATCTTCACGCGCACCTGGCCGGCGCGGCGCTCGATCTGGTAGTCCTTGAGCACGTCGAGATCGATCACCACGCGCACCACGCCGGGGCGGAATTGCGCGTAGCGGATGTTCTTGATGCCGCCGCGATTCTGGCCGTCGTACAGCACGGCCGGCGCGGCGAGCCGGGCGCCCTGCAGGTCGATCACCAGGCGGGCCGGACTGGCCAACGTGAAGTCCTGCACTTCGACCGCACCCTGGAGATCGATCACGACCTCCACACTGCGCGCCGCGGGGAGCACGCTGACGGCCTTGACTTCGCCGTCGCGCGGGGCCGCGGTCAGCCCAAGCAGGAATGGGACGAGGGCTGCGATGTGCTTCATGGCGTTACCTCCTGCTTGGCGAGCTGCAGGCTCTCCTGCCGCTCGAAACCGAACTCTTGCACCGTAAACACGATTTCGCGCGGGCGGATCGTCGTGACCTTGAGACGCCCGATGATGTCACCGGGCTTCACCCGGTAGATCTTGTTGTTGGTCACGTCGCGCAGCACCGCGACGCTGCGCGCCGTGAGGCGGCCGTCGTAGTAGATCCCGACGAGCTTCAGGTCCGACAAGAGC
This sequence comes from Gemmatimonadales bacterium, assembly GCA_036522815.1. Lineage (GTDB taxonomy): Bacteria > Gemmatimonadota > Gemmatimonadetes > Gemmatimonadales > GWC2-71-9 > AG41. The sequence continues at coordinate 274 of DATDFC010000023.1, read as the reverse complement.
GGCCGGATGTCCCCCGACTTGAGCAGCGACAGGAACGGATCCCGCCCGCCGCCCTCGTACGAGTAGACCTCCCGCACCAGCGCCGGCGGCGCCGTGCTGTCCGCTTTGGCGGAATCGGCCTTGGCGCTGTCGGGCTTCGCGACCGGCTTGGGCTTCGCCTGCGCCGCCAGCGGCCCCACCGCGACCAGTGCCGCCCTCGTACGAGTAGACCTCCCGCACCAGCGCCGGCGGCGCCGTGCTGTCCGCTTTGGCGGAATCGGCCTTGGCGCTGTCG
>DATDFC010000022.1:0-2762 GCA_036522815.1 Gemmatimonadales bacterium | reverse complement strand
GGGGGCGCAGCATGCTGCGCCCCTACTTCTTGGCCGCCGCGAAGTACGGGTTCGAGCCGGCGGTGTGATCGGTGATGTCGACGACGCCTTTCACATCGGGAACGTGCTGCTGCAGCATCGCCTCGATCCCCTGGCGCAGCGTGACGTCGGCCATGCCGCATCCCTGGCACCCGCCCGCCATGCGGACCATCACGACGGCGTCCTGCACGTCGATGAGCTCGACCCGGCCGCCGTGCCGCGCGACCATGGGATTCACCTGGCTCTCGAACAGGTCGGCGACGCGCTCGTATAGCGCGTCGTCGTCCGTGCCGGGCGCCGCGGGCGCGGTCGGCTTGGGCGCCACGGCCGGCTCCGCCCCGGCGAGTGCGGCGCGGATCGCCTGACCCACCGCTTTTCCCACCGTCTGCCACGGGGCCGGGCTGCGCTTCACCACCGTCACGAGGTTCCCCGACACGATCACCTCGGCCACGTCCGCGCCCGGGATCGCGAAGATCGCCTCGGCTAGCGGGGAGCCACGCGCGTCGTCGGGCGACGCGAACCGCCGCACGCCACCCGCGTGCACCGGCTCGCTCGCGACGAACTTGCAGCGGCCCGTGTCGATTGGCTCAGCGGTGATGCGAATCTCGGCGGGGTTCATGCGTCTAAACTAACCCCGGGCGCGAGCCCGGGGTAACCTCGCCGGCCGGTCCCGTGACGGCCGGCACCGGCCGCAACTGGCGCGCCGCATGCACCAGGTTGCGCAGCGCCGACAGCGTCTCCGGCCAGCCGCGCGTCTTGAGGCCGCAGTCGGGGTTGACCCAGATCTGACGGTCCGCGAGCACCTCCTGCATGCGCTTCAACGCCTGCACGATCTCCGCCGTGCTCGGCACGCGGGGGGAATGGATGTCGTAGACGCCTGGCCCGATCTCGTTGGGATAGCGGTATTCCTTGAAGCCCTCGAGCAGCTCCGACCCGGAACGCGCGTTTTCGATCGAAATCACATCGGCGTCCATCTTCTCGATCACCCGGATCACGTCGTTGAACTCGCTGTAGCACATGTGCGTGTGGATCTGGGTCGCGTCCGACACGCCCGCGGTGGCGAGCCGGAACGCGTTCACCGCCCACTCGAGGTAGGCCGCCCACTCCACGCGCCGCAGCGGCAGGCCTTCGCGCAGCGCCGGCTCGTCGATCTGGATCACGCGGATCCCGGCCGCCTCGAGGTCCTTGACCTCGTCCCGGATCGCCAGCGCCAGCTGCTTCGCCGTCTCGGCGCGCGGCTGATCGTCGCGTACGAACGACCACTGCAGGATGGTCACCGGGCCGGTCAGCATGCCCTTCACCGGGCGGGCCGTCTTGGACTGCGCGAAGGTGCTCCAGCGCACCGTCATCGCCTTGGGCCGGGACACGTCGCCGTAAATGATCGGCGGCTTCACGTAGCGCGTCCCGTACGACTGCACCCAGCCGTGCTCCGTGAAGGCGAATCCCTCGAGCTGCTCCCCGAAGTACTCGACCATGTCGTTGCGCTCGAACTCACCGTGCACCAGCACGTCCAGCCCGAGCTCTTCCTGGAGCTTCAGGGTGCGGGTGATCTGCTCCGCGATGAACGCGTCGTACTCGGGCCCCGTCAGCTTGCCATCGTGTAGCTGCTTGCGCGCGGCGCGGACTTCGGCCGTCTGGGGAAACGATCCGATGGTCGTCGTGGGGAAGAGCGGCAGACGCAGCTGCTTGCGACGGCGCTCGGCGAACGGCGCCGCGCGGCGCATGTCGTGCTCCGTCACGCCGCGCGCCCGTTGCTTGACCGCCGGATTGTGGATGCGCCGGGAGATGCGCCGACCGCCGAGCAAGCGCTCGTTCGCCTCGAGCGCCGCCGCCACGGACTCCCGTCCGTCGCGCAGCGCGCGCGCCAGCGTCGCCACTTCGACCAGCTTCTGGGTCGCGAACGCCAGCCATCCCTTGAGCTCGCTGTCGAGCCGCCGCTCGAGGTCGAGATCGATCGGGACATGGAGCAGGGAGCACGACGGCGCCACCCACAGCTGCGCGGCGCCGGCCCGCTCCAGCGCGTCCTCGAGCTGGCGCAGCGCCGCGGTGAGATCTGCCTTCCAGACGTTGCGCCCGTCGATCACGCCGAGCGACAGGATCTTGCCAGCCCGCCCGCCGCCCGCCGGCCACGTCTGGAGTAGCGACCCCAACCGCGCCCCGGTGCGCACGGCGTCCACGTGCAGACCGGCCACGGGCAGGTCCAGCGCCGTCGTGAGGTTGTCGTCCAGCGCGCCGAAATACGTCGCGACCAGGAGCTTCACCTTGGGCGCCTGGTCCGCGAGCGAGCGATACGCCCGCGCGAACGCTTCGCGCTCGGCGGCGGTGCGGTCGAGGGCGAGGCAGGGCTCGTCGAGCTGGACCCAGGTGGCGCCCGCCGCAGCCAGGCGCGATAGCACCTCGCCGTAGACCGGCAGCAGCGCGTCCAGCAGCGCCAGACGATCGAAGCGCGCGGTTCTCGTCTTGCCGAGCAGCAGGAACGTCACGGGACCGATCAGCACCGGCTTGGTCTCGATACCGAGCGCCTTGGCCTCGAGGAACTCGTCCACCGGCTTCGAGGACGACAGCCGGAACGCCTGCCCCGGGTCGAACTCGGGTACGATGTAGTGATAGTTGGTGTCGAACCACTTCGTCATTTCCATCGCCGTGACGTCGCGCCCGCCCGCCTGCACGCCCCGCGCCATCGCGAAGTACGTGTCCAGGTCCACCGGCCCGCCCGTCCAGCCGTAGCGCTTGGGCACCGCGCC
>DATDFC010000021.1:0-4108 GCA_036522815.1 Gemmatimonadales bacterium | reverse complement strand
AGCGCCGCCAGGCCGGCCAGGCCGACCCGCGCCTGCTCCGCCGGGGTCACCCGGCGACCGCCCGCACCAGCGCCGGCAGATCGGCGTGCGGTCCGGCGGCCCCCTCCCCCCGCTCCTCCAGCGCCGTCCCCACCACCACGAAGTCCGCTCCCGCTCCCCGGGCGGCCCGCACCTGCTCCGGGCTCCGGATGCCGCCTCCCACGAACAGGGTCAGGCCCGGAACGCCCTCGCGACAGGCGCGGATCACTGCGGCCGACACGGGCCGCGGGGCGCCGCTCCCCGCGTCCAGGTAGATGGCCTGCATGCCGATGAGGCGCGCTGCGGTGGCGTGCGCCCGCGCCAGCTCCGGCTTGTCGGCAGGGAGCGGACGCGTCTGGCTCACCGCCTCCACGCTGGTCACGCGTCCCCCGTCCACCAGGATGTAGCCGGTCGAGAGCGTGGGCACGGCGTGACGCGTCAGGAATGGGACGGCCCGCACGTGCTCTTCGATCAGGTACTGCGGGTTCCGCCCGGACACGAGCGAAAGGAAGAGGATGAGATCGACTTCCTGCGTGAGCTGCAGCGCGGACCCGGGGAACAGCGCCACGGGCAGCCCCGCGGCCGCCTGCCGGATCGCCCGGGCCACGAGCTCCGTGTCTTGCGTGCCGTCGAAGGAAGAGCCCAGGAGGATCCCCGCGGCGCCGGCGGCGCGCGCCGCCCGCGCCACGGTCGCGGCCTCCGCGGGCCCGGTACGACTCGGGTCCACCAGCACCAGCAGGCCCGGTCCCGCCCCGAGCGGCGTGCTCACGACCCGGACGCGGCTCCCACGCGTCCCGCGAGCGCGGCGAGCCCGGCCACGTCGGCTTCGGCCTGGGCTTCGAACGCGTAGGTGACGAATGCATCGGCCGCGAGCAGGTCGAGCGCCAGCTCGCGCCCGCCCGCGGGTCGGTCCGCAACCCGAGCCAGCAGGCGCTGTCCCAGCAGGGCCAGGTGATCGGGGAGCGGCAGGTCGGCGTCGATCACGGCCGCCGCGAGGCGGGGGCGCAGCATGTCGGGCGGCGTGGGACGGCGCGCGTCGAGCCAGGCGAGCAGCTCGCTCCGGGTCATCGTGTGAGCAACCGTCGCACGATGGCCGCCGTCTGCTCCCGGGTCTCGCCCAGCTTGGCGGGATCGCCCGCGCCCGCGGACGCGAAGTGCGGGCGCCCGCCCCCCTTGCCGCCCGAGACGGCCGCCAGGGCGGCCGCGATGTCGCCGGCCTTCACGCCCTGCGCCACCAGGTCGTCGGTCACACCCACGTGGATCCCCGGTCGCTCCCCGTTGGTGAACAGCACGGACACCGCGCGCCGGTGGCTGGCCCGGAACGCGTCCATGACGAGGCCGATCTGGTCGCGGTCGCTGAGGGTGCTCTCGTCGACGTAGAGCTCCACGTCGCCGATCCGTTCCACGTTGCCCGTTGCACGTTGCACGGCTCCCGTTCTCAACAGCTCTTCGATGCGCTTTTCGAGTTTCTTGTTCTCGTCGACCAGCTGCTCGATGCGCCGCACCAGATGCTCGGGCTGCGTCTTGAGCGCGCCCGCCGCGTCCTCGAGCTCCCCCTCGAGCTTACGGATCAGAGTGTACGCCCCCGGCCCGGTGACGGCTTCGATGCGCCGCACTCCCGCCGCGGCCCCCGTTTCGTGGGTGAACCGGAACAATGCGATCTGCCCGGTGCTGGGCACGTGCGTGCCGCCGCACAGCTCGAGCGACACGCCCCCCACGTCCACCACGCGCACGATGTCGCCGTACTTCTCGGTGAAGAACGCCATGGCGCCCGCGGCAATCGCTTCCTTGTACTTCATCTCGCGCGTGGTGACCGGCAGGTTCTCCCACACATCGCGGTTCACCGCTTCCTCGATCCGGGCGAGCGTCGGGTCGTCCACCGGCCCGTGATGCGCGAAGTCGAAGCGCAGCCGCTCGGGAGCCACGACCGAGCCCTGCTGACGCACGTGCGGGCCGAGGATTCGGCGCAGCGCCGCGTGCACCAGATGTGTGGCGGTGTGGTTGCGCTCGATATTCTTGCGGCGCGGCTCGTCGACCTGGGCCAGGACCGGCGTGGGCTCGAACGCGTCCGCGAAATGCCCCACCACCGCGCTCATGCCGTCCACTTTCTCCACACCCTCGACGTCGAGGGTCCACCCCTCTCCTTTCACCTGCCCCGTGTCACTGACCTGCCCGCCCGACTCGGCGTAGAAGGGATTCTCCTGGAGGACGAGCTCCACCACGTCGCTCGCCTGCCGAAACCTGAGCACGTCGGTTTCGGCCGCGGTCGTGTCGTAGCCCACCCATTTCTGCTTGGCTCGGGGCTTCACGGTGCGCCATTCGCCGCTGCGCTGCACCGGCACGGCGCCCTTTCCCGAGCGTCCCGCTTTGCTCCGCTCCAGCGCCTCGAGCGAGCGGGTGCGCTGCTGCCCGAGCTCGCGCTCGAAGCCCGCCACATCGACCGTCTGACCCCGCTCCGCGGCGATGAGCTGCGTGAGATCGATCGGGAACCCGTACGTGTCGTACAGCTTGAACGCCTCCGCGCCGGAAATCCGCTTGGCGTCCCTGAGCTGCTCCAGCCGCTCCAGACCGCCCTCGATCGTGTCGAAGAAGCGCTCCTCCTCGGCGCGCGTCACGCTCTCGAGGTGGGTGCGCTTCTGCACCAGCTCGGGGTAGACGCTGCCCATCACGCCGCCCACCGCGTGCACCAGATGCACCAGGGTGGGCTCGCGGCGCCCCAGCAGCCAGGCATGCCGCACCGCCCGGCGCAGGATGCGACGCAGCACGTAGCCGCGTCCCTCGTTGGAGGGGTACACGCCGTCGGCCAGCAGGAACGCCACCGCCCGCGCGTGGTCGGCGAGCACCCGATACGAGGCTCCCGCGGGCCCAGGGTCGTATCGCTTGCCGATCACTGCAACCGCCCGCTCGATGATCGGGGCGAACAGATCGGTGTCGAAATTCGACGGCACCCCCTGCATCACGGCGGTGATGCGCTCCAACCCGGCCCCCGTGTCGACGGAGGGGGCGGGAAGCGGGATGCGGGATCCGTCGGGCTGCTGATCGAACTGCATGAACACGAGATTCCAGATTTCGAGCAGCTCGCCGGCCTCGCTCAGCCGCACGAACTCGTCCAGGCTCGGTTCGGGGGTCCGCGTTCCGCGTTCCGACTTCGCCCGGATATCGACGAGGATCTCCGAGCACGGACCGCACGGCCCGGTGTCGCCCATCTGCCAGAAGTTGTCTTTGTCGCCGAGCCCGTAGATGCGCCCGTCGGGCGTGCCCGTCACCTCGCGCCACAGCCGGCGGGCGTCGTCGTCGCTGTGGTGGACGGTGATGTACAGACGCCCGGGGGCGATCCCCAGCCAGTCCTTCCCGGTCACCCACTCCCAGGCGTACGCGATCGCATCCTTCTTGAAGTAGTCGCCGAAGGAGAAGTTGCCGAGCATCTCGAAGAAGGTGTGATGCCGCAGCGAGGGGCCGACATTGTCGAGGTCGTTGTGCTTGCCGCTCACCCGCATGCACTTCTGCGCCGTCGTCGCCCGCGTGTAGTCGCGCTTCTCCCGGCCGAGGAACACGTCCTTGAACTGGTTCATGCCGGCGTTGGTGAAGAGCAGCGTCGGATCGTTGTGCGGCACGAGCGGCGAGCTGGCGACGATGCGGTGCCCGTGGCGCTCGAAGTACTTGAGGAATGAAAGGCGGATCTCGTTGGCGGTCATGAGCAGCTATAGGTTACCCCGTGTCTACGCGTTTCTACGCCGCTGGCGGAGGAGCGCGGTGACGCGTTCGGGGTCGAAGCCCTGGCCGAGCAGGTAGCGGTGCAGCCGGCGGAAGGTGGCGGGGTCGCTCAACTCGGTGCCGCGGCGCAGGCGACGTTCGAGCGCCTGCTGCAGCAGCTCCGTCTCGTCGATCTCGGCGAACACTTCGGCGACGGCCTCGCGCGCAATCTCCCGCGCGATGCCGAGCGCTTCGATCTGGCGGACGACACGCGCCCGGCCGCGCCGTTTGATACGCACCTCCGTGCGCGCGCAGGCGAGCGCCGTGCGCCGGTCGTCGAGCGCGCGTTCGCGGCGCAGGCGCGCGATCGCCTCGTCCACGTCGTCAGCTTCGAATT
>DATDFC010000020.1:0-9513 GCA_036522815.1 Gemmatimonadales bacterium | reverse complement strand
CGCCGCCCCCGCCGCCCCCGCCGCCCCCTGGGGCATGCTGAACGCCTGCACAAACTGCGTGCTCCCGGAACGCCGCTCGTCCACGAACGTCAACTCGTGGTTCCCGACCTCGACTTTGTCCCCGTGCAGTAGCGGGGTCGGCTCGGCACCGAGGCGCACGCCGTTGATGAGCACGTCGGCCGCCGGGGCGGCCTTGCGGATGATCACCTGGCCGTCGGCCTGGCCCTGGAGCACGGCGTGTCGGGGCAACACACCGGCCCCCGAGAGGGGGATGGCGCAGCCGGCATCACTGCCGAGCACCACCTCACCTACCGGGATCGTGAACTTGTTGCCAGCGAGTTCAAGCAGCGACATCTGAAGCGTCCTAGAGAGTCCGAAACAGGCCGCGCCGGAAGTTACGCCCGGCCGCGTAACCGCGCAAGGAAACACAGGTTACGCCCACAACACTCAGCTCTCGGGCCCCCCCGCGATCACCGCCTCCTCGCGCCCGACGAGTCCGCGCTTGATCCAGTGCCAAAACAGGAGCGACCCGACGATCACCGTCGCGTAGCTGTTGATGAAACGCCAGACAAGGGTGTAGGTCGGCAGCTCGGCGGGGTGCACGTAGATCTGCATCACGGCCGCCGACAGCAGCTCGGCCAGCCCGGACGATCCGGGCGTGGGGGCGAAATAGAGCAGGAACGTGATGAACGTTTGCAGCAGCAGGATGTCGACGAAGTTGGTGTGCAGGCCGAGGGTGCGCAGCGCGACATAGCCGGCGAGCAGCTTGTTGGCGTGCGAGGGCCCCGACAGGAGCACCGCCCACAGCAGCGCGAGCCACCCGCGCGGGGTGCCAAACGCCACCAGGCACTCGTGCGCCCGGTCGATCCCTTCCCGCAGCTGCTCGATTCGCGCCGCCACGCGGCCGCTCTTGCGCTCGGCCCGCGTCGCCAGCCAGTGCACCGCGTCGCGCAGCCACACGGGGAAGATCATGGCGACCAGCATGAGGACACCGAGGATGCCGAAGATGGTGAGGCTGGTGCGAAACAGGTCGTAGTACGTGATCCCCAGGACGACGTTGTGCTCCGCCAGCGACCGTCCCGCGCCCATGTAGATCGCGAGCGGTCCCGTGAGCGCGAAGAAGGCGACGGTCGCCACGAAGGTCATGAACGTGGAGGTCATCGCCTCGGGCAGGCGGACGCCGGCGCGGCGCATCGCCCACATCATGGTGGGGCCGGCCCCGGTCTGAAACGGCGTGAGGTACGCCGCCCAGGCGCTCATGCCGCCGGCGATCACCATGTCGCGCCAGCGCACGCCGGGGTGCACGTGCCGCGCCACGACCCACAGCCGCGTGCCGCCGCCGAACCAGTCCATCGAAGCAAGTGCCAGACCGATGATGAGCCAAACCAGATGGAGGTGCGTGAGGCCGCCGAGAAACGCTTCGAGATCTTGGCCGAAGAAGACGAGGACGACGATGACACCGAGGCAGGAGATGACGGCGAACAGCTCGAGGCCGCGCCGCAGCAGCCGCGGGGTGAGGGCGAGGGGCATGTGGGGGCGAAAGTACCGGGACTCGGGCCTCGGGACTAGGGGCTCGGGTCGCCACCCCCAAGTCCCGAGTCCCTGTTATGTTGAATGGTTATGCCATCGTCCCCCGACCGCGTGATCATCCGCAACGCGCGGCAGCACAATCTCAAGGGGATCACCGTGGAGCTGCCGCGGCGCGCGCTCACGGTGATCACCGGCCCCTCGGGGTCGGGCAAGAGCACGCTGGCGTTCGACACGCTGTATGCCGAAGGGCAGCGGCGCTACATCGAGTCGCTCTCGACCTACGCCAAGCAGTTCCTGGAGCGGATGCCCAAGCCGCTGGTGGACTCGATCGAGGGGATCTCGCCGGCGGTCGCGATCGAGCAGAAGAACCCCACCACCAGCAGCCGGTCGACGGTCGGCACGGCCACCGAGATCTACGACTTCCTGCGCCTGTTGTGGGCGCGGGTCGGGACGCCGTACTGCGTGAAGTGCGGCAAGGTCGTGAAGGTGGATACAGTGCAGGAGGTGGTGGACAGCCTCATTGCGGATTGCGGATTGGGGATTGCGGATTCGACGAACCGATCTCCGGACGGACAATCCGCAATCCGAAATCCGCAATCCGCAATCCACGTCACGTTCCCCCTCCCCGCCAGCGCCCATCGCCCCGACGTCGAGGTTGCCGCGCAGCTGTGGGCCGCGGGGTTCGTGCGGGCCCAGCTGGACGGCGCCATGGTCCGCCTCGATCAGACCGACGCCGAGCAGGCGGTGCGGCAGGCCGCCGAGGTGCTGGTCGTGGTCGACCGTCTGGCCGCATCCGAGCCGAACCGGGGCCGCCTGACGGACGCGGTCGCGACGGCCTTCAGCGAGGGCGAAGGCGTCGCGGTGGCGCTCGAGAACGGCGACCGGCGGCGCTTTTCCGCGCACCCGACGTGCTCCAATTGCGGCACCGCGGCTCCGGCGCTCACCCCGATCCTGTTCTCCTTCAACAATCCGCGCGGGGCGTGCCCCGGTTGCAACGGCTTCGGCGCGGTGCTCGAGTACGACGAATCGCTCATCGTGCCCGACGCGCGCAAGAGCCTCGCGGGCGGCGCGCTCGACCCCTGGACCAAGCCGCGCTACGAGGGCCGCCGCCGCATCCTGCGCGAGGCCGCCCGGGTGAAGGGGATCCCGCTCGACACAGCGTGGCGCGATCTCAGCGGCGACGCACGGCAGTTCCTGCTGCACGGCGCGCGCGGGCGATTCCTCGGGATGTTCCCCTTCCTCGAGCGCCTCGAGGCGAAGCGCTACAAGCAGTACATCCGCGTGTTCCTGCGGCAGTACCAGCTCGCCAAGACCTGCCCCGCTTGCGGTGGGGCGCGGCTCAAGCCGGAAGCGCTGGCGGTGCGCGTGGGCGGCAAGAACATCGCGGAGGTGTCCGCGCTCACCGCCGGGGCGTTGCGCGACTGGATCGCCGGCCTCGCGCTCAGCGATTTCCAGCGCGCCGTCGCCGTCCACATCTTGGCCGAGCTGGCCGCGCGCGTCTCGTTCGTGAACGACGTGGGCCTGGGATATCTCACCCTCGACCGGCTCACCCGCACGCTCTCGGGCGGCGAGGCGCAGCGCATCGCGCTCTCCAACGCCCTCGGCGCCCACCTGGTCGATACCCTGTACGTGCTGGACGAGCCGACGATCGGTCTCCACCCGGCGGACACGGGCCGGCTGCTCGCCCTGTTGCGCCGGCTCGCGGACGCGGGCAACACGGTCGTGGTGGTGGAGCACGACCCGGCGGCGATGCGCGCCGCCGACTGGATGGTGGAGCTCGGGCCCGGGAGCGGCGAAGCGGGCGGCGGACTCGTGTACCAGGGGCCCGCGGCGGGTGTGCGCGACGCGGGCACGCTCACCGGCCAATACCTCTCCGGCGAGAAGCGCATCGGCGTGCCCTCGGCGCGACGGCCGGCGGGCCGCTGGCTCACGCTGCGCGGCGCCCGGCTGCACAACCTCGAGAACGTGGACGTCCGGATTCCCCTGGGCACGCTCACCGCGGTCACGGGCGTGTCCGGATCCGGCAAGTCCACGCTCGTCCACGACGTGCTGTACCGCCAGCTGGCGGCCCGGCTGACGGGCGTACACGGCGCCAAGCAGCATCTCGGCGAGCCGGTCGGCGCGGTGCGGGCGCTGGAAGGGTGGGAAGCGGTCAGCGATGTGGTGCTCGTCGACCAGGCTCCGATCGGCCGCACGCCCCGGTCCAACCCGATCACGTACATCAAGGCATTCGACGAGCTGCGGGCCCTGTTCGCCGCCGAGCCGCTGGCGCGCGCCCGCCGCTTCACCCCCAGCTCGTTCTCGTTCAACGTCGCCGGCGGGCGCTGCGAGGCGTGCGAGGGCGCGGGCCACGTGCTGATCGAGATGGTGTTCCTCGCCAATGTGTTCGTGCCGTGCGACGTGTGCGGGGGGAAGCGCTTCAAGAAGGAGATTCTCGAGGTCAAGGTCGGCGGCCGCTCGATCCATGAGGTGCTCGAATGGACCGTGGACCAAGCGCTGACCCGGTTTCACCGCCACCCCCGGCTGGCGCGCGCGCTGTGGCACCTGCAGCAGGTGGGACTGGGGTACCTGCACCTCGGGCAGCCGGCCACCACGCTCTCGGGGGGCGAAGCGCAGCGGCTCAAGATCGCGCGGGAGCTGGCGGTGGCACGCGGGAGGGCGCGCCGCGGGCGCAAGCTCTACATCCTGGACGAGCCCACCACCGGCCTGCACCTGGACGACGTGCGCACGCTGTGCCGGGTGCTCGATCGGCTGGTGGACGCCGGCCATACGGTCCTCGTGATCGAGCACCACCTCGACGTCGTCAAGCGCGCCGACTGGGTGATCGAGATGGGCCCGGGCGCCGGTGACGCCGGCGGCCGGGTCGTGGCGCAGGGGCCGCCCGAAGAGATCGCGCGGGTCGCGGAGTCGCCCACGGGGCGCTATCTGCGCGACCTGGCGTGACGCGACGCCAGGCGGACCTCGCGCTCCTCACGGCCACGTTGCTGTGGGGGACGAGCTTCGTGGCCGTCAAAAGCGCGCTCTCCGACGCGACGCCATTCGCCTTCATCGCGGTCCGCTTCGGGATCGCGGCGCTGGCGCTCGCTCCGGGCACGCGCTTTCGCCCCGGCCCCGACCGCGCGGAGCTTTGGGGCGGCCTGCTGTTGGGCACGCTCGTGGCCGTGGGCTTCATCTCCCAGACGGCGGGCCTGGTGATCACGACGCCGGCGCGCTCGGCGTTCATCGTCGCCGTGTCGTCGATCATCGCGCCGGTGGTCGCCCTGGCGCTCCTGGGGCAGCGGCCCAGCTGGCTCACGGCGGCGGCGCTGGCGCTCGCGATGCTCGGCATCTACCTGCTCACGGCTCCCGACGCGGGCGGCTTGAACCGCGGCGACCTGCTCACGCTCATCTGCGCCGCTTGCTTCGGCGGCCAGATCGTGGCCGTGACGGCGTTGTCCCGGCGCCATGACGCCCGGCGCCTCGTGTTCTGGCAGATCGCCGCCACGGCGCTGCTGGGAGCACTCGCAGCCGGAGTGCTCGAGCACCCGCACATCGATTGGACGCCCCGGTTCGTCGGCGCACTCGGGTACACGGTGCTGTTCGCGAGCACGATCTGTTTCCTGTTGCAGATGGCCGCGCAGCGACACATGTCGTCGGCGCGCGCGGCATTGATCTTCTGCTTCGAGCCGCTGTTCGCCGCGCTCACGTCCTGGCTGCTGCTCGGGGAGCGGCTCTCGCTGCTGCAGTGGGCCGGGGGGGCGCTCATCCTGTTCGGTATGGTGGCGGCGGAACTGCCCGCGCAACCGGCGCGGGAGCCGACGGCGGTGACTCTGGACGGCTGAGATCCAGTCGTGCATGATAGGGGCGCAACTGCGTAAAGTGCACGGGACCAGATGACCCACCGGTTGCGCTACGCCCTCCAGATCGCCGCCGTCATGGCGGCCTACTTCGCAGCGGCCCGCGTGGGCTTGCTCGCCGCCGTCGCGCAGCCCGTCGTCTCCTCCGCCTGGCCTCCCTCGGGTGTGGCCCTCGCGGTGCTGCTGGTCTGGGGCGTGCGTCTGTGGCCGGGAATCGCCCTGGGGGCGTTTCTCCTCAACTGGACCGCCGGTGTGTCCGCAGCCGGCGCCGCGGGGATCGCGAGCGGGAACACGCTCGAAGCCGTCGCGGCCGCTTGGCTGCTCACCCGCGTCGTGGATTTTCGACCATCGCTCGAGCGGGTGCGCGACGTCATCGCGCTCGTCGTGGTGGCGGCGCTCGCGAGCACCACGCTCAGCGCCACGCTCGGGGTGGCGAGCCTGTGGGCGAGCGGGGCGGTCGCGCCGGACCCGCTGCCGCGACTCTGGTTCGTGTGGTGGTCCGGTGACGCGCTGGGCGACGTGCTCGTCGCACCCGTCCTCCTCACCTGGGCGGGCGCCGCGCCCCGCGCCGGGCGACGGCTCGAGGCCGTCGGGCTACTCGCCGCGCTGCTGCTGCTCACGGCGCTGCTGCTCCGCAATCCCCTCTCTTACGTGTACGCCGTCTTCCCCCTGGTCGTGTGGGCCGCCCTGCGCTTCGGGAGCCGCGGGACCGCCACCGCGACGGCCCTGGTCGCGGCGCTGACCATCTGGTACACGTTGCGCGGGCTGGGCCCGTTCGTCTCCTCCACGCCGACGGAGAACCTCGCGCTGTTACAGACGTTCCTCGGGCTGACAGCGGTGACCGGGCTGGTGCTGGCGGCGGTCGTCACGGAGCGGGGCGCGGCCGAGCGAGCGCTCGAGCAGGAGGTCGCGTTCGTCCGGCTGTTACAGGACGTCGCCGTCGCGGCGAATGAGGCGCACACCGCCGAGCACGCGCTGCAGACCTCGATCGCCGAGGTGTGCCGGGTGACCGGCTGGCCGGTCGGCCACGTCTACCTCGTCGCCACGGACGAGCCGGACGTGTTGCGGCCCAGCACGATTTGGCACGACGACGGCCCGTTGCCGCACGACGCGTTCCGTCGCGTGACCGAAGCGACGACGTTGCGACGCGGGGTGGGCCTGCCGGGCCGGGTGCTCGCCACCAAGCGGTCGGCGTGGGTCCTCGACGTGACGCGCGATGCGAACTTCCCCCGTGCCCGCGCGGCCGCCGAGTCGGGCCTGCAAGCCGGCTTCGCGTTCCCCGTGCCGGTCGGCGCCGACGTGGCCGCGGTGCTCGAGTTCTTCTCCCCCGATGCCGTCGCGCCCAGCGACGCCCAGTTGGACGTGCTGACGCACATCGGCACGCAGCTCGGCCGCGTGATCGAGCGCGAGCGCGCCGCCGCCGCGCTGCGCGAGCGCGAAGCGCTGCTCGGCGCGATGTTCGACCAGTCGGCCGTCGGGATCGCGGTGACCGATCAGCGCGCCCGTTTCATCCGCTGCAACCGGGCGTTTCAGGAGATGATCGGCTACGACGCGGCGGAGCTCGAGTCCCTCTCATATGTCGACATCACCTATGCGGACGATCTGCGTCAGAATCGCGAGCTGGTGACGGACCTGGCGCGCGGCGCCCGATCCGCGTTCACGTTCGAAAGTCGCTACTGCCGCAAGGACGGCCGCGTGATCTGGGCCCACGTTACCGTCTCGGCGCTTCCCGGCGAAGCCGGCAGGCCGGATCGGTTCGTGGCCATGGTCGAGGACGTCACCGAGCGCAAAGCGGCGGACGCGGAGCTGCACCGCCACCGCACGCAGCTGCGCGGGCTCGCCGCCCGGCTCGAGGCGGCCCGGGAGGCGGAGCGGGCCCGCATCGCCCGCGAGATCCACGACGAGCTGGGCCAGGCGCTCACCGCTTTGAAGATCGATCTGCTCTGGCTCAAGAAGCGCGTCCCAGAGTCCTCCCCCGAGCTGGGCCACAAGCTCGACGGCATGGCGGGGATCATCGACAGCACCGCCCAGGGGATCCAGCGGGTCGCCGCCGAGCTGCGTCCCAGCGTTCTCGACGAGCTTGGCCTGCGCGCCGCGATCGAGTGGGAGGCACGCGAGTTCGCCACACGCACCGGCATCGAATGCCGGGTGGAGCTCCCCGACGCCCAGCCCGCGCTGGACGCGAGCCGGACCACCGCGGTGTTCCGCATCTTCCAGGAAGCGCTCACCAACGTCGCGCGACACGCCGCCGCCACGCAGGTCCTCGTCCAGCTCGACGTCACGCCCAACGCGCTCGAGCTGACCGTCCAGGACAACGGCCGCGGCATCCGGGATGGCGCTCTGCACGATTCTCGCTCGCTGGGCCTGCTCGGCATGCGGGAGCGCGCCGAGAATTTCCAGGGCAACGTCACGATCGCAGGCACTCCGGGCGCAGGCACCACGTTGACGCTCACCATGCCACGCGGCGCATGATCCGCATCTTCATCGCCGACGATCACCACTTGATCCGCGCGGGCTTCCGCCAGCTTGCGGCTGAGGACGACGCGTTGCGTGTGGTGGGTGAGGCCCCGCATGGACACGATCTGCTGAAACGGCTCGAGGGGACCGGTACCGACGTCCTGATCCTGGACATCGGGATGCCGGGGCCCGGGTTCCTGACGCTGCTCGGGGAGCTGCGGCAGCGCTTCCCACAGGTGCGCGTGTTGGTAGTGAGCATGCATCCAGAGGGCGAGCTGGCGATTCAGGCCCTGCGCGCCGGAGCCGCCGGGTACGTGACCAAGACGGAAGCGCCCACGGAGCTGATGGCAGCGGTGGCGAAGGTCCATGCCGGGGGCCGCTACGTGAGCCCGACCCTGGCCGAGCGCCTCGCCGACACCCTCGCCGCCGGCGCACCGGGCCGACCCCACGAGGCCTTGTCCGCGCGTGAGTATCAGGTGCTGTGCTTGCTCGGTGCCGGCAAGACCAACAAGCAGATCGGCGCTGCCTTCCGGGTCGGCCCCAAGACGATCTCCACCTATCGCAGCCGGATACTGCGGAAGCTGCATCTCAAGACCAACGCCGACCTGGTCCGCTACGTGATCGAACACGGTCTCACGACCTGAGTGTAGGCCGTTACTGACACGGTGTGCCGCAAGTCGCACAGCGCGCCCGGGCCCGGTCTGATACCGCATGAGGCGCCCGCGCATCAGTTTGGCGCCGCTCCCATGCACCCCGCCGCGATTCGCGTCTGCTTGGTCGAAGACTCCAGCCTGGTTCGCCTGCGCCTGGCGGGCCTGTTGGGTGACCTGTGGGACGTGGAGCAGGTGTTCGAAGCCGCCACGGTGGCCGAGGCCCGGCAGCTGCTACCCCGTGCGAAGCCTCACCTCGTCGTAGTGGACATGCGTCTGCCGGACGGCGATGGTCTCGAAGTTGTGGCGGCGGCAAAGCTGCTCAAGCCGCGACCCGCCGTGGTCGTGCTGACCAACTACGGGTACGACGAGCTGCGCTCGACCTGCCTGCAGGCGGGCGCCGATCAGATCCTCGACAAGCGCACGGAGTTCGACCGGCTGCCCGCGATCGCTGCGGACGTGCGCGAGCGCCGTGACGCCGGCGCCGGCGCGGCGCCATGACGGCGGGCCTGGCGCGACGCTCGGATCAGGAGAAGTTCGACCGCTTCACCAAAATCGCGGCCCGCGCGCTGGGCGTGCCGATCGTATCGCTCTCGCTGGTGGGGCCGCGCCGCGGCGTCGTCACGAGCAGCGCCGGTCTGCCCGCTCCGTTAGTGCTGCTGCTGGCGCACCGCTTCTGTCGCCACGTGGCGCTGTCGCGCCGGCCGCTCGTGATCGGCGACGCTCGCAGACATCCGCTCGGCGCCAAGACGCCGGCCGTGCGAGACGGTCTGGTCACCGCGTACGCCGGTCTGCCCCTGTTCGACCCCCGCGGCCGGACGCTCGGGACGCTGTGCGCGATGGACACCCGGCCGCGGGCGTGGACGCGCGCCGAGCTCGAGCGGCTGCACGATGTCGCTTGGGTGCTGCGGCAGGCGGTGGACTGGCGGCCTGCGAGACGCCCGCGCCACGGTTGAAGTCGCTCCCCCCGCTGACGATATTTGGTCCGCCGCTCATTCCCGAGTAGCTCAGTTGGTAGAGCAGCCGGCTGTTAACCGGCG
>DATDFC010000019.1:0-10559 GCA_036522815.1 Gemmatimonadales bacterium | reverse complement strand
CCGTCCGCGAGCGCGAGCTTCTCCTGCATCACGCCGGCGAGCGAGCCGAAGCCCGCGACGTGGGCGTAGCCCACGTTCGAGATCACCGCGATCGTCGGCTCGATCACCGAGCGCAACCGCGGGATCTCTCCCGGAATGCTCGCGCCCGCCTCGATCACCAGCGCCTCGGCGTCGTCGGGGGCCGCGAGGATCGTCAGCGGCACGCCCACCAGGTTGTTCAGGTTGCCGCCCGTCGCGTGCACGCGGCAGGTGGTGGCGAGCACGGCGCGGATCATCTCTTTGGTGCTCGTCTTCCCGCTCGACCCCGTCACGCCGACTACGGGGCTGCCCGGCGGCAACAGCCGGCGGCGCGCCCGCGCCAGCAGCCCGAGGGCGGCCAGGGTGTCGGCGACCTCGAAGAACGGCAGTCCCTCCACCGCCGGCGTGCCCGCCCGTACGACGGCCGCGGCGGCCCCGTTCGCCCGCGCCTGATCGAGGAACGCGTGGGCGTCGAAGCGGTCGCCCTGGAGCGCGACGAACAGGGCAGCGGGCGCCAGGTGGCGGGTGTCGGTGCCCACCCCCGTGAAGCGCAGGCCGCGGGGCCCCGGCACCCCGAGCGCGGCGGAAACGCGCGCCGAATCCCAGACGGTCACCGCCCCGCCCCGAACGCGGAAGGCGGAACGCGAAACGCGGAACTCCGAAAGTCGGAACGCGGAAGGCGGAACGCGGAACAGCATGCGCCGCGTCCTTCCGCGATCGACCTTCCACTTCTGTTCCGCGTTCCGCGTTTCGCGTTCCGCGTTTGCTTATTCACGACGCCCCCAGTTCTTTGACGACCACCCGCTCATCGAACGGAACCTTTTCGGTGCCGATGACCTGGTACGTCTCGTGCCCCTTGCCGGCGAGCAACAGGGTGTCTCCCGGGCGTGCCAGCTCGAGCCCGAGCGCGATGGCCCGGCGGCGATCGACTTCGCGGTGGTGGGGCTTCGCTCCCATCCCCGCCTCCACGGCGTCGAGGATCTTCTCCGGATCCTCGGTGCGCGGGTTGTCCGACGTAGCGATGGCGATGTCGGCGAGGCGCGCGCACACCTCGCCCATGGGCGCGCGCTTGCCCGGGTCGCGGTCCCCCCCGGCGCCGAACACGACGATCAGCCGGCCGGTGGTGAGCGGCCGCAGCGTCTCGAGCGCGCGCTCGAGCGCGTCCGGGGTGTGTGCGTAGTCGCGCAGCACCGTACACGGCCGCGCGGCGATCCGCTCCATCCGTCCCGGGACCTGGGGCGCGCTGGTGAGCCGCTCGGCCACCGTCTCGACGGGCACGCCGAGACCCCAGGCGCACGCCGCCGTGCCGAGTGCATTCGCCACGTTGAAGCGGCCGAGCAGCGGCAGCCGGACCGCCGCGCCGCCCATCGGCGTGGTGAGCTCGAAGCGCGCGCCCTGGGCGTCGAGCGTCACGCGGCGCGCGGTCACCTCGCCCCCGCGCTCCCCGAAGGTGACGCGGCGGTGCTCGCGGCGCAGCCGGCCCCACGCGGGGTCGTCGGCGTTCACCACCTCGAGGCCGTCGGGTGCGAGATACTGCGCGAGCTTCGCCTTGGCGCGGAAGTAGGCGTCCAGGGTCTTGTGGTAGTCGAGGTGATCGCGCGTCAGGTTGGTGAACAGGGCAGCCCGGAACTCGAGCCCGTCCACGCGCCCCTGATCGAGGCTGTGTGACGACACTTCCATGGCGGCGCCGCGCGCGCCGCGCTCCACCAGCGCGGCCAGCGTCGCCTGCAGATCGATCGGGCCGGGCGTGGTGAGGGTGCCCGCCTCGCTCGCCACGGGCGCGCCGTCGGGAGCGAACGCCCCCAGCGTGCCGATCGACCCCATCGGCTCGAGCGCGGAGAGCACGTGGCGCAGCAGCGTGACCGACGTCGTCTTGCCGTTCGTCCCCGTGACGCCCACCAGGTCGAGCCGCGCCGCCGGCCGCCCGTACCACACCTCGGCCGCGAGGGCGGCGGCGCGGCGCCCGTCGCGTACCAGGACCTGCGGCACGTCGACGGGCTGCTCGCGCTCCACCAGCGCGGCGGCCGCGCCGCGCTGCCGCGCGTCGGCGACGAACGAGTGCCCGTCCTGGACCGAGCCCGTCACCGCGCAATACAGCATGCCCGCCGTCACCTTGCGGCTGTCGGCCGTGAGCCCGGTGATCTCGGGCCAGGTGTGCAGGTCCGGCGCCTCGACGAGCACGGACCCGCGCTCGAGCGCCTTGACGATCTCGGCGAGCCGGCTCATCGCCGGTGCCGGCGGCGCGCAGGCGTGCGGGCATGCACCGGCCCCCCGGCGAACAGCGTGACCGTGGACCCGACCGCCGCGCTGTCGCCGGCCGCGGGCCAGGTGTGCTCGGCCGCGCCCCAGCCCTTCAGCGTGACCCGGAAGCCGCGGCGATGCAGCGTGCGCACGGCCTCGCGCATCCCCAGCCCCGTCACATCGGGGACGGCGCCGCGCGGACCGGGCGCGGCGCTGTCGGGCTGATACGGCCAGGGAACCACGTAGGGCACGACGCCACCGTCGTCCTCGAGCGGCGCCGCCGCGGCGCGTGGCGCCGCGAGGGAGAGCCGGGTGCGGTCGAGCGCCACCGTGCGGGCGGCGAGCGCCTGCTCGAGCATCGAGCGCGTCACCGGTGCCGCCGTCTGGGCCGCGAAGTAGCTCCCCTTGTGCGGGTGGTCGATCTTGACGACCAGCACGAGCTGCGGGCTGTCGGCCGGGAACAGCGCCGCGAACGAGGCGATGTAGTCACCGGGTAAGTAGTGGCCGTTCACCACCCGCCGCGCCGTGCCGGTCTTCGCGGCCACGGGAAAATTGGCGAGCGCGGCCTCCGTGCCGGTGCCGCGCTCCACCACGCCGCGCAGCAGCTCGCGCAGCGCCGCCGCCACCGCGGGCGCCACCGCGCGTCGCACGGGTTCGGGCCGGTGACGGTACAGCACGCCGGCGGTGGTCCGTACCTCGCGGATCAGCGTGGGGGCGAGCAGCACGCCGTCGTTCGCGAGCGCCCCGTACGCCGCGGCCACCTGAATCGGCGTCACCGCCAGCTCGTAGCCCATCGCGAGGCTCGCCGCGCTCGGCCGGGTCCACTCGGCGGGCAGCCGCAGCCGCCCCGGCGCCTCGGCCGGAAACTCGATCCCCGTGTTCGCCCCGAAGCCGAAGGCGCGCAGCGTCAGGTACTGCTCCGCGGGACTGAGCCGGGTCACGAACTTGGCCATCGCGATGTTGCTGGACACGCGGATCGCGTCCGCCAGCGTGAGCGAGGGCAGCGGCTGCTCGTCCGTGATCGTGCGCCCGGGGAGCCGGTACTTCCCTCCCTCGCCCGAGACCCGGTCCGTGGGAGCCACCCGACGGTGCGACAAGAGCGCCGCGGCCGCGAAGATCTTGACGATCGAGCCCGGCTCGAACGTGTCGGTGAACGCGCTCGGGCGCGGGCCGCCGTCGCGGTGTCGCGAAGCGAGCGCCAGGACCTCGCCGGTCGCCGGGTCGAGCATGACCACGTCGCCGCCGTCCGCGTCCATGCGTCGCACGGCGTCGTCCAGCGCCCGCTGCCCGATCTCCTGGAGATCCGCGTCGAGCGTGAGCACGACGTCGAGCCCCGGCACCGGCGCCGCGATCACCCGTGCCGGCGATTCGTATTCGCGGCCCTCGCGATCCTTCAGCACCACGGCCGCTCCCGCCCGGCCGGCGAGCAGCGTGTCGAGCGCCATCTCGAGGCCCGATGCGCCGTGTCCGTCGTCGCCCAGCCGGCCGATCGTGGCGCGGGCGAACTCGGGCGCGGGATAAAACCGGTTGAGCACCGCCTCGAGATGCACGCCGCGAACGCTCCGCAACGGCTGCACCTCGAGCCCGCTGTAGGGGCCCGCGAAATACGCGTAGCGCTTATGGACGGCCTCCTGCCAGGCGCGCGCCGTGAGGCCCAGCCGCCGGGCGATCAGCGCGCCGTCGGCCGCCGGGTCGCGCAGCTCGTTGGGCGCGATGCCGACGTGATAGGTCTCCTGCGTGAGCCCGAGCGGCGTGCCGTGGCGATCGAGCAGCGTGCCGCGCCGCGCCGCCAGCACGATCCGCTCGGTGCGCTTCGCCTGCGCCTCTTCGGCCCAGCGGCGGCCCTGCCCGATCTGCACCTGGGCCGCCCGTCCGACCAGGAGGGCGAGCGCGACGAAGATGCCGACTTCCACCACCTGGAGCCGCACCGCGGGCTTCGCCATCGCTAGTGCGACCCACCCGGTGCGGGGAGGAGAATGATCTCGCTGTCGCTGGGGAGGTGCAGCCGCAGGTGCTGCTGGGCGCGCGGCACCAACACGGTGCGACCCTGCGCGGCCCGGATGCGGCGCTCCAGGTCGGCGCGGTGCGCCTCGAGGTTGGCGCGCCGGGCGCGCAGCTCGGTGAGCTCGCGCGCGGCGCGGATCGCGGCGGTTTGCCGCGCGTACACCACCCAGGTGGTCACCAGGAACGCGACCAGCCAGACGGCCACCCAGTGGCGGCCCCTAGCCACCGTCCGCCACCTCGAACGCCCGCAGCCGCGCCGAGCGGGCGCGCGGATTGTCGGCCAGCTCCGCCGCCGCGGGAGCGAGCGGCTTGCGCGTGAGCACGCGGCCCAGCGGCCGCCCGCGGCAGGTGCACACGGGCTGGCGCGGGGGGCAGACGCACGACTTGCTCCAGTCGCGAAACGCGTGCTTGACGATGCGGTCCTCGCCCGAGTGGTACGTGATCACGGCGAGCCGGCCGCTGGCGACGAGCGCGGCCCGCAGCGCCGGCAGCGCCAAGTCGAGCTGCTCGAGCTCCTGGTTCACCACGATGCGCAACGCCTGGAACAGGCGCGCGAAGTCCGAGGGGCCCGAGCGGGCACCCAGCGCCTCGCGAATCGCGCCGACGAGGTCATCGCTGGTCGCGAACGGCGCCGTGGCGCGCCGCTTCACGATCACGCGGCCGAGCCGCCGCGCGTGCCGCTCGTCCGCCAGCTGCGCGAACGCGTCCGCCAGCCGCTCCGCCGGCCAGGTGTTGAGCACATCCGCGGCCGTCACGCCCAGCCCGGCGGCCATCCGCATGTCGAGGAGTGCGCCCGGCCGAAAGGTAAACCCGCGGGCGTCGTGATCGAGCTGGTGGGACGACACGCCCAGGTCCAGGAGGATGCGATCCGGACGGAAGCTCTGGATGGTGCCGAGCACTTTGGCCGAGCCGAACGGACCGGTGGAATAGCGGATCCGGTCCTCCCCCAGCCGGGCGCGGGCGGCGGCGATGGCCTCGGGGTCGCGATCCACGGCCAGCACCTCGGCCCCCAGCGCGTGGAAGATCGCCGCATGCCCGCCGCCGCCGACGGTGCCGTCCACGATGCGACGGCCGCCCATGGCCCACTGCCGGATCGCGTCAGCGAGGACGGGAACATGATAGCTGGCGGTCAATGCCCTCCCGAAAAAGACGAAAGCCCCGCCTGCCGTGGCAGACGGGGCCGGATACGTCGTCCCGCGAGGCGGGTTCAGGCGGGGCTGACGGGGCTCGAACCCGCGACCTCCGGTGTGACAGACCGGCACTCTAACCAGCTGAGCTACAGCCCCCTGCGACGGAAGGCCGCAATATAGGCCCGCGCGGAAGTCAATTCAATGCCTCAGAAATTCTTGCACTTGAATTGCTTCTTCACCTGCGGCATCACGCCTTCGAATTTCGCCACGTTCTGCAGCATCGTGTTCACGAACGCCGGTGCGACTCGAGCGCCGGTGATCAGCGCCTCCTTGCTGCGCTCGATCCGATCGTTGATCGCCTTTGCTTCCTCGCACTTCTTCGACTTGACCATCGCCGAATACGGGCCGGCAAGCGACGCGACCGACGACACACCGAACCAGAAGCTCGCCTGCACGCGGATCTGCTGGCGCGGGCCGACGGTGTCCACCGGCGTGCGCGGGGCCACGGCCTGCAGCAGCTGATCGAGCCACGGGTACGCCCGGTCGTACGCCCCCGCCTGCGCGATCTTGGACCCCGCGCCCAGCATGATGACCATGGCATTGAGGCGCTGGGTGGAATCGGAGCTCGCGAGCGCGCGATTCAGGTAGACCCGGGACGAATCGAGGCGGTCGGCGAACGCATTGCGGTAGGCGCGCAGCGCTACGGTGTCGGACTTGGGGGGCGCGTGCGCCGTGTCGTACACCGCGCCGTCCACGATCGTCTTCGCGATGAGCAGCGCGCTGCTCATGTCGGATGGATCGAGAGCGAGCGCCTGCTTGTAGGCCCACAGCGACGAATCCTTCTGGCCTTTCATGTCGAACGCCGCCCCCAGCGCTTTCCAGAAGGCGGCCGACTTGGGAAAGTGTCGCACGGCGGCGTGGGTGAAGAACAGCAATTGCTGCGTGTCGGCCACCTGCTGCGCCGCGCCCAGCGCCGGCTTGATCACGCTCGAGTCGCCCAGCTTGGACGAGTCGTTCTTGACCACCTCCACGAAGCCGTCCAGCACACAGCGCCACAGCTCCCCCTCGATGCAGACGCGCAGCCGGAAGTCGGATGCCCGCTGATCGCCCGGGTTTTTCGCGAGCCACTCGTCGAGCAGGGCTTTGGCGCGGGTGTACTGCTTCTGCTGCCGCAGCAGCTCCACGATGCCGAGGCGCAACTGCACGTTCTGCGGCTCCCCCGCGAGCTCGTGGGTCAGGGCGTCGATCGCTTTGAGCGTGTCGCCCTTCTGCTGGTAGAGGTGGGCGATGTTCTCCCAGGCCGTCGCGTTCAGGGAGTCGCCCTTCGAGGCGCGCTGGTAGGCGGCGAGCTGGCTGTCGACGCCCATGTGCTGCGCCTCGTACACGGTGGCGATACAGATGTGCGCCGCCGGCAGGTTCGGCTCGATCGCGAGGGCCTTGCGGGCCGCGTCGAGCGCCCGCGCGAACTGGCTCTTGGAGCGCTGCTCGTTGCAGTCGCGCGCCTGCTCGCCGGCCCGCACGATCGTGTTGAGGCGCTGCGCGATCTGCTCGCCCTCGGCCGCGGCCGTCCCGGGATTGCCGCTCGACACCGAAAACAGGGCGGCCATGCCGGAGCTGCCGATGTCGCGCACGCGGATGGTCGCGCCGATCGTGTTGCCGCTGCGCTCGAGCGTGCCGGTCGTGTACGCGTTGACGTTGAGGAAGCGGGCGAGCTGATTCGCCTGCGTCTCGTCGAGCAGCACGTTGCACGCGTAGTCCGACGCGGCGAGCGCCTCGCACAGCTTCGGCTTGGGAATCACCTGCACCTTGTAGCGCGCCGAGCTTCCCAGCTTCTCACGCGCCACGTCCATCACGGCGATGCTGAGCCCCGAGTCGGCCGGCGTCTTCACCGTCAGCGGCAGGACGAGGACCTTGATGCTCGGTTGCTGGGTAGCGAGTTGTGCCCGGGCCGAGGTGGCGATGCACACCAGTCCGGCCACGAGTCGCAGGATTCTCACGCGCGCAGTCCTCACGTTTCGGTCTGGTACACCAGTGGGCGAAGAGGGATTCGAACCCCCGACTTCCTGCGTGTAAGGCAGGCGCTCTGAACCGCTGAGCTATTCGCCCCTCTCACCGCGGATGCCTACAGGGCGAGTCCTACCGGGAAGAAAACGCAGTAGCCCAGAACGAGCAGGATCGGCGCCGCCGTGGTGGAGCCCTGGTGCAGCAGCCAGTAACCGGCTGCCAGTGCCGTCACGGCCGCCGCCAGGAACAGCCAGTTTTTTGGTCCGAAATGGAGGCGCGAGCGCGTCACGCTCTGGTCGGGCATAAGGGCAGGAGTTTAGACGGCAATTCCAACGTCGTCAAGCAGTTGGGCCATCGTCGTCGGGCAGGACCCACCCCTCGTCCAACAGCGCCCGGCGGGTGCGATCGCGCCGCCGCCGCAGCCGTACCAGCCACCCGAGCCCGAGCGCGAGCACCGCCCAGAACAGCCCGACCGCGCTCGCCCACCCCAGCCAGCCGTACCGCGCCCCGACGTCGCGCTGCCAGCGGACCTCGAAGTCCCCCTCGGTCATGTGGTAGCTGTCGCGCAGGGCGGCGTCGAAGGTGGGGTCCGTCGCGAGGTGCTCGATCAGCGGCCCGAGCCCCCGGGCGCCGCCCCAGCGGTCGAGCAGCAGCACCGCCGTGGTGGCGAGCGCGTATGCGGTGGCCGCGTCGGACTCCTCCGAGCGGAGCGCGCGGTCCAGGCCGTCGAGATCGAGCTCGACGCCGCGGGCCACCTGCCAGTTGAGCCGCAGCGCGTCGAGCCGATCCCATTCTCCGGCGGCGACGGCCGCGTACCCCTCCTCGAACCAGAGCGGCAGCGGATGGCGCACCCGCCAGCGCAGCGCCAGGTGCGCCAGCTCGTGGCGCAAGGCGCCGCTCAGGCGGTCGGGCGGACCGGCGGAGAGGAGCACGACCGTCCCCCGCTCGGGAAACGCGGCCCCGTCGCTCCAGCTCGGGAGCCGGCCGCGGGTCACCGAGTCGAACCGCGCGCGCGTGGGAGCGAGGATGAGGCGGATCGGGCGACCCGGGAGCGGACCCACTCCCGGAAAAGGCGGCGCGCGGTCGGCGGCATCGGCGAGCGCCGCCGCGAGTGCGCCTTGCGGCGGCCAGGCGACCGCCGTGACGCGCCCGACGGTCACCGCCGTGGGCTCGGGCGCTTGCGCGACGAGCCACAGGACGACTAGGAGCGCGGCGGCTCCTGTCCCTGGAGGGCGAGGGCCAGCGTGTCCTGACACTTCTTGCCCCAGGGATTGAACTTGTTCGCCTTGAAGCCGTGTTCCCAGGCTCGCTTTGCCTCGTCCTGGTCGCCGCCGAACCAGTAGGCGCGCCCCAGCTCGTAATACGCCTCGATCAGGTTCGGCCCGAGCTTGAGCGTTTTCTGGAAGAAGGTCTGGGCATCCTCGTACATCTCGCGCTGGAGGTAGACCAGCCCCAGATAGAAATGCGCGTACAGCGTCGCCTTCTTGTCGTTGTCGAGCCGAATCGCCTTGGAGAGATGCTCGATCGCCTCGCCGAAGATGCGCTTCTTCAGACAGATGTACCCGACG
Organism: Gemmatimonadales bacterium; assembly: GCA_036522815.1. Classification (GTDB taxonomy): domain Bacteria; phylum Gemmatimonadota; class Gemmatimonadetes; order Gemmatimonadales; family GWC2-71-9; genus AG41. Next base: position 1,594 of record DATDFC010000019.1, on the reverse strand, counting down.
TTGATCCGGGCGAGCGAATTCGCCGGCTCCTTCATCAGGACCTTCTGAAAGGTGCCGAGCGCGTCGTCGTAGTCCTCGTGCAGCATCTGCGCCCACCCGAGGAGCGATTCGGCCTGCGTCTCTCCGGGGGAAAGCTGCAGCGCTTTCTGCAGCGCCTGGATCGCGCCGGCATAGTCCCCGAGCGAGATCAGGCTCCACCCCTTTTCGATGAAGGTCGACGCGCCGATGTGGTCGGCGTGCACTGCCGGGCGCGTGCCGGTGAACTCCGGCGCCGCCGCCTCGGTCGTCGATGCGGCGACCTGCTTGAACCGGTCCACCAGCTTGCGCACGTCCTCCTTGAGCGCCGACAGCTCGCCGATGAGCGCATCGACCCGCTTGAAGTACGCGATGATCTCGCGCTTCACGACCTCGCGCTCGGACGCGTGCGTCACGCCGTCCAGGCGGCGCGCGATCTGCTCGTACTCGGCGCGGAGCGCGGGGAGCGGGGAATCGGCCATCAGACCTTCACCTGCTGCTGCACCGCCGTGTCCAGGGCGACCTTCTCCTGCGACGACAGCAGCCGGGCCGTATTGAGCAGCTAGCGCGCGGATCTCGGCTTCGGCGCGCGAGCGATCCGTCTGCGCCAGGGCCTCGAGGTTCAGCCGGTTGAGCAGCTTGCGGTGCACGTTCGCGCGCAGGTCGAGGTACTGGGCGCGCAGCGGCTGTGGGCGGGTCGCAACAGCAGTGTTCATGGTCATCACCACAGCGACGCGAGGCGATCAAAACCGAGCATGTTCGCGCGGCGCGGCGAGCCGCTGGCGTTGTCCCGCTCCGGCTCGCTGGCGTTCGGCAGAAAGGCGCGCGTCAGACGTTCGAGCTGCGTCGCCAGATCGCTGTTGCCGGCGAGCGTCAGCGGCACGCCCGAATTGAGCGCCATCGCCACCGTGCGGTAGTCGCTCGGAAAGTTCTGATGGATCGGATGGCCGAGCGCCGCTTCGATTTGCGCCGGCGGAATCGGGTACGGCTCCGCCGCCCGGTTCAACAGGAGACGGATGCGATCGGGCGACGGCCCGAGCTGGCGGATCCGCTCCAGCACGCGCTGTGTATTGCGCACGGACGCCACGTCCGGGTTGGCGACCAGGCAGATCGCATCAGCGGCATACAGTGGCGCCGTGTTGTAACTGGTCAGCTGCGACCCGCCATCGACGATGACGAAGTCGTAGTGCGACGACAGGAGCCGGATGACTTCTTCCACGGCGGGACCGTCGTTGGGCCCGGGCCGATCGAACTGATCGGATCCGCTGAGAATGTCCACACCCGACTTGTGCTTCGCCAGCAGCTCGCGCAGGAACTCCGCGTCGAGGCGGTGCGTGTTGTCGAGCGCGTCGATGAGCGTGTAGCGCGAACGAACGCCGAGAAACAGCGCCACTTCGCCGACGCCCGGCTTGAGATCGACGATGACTGTCGATCGGCCGCTCAGCCGCGCGAGGTCGACCGCGGAGTTGACGGCCAGCGTCGTCGTGCCGACGCCGCCCTTCGCGCCCAGGAACATCAGCACGTAGGCCTGCGCCTTCGCGCCCGGCGACGACTGGACGCGCGTCGCGGCGCGGCCGAT
>DATDFC010000018.1:0-8948 GCA_036522815.1 Gemmatimonadales bacterium | reverse complement strand
GCCGTGCTGGCCGCGCTCCGCGCGCCAGTGGGTGCGATAGCGGTAATCGAGCAGCGTGGCGAGGTTCGTGTCGGCGCGCACGTACACGCTGCCGCCGGAGCCGCCGTCGCCGCCGTCGGGCCCGCCTTTGGGGACGAACTTTTCGCGGCGAAAGCTGGAAGCTCCGGCCCCGCCCGGGCCCGCGGTGACGTGGACTACCGCACGATCTATGAACATTGCGGAGAGCTTGAATGCGGAATGCGAAATGCGGAATGCGGAATGGCAGGGGGAGCTCTGCGCGCTGTCCGAATCGATGAAACCACGATTGCCACGAGTTGGCGCGCCTCGTCCCGCAAGGACACAGCCTGCGCGGCATCGCTCAATCCACGCTCGATAGCCAGATCGAGCCAGAATTGGGCCTCGTCAGCCTCCTCCTCAACGACCCCCAACCTTGCCACAAACTCCTTTCGAGATCTCGCGCGACAGGCGGCACGATAGTTCGCCCCTACGGACGTACCGGCACGCAGGAGTTGGTTTCCAATCACGTCGGCTGAACGGCCACGTGGGAAGTCTTCAACCAAGTGAATGATCGCCAACGCAAAGGCCCGAGTACGATCCTTGAGGTCTACCCGCCGCACGATCTCACCTTGAGATTCCGCATTCCGAATTCCGCATTCCGCATTCTCCTCGCCGCGTTCCGAGTTCCGCGTTCACAGTTTCCGTCTCCTCACATCCTCCCATTGCTCGCGCGCCCGGCGGAGATACGTCGGGGACAGATCCGGCCCCACCAGCTCCAGCACCGCCTCCACTTCTTCCGCGGACGCGCCGGTGTTGAGCGCGCCGCGCAGATGCGAGTGCAGCTGCTGGGCGGTGCCCAGCACCGCGATCGCCGCCACGGTCGCGAGCTCGCGTCGCTTGAGGTCGAGTCCCGGCCGACCGATCACCTTGCCGTAGGCGTCCACCAGCACCAGGTCCTCGAGCGCCGGATGCAGCGCGCGCAGGTTGAGGAGCAGCTTGTGGTAGGCGCGCCCGTACACCGCCCGGCACACCGCCGCACCCCGATCCGCCCACGCCTGCCAGTCCTCGTGCGCCAGCGGCTCCGCCGCGTGCCCGACCTTCCCGGTGGGACCGGCGACCTCACGCCAGACGCCGAAGGCCACCAGCGTCAGCGGGTAGCCCACCACGAGCATACTCTGGAGCAGCAGCTCGTCGATCCACAGGGGCGGCACACCCGCTGCTTGAGCGGCGGCGAGGCGCTCCTGGAGCTCGGACACGTCGCCGGCGGCGACGGCGGCGGCCAGCCGCACCAGCGCCGCGGTGGCGGGGTCGAGCGGTCCCTGGCTCATATTACTCCTCCCCCGCGCGGGGTCCTCCATCTTTTTGTTGCTCGAGCCCCCCATTTACGCGCAGCTCGCCGACGGGCTCGCCGCGCGTGTTGACGAGGGGCCGGGCGGTGAGCGACGCCGGGCGCGGCCGCAGCCCCAGCTGCTCCAGCACGGCGGCCAGCGCGAGCGCCGCCGCCACGGCATGCCCGTCGGCCACCTTGATGGCCACGCCCAACCCGGCGCGCGGCAGCAGCGCGCAGTAGACCCCCTCGGCGCCGACCTTGACGAGCACCCGGCCGGGGTGCGCGCGCATCAGCTCGGTGCAGGGACGCCCTTCGCCGGCGATGAGATCGGGATGGCGGAGCATGGCTGAGACAACGCGGAACGCGGAACTCGGAACGCGGAACTGCAATCCGCGCTCGGTCGCGTCCGGACGGCTCCCGGCCTGTTCCGCGTTCCGCGTTCCGACTTCCGCGTTCGCCAAGCGCGCATACGCCAGCGCCATGTTTTTGAGCGGCACCCCGAAGCACACCACGCCGCAGCCGTCGGTCGCGGTGCGAATGTCGCCAACGGGGACGTCGGTCCAGCGCGACACCTCCCGCAGGCAGCGCTGCTGCACCGGGTGCTCGGGGCGCGTGTAGAACTCGGTCGGCCACCCGTGGTGGCGGGCGAGCGCCAGCATGCCCGCGTGTTTCCCGGAACAGTTAGAGTAGACAGCCGTGAGCCGTACGCCGCGCGTCGCATAGTCGCGGGCGACGTGCTCGGAGAGCGGCGGGTGCGGCCCGCACAACAGATCGCGCTCGCCGCACCCGATCTTGCCGAGCAGCTCGCGCACGCGCGTCACCTGACCCGGCTCGCTCGAGTGCGACGCGCACACCAGCGCCAGCTCCTCGCTCGTGAAGCCGAACCGGTCGGTCACGCTGTCTTCCACGAGGGGGAGCGCCTGGATCGGCTTCGCCGCCGAGCGCCAGAAGGTGACGAGATCGGGGTCGCCGGCGCGCGCGACCAGCTCCCCACGCGCGTCCACCACCGCCGCGTGGACCTCGTGCACGGCCTCCACCAGGCTGCCCCGGACCTGCTCAACCCGCATGACGACCCTCCCACCCCCGACGCACCTTAACGCGGAACTCGGAACGCGGAAGTCGGAACGCGGAACAGCAGCGAGAGCGTCGTTCGGTCAGCGACCTTCCACTTCTGTTCCGCGTTCCGCGTTTCGCGTTCGGTTGTGCCGCGTTCCGACTTCCGCGTTCCGCGTTCATTCCTTGCTCAGCGACAGCCCAATCCCGACCAGCACCAGCGCGCCCCCCACCACCGCCGTCGCGCGCGGGGGCTCGTGAATGGCGGGGATGAGCCAGGCCAACAGCGTCGCTCCCACCGGCTCGCCCAGCGCCGCGACGTTGACCGTCGTCGCGCGGAAGTGGCGCAGCGCGTAGTTCATTCCCGTGTGCCCGATCAGCATCGGCCCGGCCGCCATGGCGCCGAACACCGCCCAGTCCCGGCCGCCAAATCCGACGAGGGGGACGGCGGCCGCAACGGCCAACAGCGCGAGCGCGGCGGCCGCGACGGCGTATACGCCCGTGGCGTAGCGCCACACCCCGACCGTCTGCCGCACGCGTCGCCCGATCACGTAGTAGCCCGCGCCCGTGACCGCGCCCAGCAGCGCGAGCCCGTCGCCGCCCAGGGCGCCGAGCGAGAAGCGCGCGTCCGCCGCTCCGATGAGGCTCGCCCCGACCACCGCGAGCCCGATGCCCCACGCCTCGGCGCGCGTCGGGTGCTCGCGCAGCCACAGCGCCGCGATCCCCCACGCGAACACCGACTTGAGCGACACGAGCACCACCGAGCTGGCGACGGCGGTGTAGCGCAGCGAGGCGATCCAGGACCAGAAGTGGACCGACAGCAGGAGACCGGCGAGCGCCATCAGCATGGGCGTGCCACGTCGGAGGGGCGCAGCCTGCTGCGCCCCTGCACTCCCTGCGGTCCCTTCCCGCGCAGCCAACACACCCGTCACCGGCAGCACCAGCGCCAGCCTCCAGAACGCGATCGCCAGTGCGGGCGCCGCCGCGAAGTGCACGATCGGGCCGGCGTACGTCGTGGCGAGGACGGCGACGAGGAGCACCAGGAGGGGCGACATGGGCGCGTCAAGATAATTCAAACGCGCCCTGTTGCCCTCCCTCCGGTCCAGCCCCAAATTGCGCGCTCGATGTGCGCTCCCCTCCGGCTGGCGGTGGTTGGCACGGCGTGCCTCTTGCTGATCCCCGCGCTGACGGGCGGCGCCATGCTCGCGGGGCAGCAGGCTTCTCCCTACGTGCCGCTCGACGACTGGACGATGCCGTATGTCGAGCACCTCATCGCGACTGGCGTGATCCCGGATCCTGCGCCGCTCACACGACCGCTGCGACGCGCCGACGTGCTGCGCGCGCTCGAGTCGGTGGACACGCTGCACCTGAGCCCCGCCCTGATCGCGACGCTGCGGCGACTGCATGCGGCGTTCGCGAGCCATCAGCCTGGGCCTCACTTTCGCGTGGCCGGAGGCCTGGGCGCCGCGGCGGCGAATTACGCCCGGCGCGACGCGCTCGCCGCCATTGATTCGACGGGGCCCCGCCAGTCCGGTGCCGGCCATGGGACGGCCAGCGGCGACCTGGAGCTGGAGCTCGGCACAGGGCATGTCATCGCGACCACCCATCTGCAGCTCGACACCCGCCTCAAGTACGATCCCGACTGGTTCGGCAAGAAGGACCGCGCGATCGCCGGCCGGACGGCGGAGGCCTACGTCGACGCGCAATGGAGATTCGGCGAGGTGTTTTTCGGCCGGCTGGACCGGAACTGGGGGCCGCCCGGCATCCAGGGGTTGCTCCTCTCCGCGAACCCGTATGGACTCGATCACTTCGCGGTGACGATCGGCAGCGCGAAGCTGCAGTTGCAGGCGCTCGCCACCCAGCTCGATGATCGCGACTCGAGCGGCGTGGTGCACCGCTTCATGGTGCAGCACCGCCTGCGGCTCGTGCAGGGTCGCTGGGGCGTCGCGCTGTGGGAGGGCAGCGTCCTCGCGGGCCGGGACCGGTCGTTGGAGGCGTGGTATCTGAACGCGCTCAACGCCGGCATCCTGGAGCAGTGGAACAACGGGGGAAACGTGAATTCGTTCGTCGGGCTCGACTTCGAGCGCCGCGCGCGGGTGAGCGCGTTCGGCCAGCTGATGCTCGACGACATCCAGGTCGATCGCGCGGGCGCGACGGATCAGAAGCCGGTGAGCTATGCCCTCACCGTGGGAGCGCGTGGCGTCATCGGCCGCGCGGCCACCGGCTGGCGCCTGTACTACACGCGCGTCACGAACCTGACTTACCGCAATGAAGACAGCCTGCAGGTGCCGCTGTACCATTCGCTCGTGACCGGCCGCAACTTCGACGATTACGACCAGCTCACGGCGACGCTCGGGCTGCTCCCCCGCTCAGAGCTGCTGCTCGCGCCCGAGATCACCTACCTGCGTCAGGGCGAAGGCGACCCGCGCCTGCCCCATCCCGACGTGGCGGCGTATCCCACCACGCCGACGATCTTTCAGGGCGTCGTGGAGCGCACGCTGCGCGTCGCCCTGACAGGCAGCTACGCCCCCTCTGCCCGCGTCGGGTTGAGCTTCGATCTCGGCGTGCACCGCATCAGCAACTTCCAGCACGCCAGTGGCGACGCCCGCACGCGGGTGCTGGGCCGCGTGAGCCTGAGCTACCGGCTGCAGCACGAGGGCGCGATCCAGTGACCACACCGGACGCCCGCCTCACACGCGACCATCTCGAGCGGCTGTTCACTCAGATGAAAGCACGCCGCATCGTCGTGGTGGGCGACGCGATGCTCGACATCTATCTCGCGGGCGAGGCGGAGCGGATCTCCCCCGAGGCGCCGGTGCCCGTGGTCAGCGTGCACACCCGGCGCCATGCGCTGGGCGGCGCCGCCAACGTGGCCGCCAACGTCGCCGCCGTCGGCGCGGAGTGCCTGCTCGTGGCGGTGATCGGAGACGACGACCGCGGCGACTCGTTCCGGGCCGAGCTGGCGCAGCACCGGCTTGCCGACCGCCACATCGTGGTGGCCGCGGCGCGCCCCACCACGTCCAAGACGCGCGTCACAGCGCGCGGCCAGCAGGTGGTACGCATCGACGAAGAGATCGAAGACTCGATCCCGGCGCGCACCGAGAACCAGCTGCTCGGCCAGCTCGACGCCGTCATGGCGGACGCCGACGCGATTCTCATCGAGGACTACAACAAGGGCACGTTGACGCCCGCCGTCATCGAGCGCGCGATGACACTGGCCCGCAAACGCGGCATCCCCGTGGTCGTCGACCCCAAGTTCAAGCACTTCTTCGCCTACCGCGGGGCGACGCTGTTCAAGCCCAACCGGCGCGAGCTCGAGCAGGCGATGGGCGCGACGCTCGACCTCGCCCACCCCGACGCGCTGCCCACCGCACTCGACAAGCTGGGGGTCGACAACCTGCTCCTCACCCTCGGCGCCGAGGGCATGGTGCTCGTCACCAAGGACAAGCAGATCGGCCGCATCCCGACGATGGCGCGCGAGGTGTTCGACGTGTCGGGCGCCGGCGACACCGTGACGGCGTGGGTCGGGACGGCGCTGGCCGCCGGGGCGTCGGTGCGCGAGGCCGCGCAGATCGCGAATTACGCCGCCGGCGTCGAGGTGGGAAAGTCCGGCGTGGCCACGGTGTCGCCCACGGAAGTCCTGGCGATGCACGAGGCACACTACGACCAGCTGGGAAAACTGCGACGCGGTGGACTGCTCTAGCGGCCCGACAATCCGACGCCGATCACCGCGGCGTCGACCGTTTCCAACCGCGTTCCGCCGCCCAGCACCGCGTGCTCGATGCGGTATCCCAGCCGCAGCTCGAGCGGCGCGCGCGCCAGGTGCACCACCATGCCGGCTTCGCCCCCCTGGGCGTGGTCGAACGACTCCGGCGCGTTCACGCTGGCGGACAGGGCGCGCCACAGCTCCACGTATCCACGTCCCGCCGAGCCGACGAACGCGCTCGACGCACGCGCGCGCAGTTCCCAGAACACCCAGCGCAGCTGGGTCCCTCCGGTGAGCGTGTACGAGCGGGCGTGCGGGCCCACCGCGAGCCGGAGCCAGGACGCGGGCCGGACGCCGAGCAAGGCGACGCCTTCCACCAGGTCCTGACCGGTACCGCTCGCCCCTTCGGGGCCGATCTTCCCCTGCACGTAGCCGAGCGCGAGCTCGAGCCGCCCGAGGGCGAGGGTCCCCTGGCCGGCGAGGACGGTGCCCTTCAGCTGATCGGTGCCGCGCACCCGGGTGCTCACGATCGAGATTCCCCCGGCCGGTACGAGCCCTTGGGCACCGCCCCGGGTGGCGCCGGCCGCGAGCGCCGCGAGGGCGCACGCCAGCGAGCCGACTTTCATCGCGCGCTCGGCTTGATGGCGGTGGGCTCGCCGGCGTGGACGGCGAGGTGGACGTCGTCGCGCCGCTGCACGTTCTCGGCCTTCACGGCCGCCACGCTCTGCTGCCAGCGGGCGCGCAGCGCCTCATTCGCCGCGATGTTCGCCGTGAGGGGGCGGCCCGGGCGGTGCAGCACATACCCCAGGGCACCGGCAAAGCCGACCGCTCCTGCCACGACCAGGCGCGACCCGTCGGGGTGATCGCCCCCCACGACCGAGGGCAGGGCGGCGACGGTGCCGGCGAGCAGCACGCCACCCAACAGCGCGCGCAGCGCCGGCCGACCGCCGGAGCGCTCCGGCAGGAACTGCGAATCGGCCGGGGGCTTGGGCCACGGCAGGGTATCGATGTGCACGACGCGCAGGTCGAGGGGCTGCTGGACGATGCCCGCGAGCTCCCCGGTGGGCGCGCGCGACGCGACCCGGAGGAGGACACGGCTGACTGGCGGCATCTGTCCTGCGGCGTCGAGGCCGTCCCACTGCACGCGCAGGCTGTCGCCCATGGGTCCGGCGTACAACGCCCGGAACGGCGCGCCGTCCTGATAGCGCAAGGTGACCTCGACGGTCTGGAACGCGCTCGCCACGACCCAGAAGGTGAAGGCGCCGCTGCCGGTCGAGATCTCGGTGTCGGGCGGCGCGACGAGCACCACGGCGCGCGTCTCGACCCGTACGTTGTCGAACACGCTGGTCACTTCGGGGGGAAACACCAGGCGGTCCGGTCGATAGCGCGGGTCGAGCTGTACCAGACGGCGGAACACGGCCACCGCCGAGTCGCGCCGTCCCCGGTACAGGTCGGCCGCGCCGAGATAGAGGAGGGCCTGGGCGCGCTCGGATGCGGCGGCGGAGGAGGCCCGGCCGAAAGCGCGCCGCAGCAGCGCCGCCGCCTGGTCGAAGTCGAGGTTCTGGTAGGCGCGGATGCCGTCGGCGAACGGGCTGCCCGCCACCTGCGCCGCCCCCTGCCCCGCCGCCGCGCTCCAGCCCCCTACGAGCAAACCGATCCAGGTGAGATGCCGTCTCATGGCAGCAGGGACAGAACGGTGAAGCCAGAACTTTCCGCGCCCGTGAGCCCGGGGGCGCTCGCTACGAGGGTATACCCGATTCCCAGGGGATCGACGCTCAAGTCGCCGAAGGTAGCTACTCCCGAGACCGCCGCAACCGTCTTGCTGCCGCTGAGCGTCCCGGTCCCCAACAGGCTGCCGTCGTGCCCGAGGGCCATGAGAACGTCCCCGGTGAAGCCGGACGCGACGTTATCGAACGCGTCCCACGCGGTCACCACGACGGGAGGCGTGATGGCACTCCCCAGCGCCACGTCCTGAGGTTGCGTCGTAAACGTCAGGTGGTCCGCGGCTGCCGGATCCACGGTGACGGCCGCGGTCTGGGCGAGCTTGACGGCGTTGTTCACCGTGGCGCTGATCGTCTTCAGCTCGGCGGTTGTGGAGCTCAACGTGCCCGAGATCTGACCGGTGGCGTCCGTGGTCCCCACCGGCTGCGTCAACGCGTTGTTGGTCCCCGTCGCCGCCAGGGTCGCCGTGGCGCCCTGGACCGGGTTATTGAAGGCATCCCGCACGGTCACGGTGATCGTCGCGAGGCTCGTGCCATTGCTGGCTGTGATCGGGCTGGGACTCGCGCTGGTCGATGAGCGGCTGGAGCTGGGGGGGCCGGCCAAGTCGACCGTGTGCGTCACGCCCAGCGACGTGCTTCCGGCGAAGTTGCCGTCCCCGGCGTAGACGGCGGTCAGCGTCTTGGTGCCAGGCGTGAGCGGGATGAGGCTGCAGCTCCCCGCCGCCACGGTGCCGGTGCAGTTCACGGTCCCGTCATCCACCGTCACGTTCCCGGTCGGCGTGCCGCCGGCCGACGTTACAGCGTAGCTCACGGTGATCGGCTGTGCTACGACTGACGGATCCGGCGTGTGCCCTGTGATCGTCGTCGTCGTGCTCGCCGCGTTCACGGTGTGTGGGACACCGGTCGACGTACTTACGGCGAAGTCGGGGTCGCCGCCGTAGGCCGCCGTGAGGGTCTTCGCCCCCGCGGTCGTAAACGTCATGCTGCAGCTCCCGGCCGCCACCGTGCCGCTGCAGCCCTCCGTCCCGTCGCTGACAGTGACGGTGCCCGTCGGTGTGCCGCTGCTCGACGTGACGGTGAAACTCACCGTCGTCGCCTGGCCTACCGTCGACGGCTCCGGTGCTACGCTCGTGATCGTCGT
>DATDFC010000017.1:0-6107 GCA_036522815.1 Gemmatimonadales bacterium | reverse complement strand
CTGTTCGTGGGCGGCCGCCTGACACCGCGCGCCTACCCGTATCCCACCCGCAGCTATCTGCTCCGCAATGACGGCGGCCGTTTCACCGACGTGACGGAGGCGGTCGCGCCGCAGCTCCTGCACCCAGGGGGAATGGTCACGGCGGCGGTCTGGGTGGACTTTGACGGCGACGGGCGCATGGACCTGGTGACCGCGGGCGAATGGATGCCGATCCAGTTCTTCAAGAACGAGGGCGGCACGTTCCGTGACGTGACGGCATCCATGGGTCTGCCCCCCCTGCGGGGCTGGTGGTACAGCCTCGCGGTGGGAGATTTCAACCACGATGGCCGGCCCGACCTGATCGCCGGGAACCTGGGACTGAACTTCGCCTATACGACGTCGCCTCAGAGCCGGTTCGGGATCTATGCCGGGGATTTCGCCGGGAATCAGACGCCGGATATCGTCTTGACGCAGGAAATCGGTGGAACGGAGTATCCCTACTTCGGGCGGGCGAAGCTGGGACCCACCATCTATTCCGTGGCGCTGCGATTCCCCAGCTACGGCTCGTTCGCGGCGGCGTCGGTCGAGCAGCTGTTCGGCGCCGCGTCATTGCGGCGTGCGCTCCATTATCAGACGGATACGTACGCCAGCGTGTATCTGCAGAACAGCGGCGACGGCCGGTTCACCTCCACGCCGCTGCCCAACCTGGCGCAGATCGCACCGATCCGCGGGCTAGTCGTCGACGACGTGGACGGCGATGGGAACCTCGACCTGATCGTGGCGGGGAACCTGTACGATACCGAGCCGAACACACCCCCTGCCGACGCCGGCAACGGTCTGTGGCTGAAGGGGGATGGGCGGGGTCACTTCACTGCGGTCCCAGCCGTGGAGAGCGGCTTGCTCGCGCCGCGCGACGTCACGGGGCTGGCCCTCGTCAAAACGCCTGCAGGGAAGGCCGTGCTCGTCGCGAGCTACGGCGATTCCCTGCAGGCATTTGCGATCGTCAAGCGTTAAGCTACCACCCCGGGTTCTGCACCAGATTCGACGTCGCCCCGCTCTTGCTCAACTCGATCTGGACGGTCGGGATCGGGTAGAGCCCGTACTTGGGCAATGTGAAGATGGCCGCGGTCCCGAGATACGGAATCCGGCTCTTCTCCTTCAGCACGTAATTGGCGATCACCGTATCCGCGCCACCCCAGCGGATGATATCGAAGAACCGCTGGCCTTCCATCGCCAGCTCCAGGCGGCGCTCGTATTGTACCGCTGTGCGCGCGTAGGCCTGACTCGGGAACGATGGATACAGGCCGATGCGGTACAGGGCCCACGGCGTCCGCAACGAATCGATTGTCGCCGTCTGGATCAATGTGTCGACCATGCGCTCATCGGTCGCACATGTGGGGTACGTCGCCTTCAATATGCTGTCCGATTTCGTGTCAAACCCCTTGCCACACCCCTGGGCGACCTGTCCCGCACGCGCCCTGATCTGGTTCACAATCGTCAGGGCCTCGGGAAGATTGTTGGTTTCCACATCCGCCTCGGCCAGCAGCAACAGTAAGTCGGCATACCGGTAGATGTGGAGGTTCACGTCGTTCGTCTGTGTTGCCTGCCAGCCGACGTTGTCCTCGGCGTCGGCGGCATTCTCGTGGACGTTCTTCTTGGGGCTGTAGGGACCGCTGTACAGGGCATCCCGGATCCACGACCGGTCGTGCAGTCCCCAATCCTTGTACGGCACGTTATCGCGGCCGACGGTCCAGTCGAGCCGCGGATCCACTGGCGTCATGTTGCCGCCGGCGAAGTTCGTGTCGGGGTTGTTCCAGGCGGAGGTCGAGAGCGCTAACGGCAGACCGTTCGCGTCCACCGCGAAAAAGTTGACAAGATTCTGCGAGGGCTGGTGGAAGCCGCAGCAGCCGAAGTGGCTGCCCGAGTGCGGGAAATTCAGCCGTTCGCCCCAGTTCGAGTTCCACCCGCTGGGCTCGCCGTCCCGCACCGACGCCTGAAACGCGAGGATCGTCTCCTTGCCGTCGCGATATTGCGGAAAGCCGGTCCACACGTGGTCGAAGCTCGTCTCCAGCCGGTAGGGGCCGCTGTCCCGCACGAAGCGCAACGTCCTCGCCGCCGAGTCCCACAACGCGGGGGTGAGGGCGGCGCCGTAGGCCTGTACCCGGCCCTTGTACGCCAAGGCGGTCCATTTGCTGGCGCGTCCCAGCTCGCCGTTGCGCGGCGTCGCCGGCAATAGCGTGGCAGCGGTGTTCAAGTCGGCGATGATCAGCTTCACGATCGAATCGAGCGCCAGGTTGTTCGGCTTGCGGTAACCGCCGTCGGTCACCGCCGTCGTATCGGTGTCGAAGTAGTAGGGAATGTGTCCCCACATCCGATACGCCTCGAAGTGATAGTGGGCCCGGAGGAACAGGGCTTCGCCCCGGATGCTGGCCGCATCCTCATCGGAGATCTCGAGGGGCTTGGACGCGCGAACCTTGGCCAGGAGATTGATCGTGGCATTGGCTCGGAACACGCCGTCGTAGACCTGGCTCCACTTCTGGTTCAGGTACCCTTCGGCTTCCCCCACCGACCAGTAGTAGGTCTCGATATCGTTGATGGGTTGCTGGTCGCCGGCGTTGGACCCCTTGTGGGCGTCGCCGCTCGGCACACTGCCCCACACCCAGTTGCTGGCCGCGCAGCCCCACGAGCCGGCGGAGCTGCTGCTGCAGTCCAGCGACCGGTAGGCCGCGATCAGCGAGCCTTCAACGCCCGCCTTGGTTTCGAGCGAGGCCACCTCCACGGATCCTTGCGCCGGCTGATCCAGAAAATTGCTGCAGGCGTACGTGACACCGGCGGCGACGACCACGCCAACGATCCCGTAGAGCAGTCGAGTCCGATTTCGAATGTTCATCGTGCTCCGTCCCCTAGAAGTTGGTCGAGATGCCGATGGTGAACGTTCGGTTCGTGGGATACGAGCCCTCATCGACGCCGCGGAACTGGTCGCGTTGGTCGCCGGCCGCCCCGAAGGTGCTCCAGGTCGGCAGGGCAGGATCGAGCCCCGAGTATCCAGTGATGGTGAACAGGTTTTCCGCCTGGATATAGATGCGGGCGGCCGGGATCCAGCGGACCAGGCCCGGCGGCACGTTGTATCCGATTTGCAGCGAGCGCAGCCGCACGTACGAGCCGTCCTCGACCCAGTAGCTCGAGAATTGCCGGCTCCACGCCGCATCGTTCACGTCCAGTCTGGGATACTTGGCGTTTGGATTCGTCACCTTGCCCGGGCAGGCAAAGCCGGGCACGGTGTCGGGCGGAACGGGAGGCGTTTGGCCGCAAATGCCGTCTAGCACCACGGAATTCGCCAGCAGGTCGCTGCGCACGTTGGTATCGAAGTAGCGGAACACGTACCAGTACTTCTGCGCGTTGAAGATCTTGTTTCCGAACGTCCCGAACAGCGTGGCGCTGACGTCCCAGTCCCCGTGCCGCAGGCTGAGATCGAGTCCGCCCGTGAACTTGGGATGCGGACTCCCGATGATCGTCGCGTCGGCCGAGGTGATATGGCCGTCGCCGTTCAAGTCCTTGAACTTGATGCGGCCCGGGCGCGCGCCGTCGTTCCAGAACGGCGCGGCATCCAACGAGTCCTTGTAATACCCGTCGGCCACCAGGCCGTAAAACGCGCCGATCGGCTGCCCCACCATGTTGATCACCGGGTTTTGCTCGCGCAGCGAAATCGGTCCGATGAACGACTGCGTCCCCAGGTTGTCGATCTGGAGGATCTTATTGGTGTAGTGGCTGCCGTTGAACGTCGCGCTCCACACCGTTGTCGCGCCGAGGTTACCGCGATACCCGATCGTGAAGTCGATGCCGTTGTTCCGCATCCGCCCGATGTTGATGATCGGGGGAGCGGCGGAGCCCGCCGTGGCAGGCGTCCGCGGGTCGAACAACAGGTTGTTGCTGTTCCGCCGATACAGGTCGGCGCTGATCGTGGCCCGGCCTTCGAGAAACTCGAGGTCGAGACCGACATTCACGGACCGGTTTTCTTCCCACTTCATGTGTTCATTGCCATTGGCCGTGAGCTTGAAGCCCGGCTGAATCGAGGAGACGCTCGATCCGCCGATATCGTAGAAGGTGTCGCCCCGATCGCCGCCGTAGGTGCTGACGATCCGTCCCGGCGGGATCAGCTGATTCCCGGTGACCCCCCACCCGAACCGCAGCATCACGTTCGAGAACGGCGAGTTGCGCATGAACGACTCGCGCGACAGCCGCCAGCCGGCCCCGACCGCCGGGAACGTCGCCCAGCGATTCTCCGCCGCGAAATGGGAAGAGCCGTCGCGGCGCAGGGTGAAGTTGAGATAGTAGCGGTCCGCAAAGTTGTAGTCGGCTTTGCCAAAGAAGGACAACAGCGTGCTCTTCCCACCGCTGCTGCTCACGTTCTTGGTGGTCGGGTCGCACAACGCGTCCGTGATGTAGCGCGAGTCCAGGCTCTCGTTGAGCAGGTTCGCGCAGTTGCCGGCCTCGAAGCGCTCGGTGAACTCGTTCGCCTCGTGCCCCAACAGCACGGTCAGGTTGTGCTGGCCGAACGTCCGCAGGTAGTTCAGCGTGTTGGTCCAGGTCCACTCCGTTTGCAGACGGTAGTTCTCGTTGATCCCGTCGACCGAGGTCACCTCCGAGTTCTCCGGCGTGGTGGGCGAGAACCCGTGGAAGGAGTTCTGACTCAGGTTGAACCCGAACCGCGTCTTGAGGGTGATGCCGTGATGGGCGTCGAACCCGCCGAACACGTTCCCGAACATGCGGTCGTTGGTGGTGATGTCGTTCTGATGGGAGTAGGCGATCTTGAGCGGATTGGTCAGGTTCGACAGGCCCACCGCCTTGCCGGAGGCGAAGTAGCCCCTGATGTCGTAAACCGGGACCACCGGCTGCTGCATGATGTTTTTGCCGATGATGTTGTCTTCGCCCAGGGCGTCGTCGTCCAGCCCGCCGTGGTGCTGCTCGCGCGACAGCGCGATGTTCTCCCCGACGCTGACCCGGTCCAGGCTGAACGCCGTGTTGATGCGCACGGCCCCCCGCTGCAGCCGCGTATACGCGGCGGCGCCGTCCTGATCGAGGTAATTGAACGACACGTGGTACGAGTTATCCTCGCCGCCGCCGGACACCGCGAGGTTCGCGTTCCGGAACTCACCGGTCCCAAAGACGGCCTTCCACCAGTTCGTCCCGGGGCTACCCGGCATGATGAGCGCGTCGGGGAACTTGTATGTGCTCGTGTCCACATTGGTGCACGGAGCCGGCACCTTCTTCGTCCCGCACGGATTCGGCCAGATGTAGGCAGGCACCGACGGGTTGTTTCCCAGCGTGTCGCTTCCGTAGATGTTTGTCGGGACGTTCAGCCCGGCATTGCGGTAGGCCGTTTTCACCACCTGGAAATAGTTGAGCGCGTTCAGCTCAAGGATGTCGTCCATGCCGCGGATCGGCGAGGCCATGCCGGTTCTCACGTCCAACGAGACCTGGCGCCGGCCCGGCTTGCCGCGCTTCGTCTCGATCACGACCACGCCGTTGCTCGCGCGCGAGCCGTAGATCGACATCGCGGAGGCGTCCTTCAGGACGTCGATAGACGCGATCTCGTCCGGGTTCAGCCAGTTCAGGTAGGTGTCCTGAACGGGCGTCCCGTCCACCACGTAGAGCGGATCGTTGTTCTGAAACGAGGTGACGCCGCGGATCCGCACCGTGGTGCGCGACCCCGGAGAGCCACCGTCATCGATGGTCACGCCCGCCACGCGCCCATCGAGCCGCTGCAGCACGCTGGTCGAGGTCTGCCGCTCCACGCTCTCGGTCTTGACGCTGGAGGCCGCGCCGGTGAAGTCCTTGCGCAGCTGCGTCTGGTATCCGGTGACGACCACGTCCGGCAGCACCGAGATGGCGGGCTCGAGCGTCACGTTGACGCTCGAGCGGCCGGCGACGCCCTGCGCGGTGCCGCGGTATCCGATCAGGCTGAACACCAGGACGGCATCCGGAGTGACCGCGACCGTATACTTCCCTTGCGCGTCCGTCACCGTGCTGGTGTTGCTCCCCCGCACGCGGACGGTGACCCCGGAAACGGGTCTTCCTCCCACGGCGGAGGTCACCGTGCCGGACACCTCGACCGGCTGCTGGGTGAA
>DATDFC010000016.1:0-18962 GCA_036522815.1 Gemmatimonadales bacterium | reverse complement strand
TACTTCGTCAGCTTGTAGCCGAGCTTGGTCGGCGAGTACAGCCGCAGCGGCGCGCCGTGCGCCGGTGGCAGCGGGTTGTCGTTCATCCCGTACGCCAGGATGGTTTGCGGGTGCAGCGCGCTCGCCAGGTCCCACCCGTTCGAGTACCCGGCGTCGAACGACTCGAAACTGATGTAGCGCGCCGTCCTGAGCGGGCGGCAGCGCTCCACGATGGCGGACACCGGGACGCCGTGCCAGCTCGCGATCGCCGACCAGCCCTCGACGCAGTGGTGCTTCACCGTGTACGACGTGCGGGGCAGGCGCATCAGGTCGTCGAGCGACAGTTCGAGCGGCTGCTCCACCATTCCCTGGACACGCAGGCGCCAGCGCTCGGGGTCTTGCAGCATGGGCGTCGTCGCCGAGATGAAATAGCTCGGCAGCATGGCACTGCGCTCGGCGGGTGAGTACGTCCGCGCCAGATGCGTGGGGGAAAACAGCACTTTCTCTCCCACCCAGTCGTTGACCCGGCTCCAGTCGAGCAGCAGCGGGCGAATCGCGCCGCCCCCGTCCCAGCCGCACGCGGCGGCGAGCGATGCCGCACCCGCCGCCACCCCCAGTTTCAGGAGTGACCGGCGGTCGACCGCGTGCAACGTGCCGTCGTGCCGTCGTGCCGCCTGGTGTTCAATCATGGCTCGGGAACCTCCCCCGATACCACCCCGTGATCATCGCCCGCAGCGACGCCGGATCCACGACGAACACGAGCAGCACGTGAGTGATGGTGAACGCCACGAAGAGCCACACGGTCCAGAAGTGCCAGTAGCGGGCCGCCTGGAACCCGCCGAACAGGGCGGTGAGCCAGCCGAGCTGCGTCGGCTTGTAGATGGCGAGCCCGCTCAGCACGGCGAGGACGCCGAGCGCGTAGATGCTCGAGTAGGCGAGCTTCTGGAGCGGGTTGTGCTTGCCCTGGGGCGGGTGGTCTTTTCGCAGTCGCAAATAGTAGGCGGCCATGGCCAGCGCGCCCGGGACGTCGCGCGGCCGGAACAGCAGGGCGCGCCACTCGCCGCTCTTCACCAAGTAGCCGAGATAGAGGAGGCCGGCCGCGACGAGGGGCCACATCAGGGCGAAGTGCCAGTTCAGGGCCCCGGCGAGCCATCCCCCCAGCCGGCTCCAGTGCGGGAACTGGGCCCCGTCGAGCGGACTCGGGAAATACGGCCCGCCGCGGTTCCCGAAGCGGGCGTACGCCTCGTAGATCTGCAGACCGCTGGTGATCATCCCCGCCAGCACCAGCACGGTCACCCAATGGGTGAAGCGGACCATCCAATGGTGGCGGCGGACGAACGGCCGCGGGCCCTGCGCGTCGGTCATGGGGTCGGCTCCGGTTCTCATCCACGCTACGGGCGTACGAGCCCTCGCGTAAGGGGTGATTAGCGGATTCTCACGCATTTCCAACGGCTTCCCAGGCCGACCCGCCCGTACTTAGCTTTGCAGGCGCGATGACCCAGCCCGAACCGAGCCGCCCAGCCGTTCCCGAACGGATCAATGGACTGGCGGCCGTCGCCGCCAATCTGGCGTGGAGCTGGAACCGCAACGCGCGCGCCCTGTTCCGCCTGCTCGACGGCGCGCTGTGGCGCCGCACCCAGCACAATCCCATCGAGCTGTTGCGCCGGGTCGATCCGGCGCGACTCGCCGCCTGCGCGGCCGACCCCGCGTTCCTGCGCTTGTACGACGCCGTCGCCGCCGCCGTGGCCCAAAACGCCACGTCCGCGGGCACCTGGTTCGCCACGTCCTATCCCGAGTCGGTCACACGGTCGATCGCCTACTTCTGCGCGGAGTTTGGGCTACACGCCTCGGTTCCCATTTATTCGGGCGGCTTGGGCGTCCTGGCGGGGGATCAATGCAAGGCGGCGTCGGACCAGGGCATCCCGCTCGTCGGTGTGGGCCTGTTTTACACGAAGGGCTACTCCGACCAGCGGCTGCGGCTGGACGGCTGGCAGGAGGACGCCGAGGAGCGCTTCGACGTGGCCGCGACGCCGCTCGAGCGGGTGCGCGGGCCGAAGGGCGATCCCTGTCTCGCCACCGTGCGACTCTCAGGGCGCTCCGTGAGCGTGGGCGCCTGGCGTGTCATGGTCGGCCGCGTGCCGATCCTGCTCCTCGACACGGACCTGGAACAGAACGATCCGGCCGACCGCGGGTTGTCGCATCGGCTCTACGCCGGTGGACCGGACCTGCGGCTGCGGCAGGAATGGGTGCTGGGCGTGGGCGGCGTCCGAGTACTTCGCACCTTGGGGTACGACCCCGCGGCCTGGCACGCCAACGAAGGGCACGCTGCGTTCATGCTCGTCGAGCGGGTGCGGGAGCTGGTGACGCGGGGCACGCCGTTCGCGGACGCGGTCCGCCGGGTGCGCGCCACGAGCGTGTTCACGACCCACACGCCGGTGCCCGCCGGGCACGACACCTTCTCGCTCGAGCAGGTGGAGCAGTGCATCGGTCCGGTATGGCAGGAGATGGGGGTCCCACGGGAAGCCTTCGCCCGTCTCGGCCATCACCCGGTGGTGGACCACCACCTGTTTCACATGCCGGTCGCTGCCATCCGGCTGTCGGGCCGGGTCAATGCGGTGTCGCGCCGCCATGGCGAAGAGGCCCGCCGCATCTGGGCCCCTCTCTGGCCCGGGCGCGAGGTCGCGCGCGTGCCGATCGGCCACGTGACCAACGGCGTCCACATCGCCACCTGGATGGCGAACCGGGTCCTCACCCTGTTCGACGCGCATTTCGGACCGGATTGGCTCGCGCGCGTGCACGACGCGGCGTTCTGGGACAAGGTCTTGGAGCTGGACGGCGCCGCCCTGTGGGCGGTGCACAACCAGCTCAAGTCCCATCTCATGAGCAGCATCCGAGAGCAGGCGCGGCGGCGCTGGGCGGATCAGTGGAAGGAAGCTCTGCACCTCGTGGGGGCGGGGATCCTGCTCGATCCGGACGCCCTCACGATCGGGTTCGGGCGCCGCTTCGCGACCTACAAGCGGGCGGACCTCATCTTCCGTGACGCCGACCGGCTGCAGCGGCTGCTGGTGAACCCCTGGCGCCCGGTGCAGATCGTGTTCTCGGGCAAGTCCCACCCGGGCGACGAGCCCGGCAAGCAGGTGCTGCAGCGCGTGTACGCCCATACCCGGGAGGCGCGCTTCGAGGGCCGGATCGCGTTCATCGAGGACTACGACATGCATCTCGCCCACAGCCTGGTGCAGGGCGTGGACCTCTGGCTCAACGTGCCGCGGCCGCCGCTCGAGGCCTGCGGCACGAGCGGCATGAAGGCCGCCCTGAACGGTGTGCCGCAGCTCAGCACGCTGGACGGGTGGTGGGCCGAGGGTTACGATGGGCCGAACGGGTGGGCCATTCCGCCGGCGCCGGCCGGTCAGGACGTGGACGCCGCCGACGCCGAGCAGCTGTACCGGCTGCTCGAAACCGAGGTGGTGCCGCGATTCTACGAGCGCGATGCCGGGGGTGTGCCGCGGGGCTGGGTGGAGACGATGAAACACGCGCTGCGCGCGACGGGCGCGCGGTTCACGGCGCAGCGGATGGTGAGGGAATACGTGACCGAGTACTATCTCCCCGCGATGCGGGGCGAGCCGCCGGCGGACGACCCGCCGACCGCCTGACAGGAGGCAGCATGGGCGCGACCACACCAACGCCGAAACCGGGCCGGCAGCGCACCACGCGTCCGCGCCGGATCGCGGGTACGACGCCGCGGCCGCAGACGCCCGAGGGCCAGCGGATCGGGGTCGCGCACCTGACGGCCGAGTATTGGCCCTTCGCCCGCACCGGCGGGCTGGGTGAGGCGGTGAGCGGTCTCGCGACGTTCCAGGCCGCGGCCGGTCATCCCACCACGGTTCTCATGCCGCTGTACCAGCTGGTGCGCGAGACCACGCCCTCGCTCGAGCGCACGGGGTTGACGCTCACTGTCACGCTTGGTGGTCACACCGAACGGGCGTGGGTGTACGAGTCCCGAGCCCCGGGCCCCGGACCCCGTGTCTTTTTCATCGAGCATCCCGACTTTTTCGATCGCGCCGGCATCTACGGCGACAACGGCGCCGACTATCCGGACAACGACCGGCGGTTCGCGTTCTTCTGTCTCGCCGCGCTCACCGCGCTGCCCGAGATCGCGCCCGCGACGCAGCTGCTGCACGCGCACGACTGGCACACGGCCCTGGCGCCCGTGTACCTGCGCACCGCGTTCGCCGGGCAGCCGTTCTACCGCGCCCTCTCGGTCGTGATGTCGGTCCACAATGCCGGGTTCCAGGGGCACTTCCCGCCGGAGACGGTGACCGCGCTGGGTTTCGACGCGGCGCTGTACAACCCGGGCGTGTTCGAGTGGTACGGCAGGATGAACATGCTCAAAGCAGGGCTGGCCCATTCCGACCTGGCGGTGACGGTGAGCCCCACCCACGCCCGCGAGCTGTGCACCCCCGAGGGAGGGTTCGGGCTGCACGACACGTTCATCGGCATGGGCGACCGGTTGAACGGCATCCTCAACGGGATCGATCCGCGGCTGTGGAATCCCGAGACCGACCCGGAGCTCACAGATCATTTCTCGCGGGAGGACATGTCGGGAAAGCGTCGTTGCAAGGCGGCGCTGCAGCGCTCCTACGGTCTCCCCGTCGAGCCGCACACGCCGCTGTTCGGCATGAGCGCGCGCATGGTGACGCAAAAGGGGCTGGACTTGGTGCTCGGGGCCGATTTGCTCGCCGGGTCGAACGCGCAGTTTATTTTCCTCGGCGCCGGGGAGCATCGCTACCACGAGGCACTGGGAAATCTCGCGGCGGCGGCCCCGGATCGCATGGCGGTGGAATTCATGTTCACGGATCATTTGGAGCATCGCCTGCTGGCCGGTGCCGACGCCCTGCTGATGCCGTCGTTGTACGAGCCGTGTGGGCTCACGCAGATGCGTGCCCAGCGCTACGGCGCCGTGCCCGTCGCCCGGCGGGTGGGTGGACTCTCGGACTCGATCTCGGACGGCGAGACCGGCTTTCTGTTCGACGAATACACGCCCGCGGCGTTGGGGTTGGCGGTGCGCCGGGCGGTGGACTGTTATGACGACCGACCGGCATGGCGTAAGATGGTGCGGGCCGCGATGACGAGAGACTTCAGTTGGGATCGCTCGGCTGAGCGGTACCTGACGTTGTACGCCCGCGCGCTCGCGGTGCGATCCGCGGCGCTCTCCAGCTGACCGGGAACGCGATGGAGTTCGTCCTCGCGCTCCACAGTCATCTTCCGTACGTCCTCAATCACGGCCGCTGGCCGCACGGCAGCGACTGGCTGTGCGAGGCGGCGCTGGACACGTATCTCCCCCTCCTGGAACGGCTCGAGGAGCTGGCCGCCGAGGGAACGGCGGCGCCGCTGACGATCGGATTCACTCCGGTGCTGGCGAATCAGCTGGTCAGCCCCACCTTCGCAGGCGAGATGGAAGCGTTCTTCGCGCAACGCCTCGCCGCCTGCGACGAGGCCCCGGCGTCGCTGGCGACCACGGGCGACCAGGCGCTGCTCCCGCTGGTGGATTTCTGGCGGTCGCGGCTCACGCGTCTGCACACTCTGTTCCGGAAGATCGACAACGACCTGGTAGCCGCCTTCCGCCGTCTCCAGGAGCAGGGCCGCCTCGAAATCATCGGGTCCGCGGCCACACACGGGTACCTGCCGCTCCTCGCGCGCGACGAGAGCATCCGGCTGCAGCTGGCGGTCGGCCAGCACGAGCACCGTCGTCTGTTCGGGGTCGCGCCCAAGGGCTGCTGGCTGCCGGAGTGTGCCTATCGACCGGCGCAGGGAGGCCGGCGCGGCATCGAGCAGCATCTTGCCGACGCCGGGTTCCGCTACTTCTTCACCGACGCCCATCTCGCCCGCGCCGGCAGCCCGCTCGGCGCCTACGGCGACGTCCCCCTCGGTGCCGAGCGGTTCGATGCGGAGCGGCGCGACGATCCGGCAAAGCCCGGCCGCCGCACGGCAGGGGCGCGCTCGCCCTACCACGCGTATCGCGTCTCCCGCGCCGGCCGCGGCGCCGTGGCCGCGCTGGTGCGGGATCCTCGCTCTTCCATGCAGATCTGGAGCCGGCACCAGGGGTACCCGGGCGACGAATGGTACCTCGAGTTCCACAAGATCCGCTGGCCGGGCGGCCTGAAGCTGTGGCGCGTGAGCGGCGCCAACGTCGACCTGGGCGCGAAGCGAGCGTACGAGCCGCGCACCGCGCTCGATCGCGCGTCGGGTCACGCATCGCATTTTGCCCACCTGCTGGAGAGCATCGCGCAGGAGCAGCGGCAACACGGTGCAGGTGTCATCGTCGCGCCGTTCGACACCGAGCTGTTCGGGCACTGGTGGTTCGAGGGCGCTGATTTCCTGGCCGCGACGTATCGCGCGCTGCGGGGCAAGAGCGTGCAGGCGGTCATGGCATCGCAGCATCTCGAGGCTCATCCGCCGCGCACCGCGTTGCAGCTGGCCGAAGGATCGTGGGGCGCGAACGGTGATCACTCCATGTGGCTGAACGACCGGACGGCGTGGACGTGGCGGCGGCTCGCACCGCTGGAGGAGGCGTTCTGGAAAGCGGCGCCCGGCGCGCTCGCCTCGGCCGCCGCGCGACCGGTGCTGGCGCAGGCGGCGCGCGAGCTGCTGTTGGCGCAATCGTCGGACTGGCAGTTCATCATCTCGACGGGCGCCGTGGTCGACTACGCGGAGCGCCGCTTCACCCAGCACTGCGACGACGCGGAGCGCTTGATCAAAGCGCTCGGCGGCGGCGACCTCGAGGCAGCGAGGCGTCTGGCCGAGGAGCTGGCGCGCCGGGACGACCTGTTCCCCGACGTGCTGGCCCAGGTGATGGAGGCGCTCGCCGGTTGAAGCGATCCGTCGTCATCCACGGGCATTTCTACCAACCGCCACGCGACGACCCCTGGACCGGAACGATTCCCGTCGAGGCGAACGCCGCGCCGTTCCATGATTGGAACGAGCGCATCGATCGGGAATGCTACGCCCCCGTCGCTCCCTCGCTCGCCTCCATGAGCTTCGACTTCGGGCCCACGCTGCTCGAGTGGATGGAGCGGTACGCCCCAGGCACCTACACCGGGGTGGCCGCCGCCAGCCGCGCGGGCGGCGCGGTCGCCATGCCGTACCATCACCTCATCCTGCCCCTCGCCCCCCGACGCGACAAAGTGACGGAGGTGCGCTGGGGTATCGCCGACTTCCGGCGCCGCTTCGGGCGGGAGCCGGAGGGTATGTGGCTGCCGGAGACCGCCGTGGACGACGAGACGCTCGACGTGCTCGCCGCCGAGGGCATCCGCTTCACGATCCTCGCGCCGCACCAGGTGGAGCGCGTCCCCGCGGGCGGGCTCCCAGGCTGGTATCGCACCAGCGGCGGCCGTCGCATCGCCGTGTTCACGTATGACGGGGCGATGTCGCACGACGTCGCCTTCGGGCCCCTGGTGCGAGACGCAGACGCGTGGGTCGCGCGCCTCACCGCCGGGTCGAACGAGCTGGTGGCGGTAGCGACCGATGGGGAGACCTACGGGCATCATCACAAGGGCGGCGACGCGGTCCTGGCCCGGGTGCTCGACACGTTGAAGCGGCGGAGCGACGTGAAGGTCGAGAATTTCGCCGGCTTTCTCGCCCGGCGCCCGCCCGAGGAGGAGGTGCGACTCGTGGCGCCCAGCTCGTGGAGCTGCCCGCACGGGGTGGAGCGCTGGCGCGCGGAGTGCGGCTGTCGCGCGGCGCCGGAGCGCGGGTTGCACCAGCGCTGGCGCGCGCCGCTGCGGGCGGCGCTCGATTGGCTCGCCGCGGAGCTGCGCGCTCCGTTCGAACGCGAGGGCAGGGCAATGCCGCAGGAGCTCGAGCGCCACGCGCTGAGGATGTTCACGTCGTGCGGCTGGTTCTTCGACGATATCGCCGGGATCGAGTCGGTGATCGTGCTGCGCTCGGCCGCGCGCGCGATCGAGCTGTCGGGTCCGGATGCGCCGCGTCTCGAGGCGGGCCTGCTCGAGCGCCTGGCGCTGGCGCCCAGCAACGACCCCGCCGTGGGGTCGGGGCGCGAGCTCTATCTGCAACGGGTGAAGCGATGAACCCGGTCGGCTTCGTGTTCGGCGTGCACCTCCATCAGCCGGTGGGGAACTTCGACCACGTCTTCGCCGATCATCTGCGCGACGTGTACCGGCCGCTGGTGGAACGGCTCGCCGAGCGACGCTTCTTCCCGTTCACGCTGCACATCTCGGGCCCGCTGCTCGAATGGCTGGAAGCTCATGACGCGGGCTACCTCGACATGATCGGTCGCCTGGCGACTGACGGTCACGTCGAGCTCCTGCTGGCCGGATTCTACGAGCCGGTGCTGGCGTCGCTGCTCCCTGCCGATCGCGTGGAGCAGGTGGCGTGGATGCGGGAGGCGATCCAGCGCCGCTTCGGGGTCCGAGCGACGGGGCTGTGGCTCACCGAGCGAGTGTGGGAGCCGGATCTGGCGGCCCATCTGGCCGACGCCGGCGTGCGCTACGTAGTGCTCGACGACCGCCACTTTCTCGTGAGCGGCTTCGAGCGGGACCAGCTGCATGCGCCCTTCGTCACCGAGAGCGCCGGCAAGCGGATCGCGCTGTTCCCTATCGACGAGCGGCTGCGCTATCTCATTCCTTTCAGGCCGCCGGCCGAGATCGCCGCGTACCTGCGCGAGCTTCGGTCCGCCGGCCGGCCGCTCGCCGTGTTCGTGGACGACGGGGAGAAGTTTGGCGGCTGGCCCGGCACCAAGGACTGGGTGTACACGCGTGGCTGGCTGGCGCAGTTCCTCGATGCCGTCGAGGCGCAAGTCGCCGCGGGAGAGGTGCGCCTCACGACGCCGGGCGCGGCACTCGACACGGTGCGGAGCGGAGGACTGGCCTATCTCCCGACGGCGTCGTACCGCGAGATGGAGGCCTGGTCGCTGCCGCCGGCGGCCGCGCGCCGGCTGGCCGTGCTCGAGCACGACCTGGGCGAGGCCCGCCTGGCGGGGCCGGACGGGGCGCTGGTGCGGGGAGCGCACTGGCTCAACTTCCTTGTGAAGTATCCCGAAGCGAATCGCATGCACAAGAAGATGCTGGCACTCTCGGCCCTGTGCCGCGCGCGCGGCGACCCGCCGGCTGTGCGCCGCGCCATCGGCCGGGCCCAGTGCAACGACGCGTACTGGCACGGCGTGTTCGGGGGACTGTACCTGCCGCACCTGCGCGCCGCGATCTGGCGCAACCTGGCGCTCGCCGAGGCCGAGCTGCGGCGCGGTGAGGAGCTCGCGGTCGAGCGGCTCGATCTCGACGGCGATGGCGCCGAGGAGCTGTGGATCCATGCGGCGGGCGTTTCGGCGCTGGTGAGCCCGCTGCGCGGCGGCACGATCGAGGAATACACCCTGTTCGAGCAGGGCGTCAACTACGCCGACGTGTTGACCCGGCGGCGCGAGTCGTATCACGAGCCGGCTCCCGGTCGCGCCGGTCACGCCGAAGCCACGACCGACGGCACGCCCAGCATTCACGAGCTCGAGCAAATGGTGCGCCTGCAACAGCTGCCACCGATCGATCATGTAGACCGTGCCCTCCTCGTGGATCGGGTGCTCGCGAGTGCCGTGACGCTCGAGGGCTATGCCGCCAGCGCGTTCGAGGCGATCGCCTGCTGGTCGCGCACCGCGTTCCACGCGACCGAGGAGCGATCGCCGCAAGCGGTCGACGTCTGTCTGCGGCCAGTGCCCGGCGCGTCACCGCCGGGGCTGGTCGAGAAGCACATCAGGCTCGACCGGTCGGGGGAGTTGAGCGTGCGCTACCGCTGGGATCCTGCGGCGTTCCCGTCCGACGCGTTCTTCTGTCCCGAGGTGTCGCTGTCGCGCGAGGCGGAACTCGATCTGGCGCCGGCCGCGGACGTGTGGAAGTTCCCCGTCGCGACGGTGTCGCGTTCGGAGCGTGGCTTCGAGGAAACAGTGCAGGGATACTCGTACACGCCGCGCTGGCCGATCAGCGCCGGGGAGGCGCGCCTGACTTTGCGGGTGGGGCAGCGCTAAATGTGCAAGAACAGCGAGCGGTGGGTGTTCACGCTCCCACGCGACTTCAGTTGGGAATCGGGTTTCGTCGTTACTGAGGACGTGGACTTCCGGGACAAGACCGGTGCGGTGCGCCTCATCGTTCGTCGCCCGGGCATGATCACCGTCACCGAGCGCTACGCCTGGGACGGGTGCAGCCCGAAGGTGTGCGTCTTCGACATCCTGCTCGGGACGCCGGACGGCGTGGTAGACTCCACGACTAAGCAGCCGAAGACGTACTACGCGTCTTTGGTTCACGACGCGCTCTATCAGTTTCTGCTCGACGGCCTTCCCTTCAAGCGTTGGCAGGTCGACCGCTGCTTCCTGCGTCTCATGCGCGAGACCGGCTTCGCGCCCCGCTATCTGTACTGGCTTGCGGTGCGCCTGCTCGGATGGGCATTCGTGGCGCAGCACCGGTTCAAGCGGAGGAATCGCGGTACGAAACACCGCTTGGCGTCATGACACCGCGCCATTCTGGGCTCGAGGGTTTGGAGTCTCCTTGCGGTCACGATTGACGCTTCCGCAGGATGGCCCTCGCCGGCGCCGCCTCGTGCCCGCGAACCTTGAGCGGTAGCACGATCAAGTCGTAGTCACCCGCTTGCACGGAACGCAGGTCCAGCCCCTCCACGATGGGAATCCCGCGCCCCAAGAGAATCTGATGCGTGCGCGGCGCCGGAGCGCCGAATTGCTCCGCCGAGATGTAGTCGACGCCCACCAGCACGACGCCCCCGTCCGCGAGCAGCTGCGCCGCGTCCGGGGCGATGTACGCGAAATCCCTGTGAAACTGGGATGAATCCATCCAGCCGCGCAGCGTGCTGCGCGTCCGAAACAGCACTCGCTTGGCACCCCGCCAGGCGTGGCGGTTCAGCTCGCTCGCGTCGATCGCCTGGACGCCGTCGGGGATATCGATCACCCGCGCGGCACCGATCAGCGGCGCGAGCGGCACCTGGTCGATCGCCGCGCCGGTGGCGACGAAATGCATCGGCGCATCGATGTGCGTCCCGCTGTGCGCGCCGAGGGAGTAGACCGACAGCGTCACGATGTCGCCCTTTCGCATCTCTTTCAAGAATTCGAACTTCAAGGGCGCATCGCCCGCGTACACTGGAGTCCGCGCGGGATCGAGCGTCGCCGTGACGTCGATCCATCCTTCCGCGCTCAGGTCTTGTGTCCCTTTGTGCCGGACACACCCCACCAGCAGGCCGAGCGACAGCCACCTCTGCAGCGTCTTTGGGACGGTCATTGTTCAAGCAACTCCTTGAGGAGCCAGAACCCCCAACATACAGTAGACCGCCCTGGACAGCGTGACCCGCAGGGGTCTAATCTCTCGCATGCGCAATCGACTGCTGGCCGCACTCCCCGCTCTCGTCCTGGCACTCACGCCCGACGCCGGCGCCGCCCAGACCGCCCTGCAGCTCCGCTGGGAGCTCACGGCCGACTCACAGGCGACCTTCACCCTCACGAACAGGGACACGAAGCCCCTCCCCGCGAGCGGCTGGGCCATCTACTTCAGCGCCTTGCACTCGGCTGATTCGGGCAGCGTCGCAGCCGGGTTCGCCATCCAGGACGTGCTGGGCGACCTGCATCGGATCGTCCCCGCTGCGAGCTTTGCCGGTCTCGCCCCCGGCGCCACGGTCAAGATCCCCTACGTCACCCAACCGCTCCGGAATCGCAGCTTCGCTCCGTCGGGTCCTTACATCGTGTTCGACAGCGCGAAGGATGTGGGCGTCCCGTTGAGCGACTACATCGCGGCTCCGTTCGAGCGCTCGCACGATGTGGTGACGCCCGAGGCCCAGTTCGCCCTGGACTCCGCGATCAGCGACGTCCCCGCGAGCGAGCTGCCGCCGGTGTTCCCGACGCCACTGCAGGTGACAAAAGGGACGGGCGAGCTGCGCCTCAGCGCGCCGCCGCAGATCACCGCGGGGGCTGACCTCGCGAACGAAGCGACCTTCGCGGCCGACTACCTGCGGCCCTTCTTCCGTGCCGGACGGAAGGGCACCGTGCCGCCCCTGCGACTCGAGGTGGGGCCTGTAGAGGGGCAATCATCCCCCGAGGCATACGAGTTGGTCATCGATCCTGCGACCGGTGTCCGGATCGTGGGTGTCTCATCTGCGGGCGTTTTCTACGGTCTCCAGTCCCTGCGGACCTTCTTGCCCCCGCCCACTCCAGCCGCCGGTCTCGTCCTGCCGGCGACGCGCGTCGTGGACGCCCCCCGCTTCGGCTACCGCGGGTTCATGCTCGACGTCGCCCGCAACTTCCAGACGAAGCCGGCGGTGCTGCGCACCCTCGATCTCCTCGCCCGCTACAAGCTCAACGTCTTCCACATGCACTTGACCGATGACGAAGGCTGGCGGGTCGAAATCGCGGGCCTCCCCGAGCTGACCACCGTGGGCGCGCGGCGCGGCCACACGCTCGATTCGAAGCGATTCCTGCAGCCCGCGTTCGGCTCGGGTCCCCGCGTCGACCAGCCGTGGGGCAGCGGGTTCTTTTCCCATGCCGACTACATCGAGATCGTGCGCTACGCGGCGGCGCGACACATCGAGGTCATTCCGGAGATCGAGATGCCCGGCCACGCGCGCGCCGCGATCAAGGCCATGGAAGCGCGCGCGGACCGGGGGTACTCATTGAGCGAACCGGAAGACCGTTCGGTGTACACCTCGGTTCAGGGCTACCCCGACAACGTGATCAACCCCGCGCTCGAGTCGACATATCGGTTCATCGAGCGCGTGGTGGGCGATCTCGCGGCGATGCACCGCGAGGCCGGTGCGCCGCTGCGCCATATCCACATGGGCGGGGACGAGGTCCCGGGGGGCGTCTGGGTCGGGTCGCCCGCTGTGCAGGCCTACATGCAGGCGCACGGTCTCACGAGCGTCGATGATCTCTGGTTCGTGTTCTACGGCCGGATCGAGCAGATCCTCAAGGCGCAGGGCCTCGTCCCCTCGGGCTGGGAAGAGATCGCCGTGCGGAAGACACGCCGCGACGGGCGGCGCGCGATCATCGTCAATCCCGGATTCGCCGAGCGCGGCTGGCGCGCCTACGTCTGGAACAACGTTCCCGGCTGGGGCGCCGAGGACCTCGCCTACCGCCTCGCGAACGGTGGGTACGACGTCGTGCTCAGCCCCGTGACCAACTACTACTTCGACCTCGCGTGGAATCCGAACCCCGAGGAGACGGGGCTCGACTGGGGCGGCTTCATCGATCTGCGCAAGCCATTCCAGTTCATCCCGTTCGATTACTACCGCAACGCGGGTGCCGACTCCGTGTTCGTCGGTAAAGATCGCCTCACCGACTACGGCCGGGCCCACATCGTGGGGATCCAGGGCAACTTGTGGTCCGAGACACTGGGGGGCGACGGACGGCTCGACTACATGATGGTGCCGAAGCTCTTCGGGCTCGCCGAGCGTGCGTGGGCACTGCAGCCGGACTGGGCCAGGGAGCGCGACCCCGCACGGTCCGCGGCGCTGTACCGCGCGGCCTGGTCCCGGTTCGTCAACGTGGTGGGGCAACGCGAGCTGCCCCGGCTCGATCGCGAGGTCCCCGGGCTCGGCTACCGCATTCCGACCCCGGGCCTGAAGGTCGAGGGCGGGATGGTTCGCTGCAGCGTGGAGCTGCCCGGCTTCACGCTGCGCTACACCACCGACGGCGGCGAGCCGACCGTGCGCAGCGCCGTGGTGCGCGGTCCGATCCCGTTGCGTGGGACGGTGCGCGTCGCCGCGTTCAGCACGACGGGCCGCAAGGGCCACACGGCCCTCGTCACGACTCGCTAGCTCCCTGGGCCTGCTCCGATTCCACCCATGATCCCGGAGGACGAGAGCTTCGCTGAGGCCATCGCCAGCCGCTACCGGCTGGAGCGCCCGCTCGGTGCCGGGGGGATGGCCATCGTCCATCTCGCCCGCGACCTGAAGCACCGGCGCCCGGTGGCCGTCAAGGTGGTGCGACCCGAGTTCGCCACGGCACTCGGCGCCCAGCGGTTCCTGCGCGAGATCGAGATCGCCGCCGCGCTCAATCACCCCCACATCCTCGCCGTGCACGACTCCGGCGAAGCGGCGGGCGTCCTGTACTACGTCATGCCCTACGTCGAGGGCGAGTCGCTGCGCGACCGGCTGCGGCGCGACCGGCAGCTGCCGGTCGAGGGCGCCCTGCAGGTCACGCGCGAGGTCGCGGACGCGCTCGACTACGCGCACCAGCGCGGCGTGATCCATCGCGACATCAAGCCGGAGAATATCCTGCTGCAGGGGGGACACGCCCTCGTAGCCGACTTCGGAATTGCCCGCGCGGTGGAATCACGCAGCACTGCCCTCACGCAGCCGGGCATGCTGATCGGGACGCCCGACTACATGAGCCCGGAGCAAGCGCTGGGAGAACAGGAGCTGGACGGGCGGTCCGATCAGTACGCGCTGGCCTGTGTGCTTTACGAGATGTTGTCCGGTCGGCCGCCCTTCACCGGGACATCGGGTGAGAGTGTGCTGCTGCGGCATCTCGCGATCGAGCCGCCGCGCATCACCGATCTCGTACCCAGCGTCCCGAAGCCGGTGGCCACGGCGCTGGCCCGCGCCCTCGCCAAAGCGCCCGCCGACCGGTTCGCGACCATGGCGGCATTTGTTGCGGGCCTGACGGCGCCCGAGGCGCCGGTGGGCGCACCACCCCCCGCGCAACTGACGTCGTTTATCGGTCGCGAGCGTGAGACGGCGTCCGTCCAGGAGCTGCTCCAGAGCACACGGCTTGTGACGCTCACCGGCGCGGGGGGCAGCGGCAAGACCCGGCTCGCCCTCGAGGTGGCGGGCCGTCTGGGAGCGGCTCGGCAATACGCGGACGGCATCGCGTGGGTGGAGCTCGCCCCCCTCGCCAATCCCGAGCTGGTGCCGCAGCATGTGGCCGACGCGCTGGGCGTGCGGCGCGACGGCATCCGCGCGGCCGGGGACGCGCTGCTCGAGGCGCTGCGCGATTGGGACGCGCTGCTCGTGCTCGACAACTGCGAGCATCTGGTGGAGGCGTGCGCCCGCCTGGCGGAAGCACTCCTGCGCGGCTGCCCGCGCCTCTGCATCCTGGCGACGAGCCGCGAGGCGCTGGGAATCGGCGGCGAGCGGGCCTGGCTGGTGCCGGCCCTGGCGCTTCCCGCCGTCGAGGCCGGCAAGCCGGTCACCCGCGCGGTGGCGGCCGCGAGCGAAGCGATCCGGCTGTTCGTGGAACGGACCCAGGCCGTGCGGCCGTCGTTCGAGCTCACCGACGACAACGTCGCCGCGATCGCGCATATCTGCCGGCGGCTCGACGGGCTCCCCCTGGCCATCGAGCTGGCCGCCGCGCGGGCGCGCGTGCTCGATCCCCAACAGATCGCCGCCCGGCTCGACGACGTCTTTGGATTGCTGTCCGCGGGAAGCCGCACGGCGGCTCCGCGCCAGCGCACGCTGCGGGGCACGATCGAGTGGAGCCACGCGCTGCTCGCCGAGCCCGAGCGGATCCTGTTCCGCCGGCTGGCGGTGTTCACTGGCGGGTTCACGCTCGACGCCGCAGAAGCGGTCGCCGCCTTCGGCGCGATCGCCGCGGCCGAGGTGCTGGACTTGCTCGGCGGTCTCGCGGATAAGTCGCTCATCTCGCTCGAGACCGAGGCGGTCGAAGCGCGGTACGGGATGCTCGAGACGATGCGCCAGTTCGCCCGCGAGCGGCTGGAGCAGGCGGGTGAGGCGGCCGAGCTGGGGCGCCGTCACGCGCAGTTTTTCCTGGCCCGTGCCGAGGCCGCGGACCCATTCCTCCCCGTGCACGCCGGGGGGTGGCAGGAGCGGCTCGGGCCGGATGTCGGGAACCTGCGCGCCGCAGCCGACTGGTTCGAGCAGGATCCCACGGCGGTGGAAGACAACCTGCGGTTCGCCGCCGCGCTGCATTGGCTCTGGTTCGCGCTGGGGCGCTACCGGGAAGCCCGGCGGCGCCTCGAGACGGCGCTGGAGCGGAGTGGCGGCGAGCGCACCCTGGCACGCGGACGCGCGCTCGCCTCGCTCGCCCAGTTTCTCGCGCTGCAGGGCGAGCGGGTGGCCCTCGGTCCGGTCGCCGAGGAGAGCGTAGAGATCCTGCGGGAAACGGCCGGCACCTCGTTGGATCTCGTGTGCGCGCTGGTGGCGCTGGGACAGGCCAGGCTGCTCGCCGGCGACCTGGAGGGCGGTGCCCGCGTGCTGGCTGAGGCCACGGCGGTAGCGCGGGCGGTGCAGCCGCGCTACTGGATCACCTACGCCCTATACTGGCAAGGCTACGTGGCGCAGGCTCGCGGCGACGTCGCGGCGGCGCTCGCGGCGCTCGACGAGGGGGTCGCGCTGGCGCTCGCGGAGGGGTACCACGCGCCCATCGCGCATCTCGCCACGCTGCGGGGGCGGCTCGCCCTGGCCGGAGGAGATACCGAGGGCGCGTTGGCTTCCTTTGCCCTCGGGCTCTCGCGGCTCAAAGTCACCAAGAACCACTGGTCGACGATCATCCTGATGGAAGACCTGGCACGGATCGCGGCCGCACGCGGCGATGCCGAGCGGGCCGCCCGCGCGCTGGGCGCCGTGGCCAACCTGCGCGAGGAAGCGGGGGCCGCTGCCTTGCCCGTCGAGCGCGAGGCGATGGACGGTCTCGCGGGATCGCTCCGTGCCGCCCTGGGCGAAACGGCGTTCGAAGCTGCATTCGCAGCCGGGCAAGCGCTGAGCCTGACCCAGGCCCTGGACGTCGCCTCGACACTGCTCGGTCGAGCGGCGCCGCAGCGGGCAGAGGCGGGAGCAGGGGCGCGCCCGGCCGGCGTGCCGGTGTTGTCGGTGAATGCGCTTGGCCCGCTCGAGGTGGTGCTGGACGGCTCACCACTCGCCTCCGGGGCCTGGAGCAGTGCCAAATCGCGCGAGCTGCTGCTGTATCTCTTGTGTCACCCAGCGGGGCGCACGCGGGAGCAGATCGGGCACGCGCTGTGGCGCGACGCCTCCCCCGCGCAGATCAAGAGCAACCTGCACGTCACGCTGCACGAGCTGCGGCGCACCCTCGGCCGACCCGACTGGATCGTGTTCGAGGAGGAACGCTACCGCTTCAATCCGAGATTGGCGGTGGAGTTCGATGCACGCCAGTTCGAGGCCGAGGTGCGGTCGGCGCGGGTCGCGCTGGCCAGGACCGGGGATGCCGCGCCGCTCGAGCGCGCGTTGCAGCGTTACAGGGGCGACTTCCTTGGGGAGTCGGGGCTCGGGGTTGGGGACTGGTGCCTCGAGCACAGGGAACGGTGGCGTAGGTTGTACGTCGAGAGTGGGGCTAAGTCGTTGATTTAGAGCGCCGCGCGTTACCCATCCGCGGGTGGGACGCATCTTCACCCTACCACCCAAACGGAGGCGCCTCCATATGCGCGACTCCGCACCTCATCGACTGACGGAACGACGCCAGGCAATTCTGCGCCAGGCGAGCGCCGCCCTGCGGGGCCGGCCGGTTACGCTGTGGCGTATGGCGAACGGTGGCGCGGTGGCCGAGCTGGTGAGCCAGCCGAATCCGCCGCGCGACGCGATCGAATTCGACGTGGCCGCCGCGCTGCGGTTCCTGGGCCTGACGGGACCCGAGGGGAGCCGCTGGGTCGTCTGCCGCCTGGAACCGGAGCACTGGCAGGTGGCCCCGGTGCGGCGCGACTTGCCCGCGCCGCCGCCCAGCGGCGTCGAGCGCCGCAGTCCGGAGCGGCTCACGCTGGAGCTGGCCGCGCTGTTACTCGGCGCGCTCGAGCGGTTGTGGACCGTCACCGACCAGGCGACGGTCTATCTGTGTGCCGCGCTCGCCGTGATCGAGGCAGCCGTCCAACGCGTACGGGACGTGCGTGGCCTCACGACCGGGGCTCGCGCGCATCTGCTCGCCGACCTCGCGATCATCGCCGACGCGATTGAAGGGGCGTTGAACGCGGCGTAATATCCGGTCATGGGCGCAGCTACGCTGGTGGCCATTGGATCCGTTGGCATCGCATGTCTCGCCTGCGGGCCGGCTCGGCCGTCCGCTCGCGAGGCGGCGGTCGGGATCGACTCGTTGAATGCTCGGATCGTGCGGGCGTACCGCAATCACGATCCGCAGGCGTATGCGGCGCTGTACACCGACACGGCGGTGTTCGAGTGGCCCGCGTTCAACACGGTGCGGGGCCCGAGCGCGCTGGCGGCGATGGCGCGCGAAAACTGGGCCTCTCTCAAGGACATGGATCTCCGTCTCACCGTCTCTAACCGGCGCGTCGATCCCGACCATGCGACCGAGTTCGGCGCGTTCGAGCAGTCCTGGCGCGACTCGAGCGGTGTGCGCAGAACGGAGTACGGCAGGTACGTCGCGTTCCTGCTGCGGCAGCAGGATGGCAGCTGGCGGATGGACCGTTTCTTTGGGTTCGAGGACTCGACCCGGC
Organism: Gemmatimonadales bacterium; assembly: GCA_036522815.1. Taxonomy (GTDB): domain Bacteria; phylum Gemmatimonadota; class Gemmatimonadetes; order Gemmatimonadales; family GWC2-71-9; genus AG41. The sequence continues at coordinate 576 of DATDFC010000016.1, read as the reverse complement.
CGCGGTGACTATGGCTCGACCCGAACATACAGATCCGCCGACCACTTGAGCGTCTGGCGACGCTCGGTCCGCGAGAACCCGTGCTCTTCGAGCAACGCGTCCATCGCCCGCGCCGAGTGCACGAAGCCCCGGAAGGGATTCCCGAAGAGCGCGCGCGCGAGATTCTGCATTCCAACCGCCGCCCGCACATACCATCGGTCGCGCGGATATGAGAACGCCAGGAGGCGACGACAGTGCTGCACTGCCGCCTCGAGCAACGGCCGGTAGGCCGGATAGCAGCACACCACGCGATCCATGGTCACGACATCGGCTGCCATGACGTCCGCGGCCACGGCGACAAAGTCGCCGTGCACGAGGTCGAACCGCTGGGAGACGTTGCGGCGTCCCGCCTCCGCGCGAGCCGCCGCCAGGTAGGCCGCGGCCGCCTCGACGGCCGTCACGCGCTCGGCGCCCGCGGCCAGGAGCTCGAAGCCGAGCGCGCCGATGCCGGCGCCGACGTCGAGCACGGTCTTCCCGTTCCCGGCCCTGAGAATGGCATCCCGCAACCGGCGGGTCGTGTCATCGGGGCCTCGCGTC
>DATDFC010000015.1:0-11575 GCA_036522815.1 Gemmatimonadales bacterium | reverse complement strand
AACGCCAACGGCGTCGGCGATGCGGGCGAGCTGGGACTGGTGCAGAACGGCAACCGCACGGACATCGACTTCTGGATTCACCAGGCGAGCGATTCCACGCTGTGGATCGTGCCGGAGTTCGCCGGCGACAGCATGCAGCTCTACAGCACGCAGCCCATCGACGACTTGACGTCGATCGACTTCGCGCCCGCGGGCGGCTATACCCGCAGCATGTACCAGGCGGTGCCGGGTTACGGCTACGTCTTCCAGCGCAACGAGGCCGGCGCCTATCACTACGCCGCGCTGCGCGTCACCGCGGTCAGCCGGCAGTATGTCATTTTCGACTGGAGTGTACAGACGGATCCGGGGAATCCGGAGCTGGTGCCGAAACGGCCGGCGACGAGCGGGCAGTCCGTAGCCTCCAGATAGACGGCTAGACGGGTAGACGTCGAGCGGTGGTTGGGCGCGAGTGAGCAGGTAGGCCTGCCCGCTCGTTCCTAGCCACCGCTCGACGTCTACCCGTCTACCCGTCTAGCTTTACCTCGCATGCCGACTCCCATCACGCTCGACGGGCATTCCCTCTCGATCGCGGACGTCGTCGCCGTCGCCCGTCACGCCGCACCCGTGGCCATCGCCCCTCAGGCCCTGGCGAGCGTGGGGGTGTCGCGCCGGGCGGTCGAGAGCGCGGTGGCGCGGGGCGACACGATCTATGGCGTCAACACGGGGTTCGGCAAGCTGGCGCACGTGCGGATCAAGCCCGACCAGGCGCGCGAGCTGCAGCTGAACCTGATCCGCAGCCACGCGTCCGGGGTGGGAGAGCCGCTGTCGGTCGACGCCGTGCGGGCGATGATGCTGCTGCGCGCCAACGTCCTGCTGCGCGGAACGAGCGGCGTCCGCGCGATCCTGCCCGAGCTGATCGTCGGCATGTTGAACGCGCAGGTGCATCCCCGCGTCCCCTCGCAGGGGAGCGTCGGGGCATCGGGAGACCTCGCGCCCCTGGCACACCTGGCGCTCGCCATGATTGGAGAGGGGGAGGGGGAGGGCGGGAGCGCGCTGCGAGCCAGGCAGCTCGCACCGATCACGCTGGAAGCGAAGGAGGGCCTCGCGTTCGTGAACGGCACGCAGGCGCAGACCGGGCTGGCGGCGTTGCTGGTGCACGACGCCTGGGTCCTGTGGCGCACGGCACACGCCGCCGCCGCCATGAGCCTCGAGGCCGTGCGCGGCACGCCGGCGCCGTTCGACGCCCGGATCCACGAGGCGCGTCCCCACGCCTATCAGCAGCGGTCCGCGGCGCTGCTCCGCACCCTGCTCGCCGATTCCGAGATCCGCGAGTCGCATCGCGAGAACGACCCGCGCGTGCAGGACGCGTACTCGCTGCGCTGCACGCCGCAGGTGTTGGGGGCGGTGGGAGAAGGCCTCGCGCTCGCCGAGCGCCTGGTGACGACGGAGCTCAACGCGGCGACCGACAATCCCCTGGTGATCGACGGCGACATCCTCTCGGGAGGCAATTTCCACGGCCAGCCGATCGCGCTCGCGCTCGACGTGATCGGGATCGTGCTCGCCACGCTGGCTGGGCTCGCCGAGCGCCGGCTCGAGCGGATCGTGAACCCCGACCTGTCCTCCGGACTGCCCGCCTTCCTGGCCCGGGATCCCGGGCTCGAGTCGGGTTTCATGACCGCACAGATCGCGGCTGCGGCGCTGGTCGCCGAATGCCGCGTGCTGGCCACGCCGGCCAGTGTGCAGTCCGTCCCCACGGAGGGGAACCAGGAGGACGTCGTGCCGATGGGCATGACCGCCGCATGGAAGGCCGAGCGGATTCTGGCCAACGCGGCGCGCATCGTGGCGATCGAGCTGCTCGCGGCGGCGCAGGGGCTCGAGTTTCTGCGACCCCTGAAGCCGGGCCAGGGTGTGGCCCGCACGCTCGCCGCGCTCCGTCGCCTGGTGCCGCCGCTCGCCGGCGACCGTCCGCTCAGCGGAGACATCGAGCGCATCGCCGCGGGACTGCGCGACGGGACGTTCGATCCGGAGGCGGCATGACGGGGCCGAGAACCGTCCGCGCCCCCCGCGGGCCCACGCGCAGCTGCAAGGGATGGGTCCAGGAGGCCGCGCTGCGGATGCTGATGAACAACCTCGATCCGGAGGTGGCCGAGCGGCCGCAGGACCTCGTGGTGTACGGTGGCACCGGGAAGGCGGCGCGCGATTGGCCCGCGTTCGACGCGATCTGCCGCACGTTGCTCACGCTCGGCGACGACGAGACACTCCTGGTGCAATCGGGCAAGCCGGTCGGCGTGTTCACCACCCACCCCGAGGCTCCGCGGGTGCTGATTGCGAACGCGAACCTGGTGGGGCGGTGGGCGACCTGGGACGTGTTTCGCGAGCTCGAGCGCCAGGGCCTGATCATGTACGGCCAGATGACCGCCGGCTCGTGGATTTACATCGGTACCCAGGGCATCCTGCAGGGCACCTACGAGACCTTCGGGGCCGTGGCGCGGCGCCACTTCGCAGGCTCGCTGGCCGGCCGGGTGGTGCTGACGGGTGGCCTCGGTGGAATGGGGGGAGCCCAACCGCTCGCCGCCACGATGAACGACGGCATCTGCCTCGCCGTCGAAGTCGACCCGGCGCGGGTGCAGCGTCGCCTCGAGACCCGTTACCTCGATCGGTCTACCGCATCCCTCGATGAGGGCCTGCGCTGGTGCGAGGAGGCGAAGCGTCAACGTCGGGCGCTCTCGGTCGGGCTCGTGGGCAACTGCGCGGAGGTGCTCCCGGAGCTCGTCCGACGCGGCTACGCCCCCGACGTCGTCACCGATCAGACCTCCGCCCACGACCCGCTCAACGGCTACGTCCCTGCGGGCCTGACGCTCGCGGCGGCGACGGCATTACGACGCAGTGCCCCTGAGGAGTATCTGAAGCAGTCGCACGCGAGCATCGCGCTGCACGTGCAGGCCATGCTCGCGTTCCAACGCCGTGGCGCCGTGACATTCGACTACGGGAACAACATCCGGACCGAAGCCAAAGGAGCCGGTGTCGTGGAGGCGTTCGAGATACCCGGCTTCGTGCCCGAGTACATCCGGCCGCTGTTCTGCGAGGGGAAGGGGCCCTTCCGCTGGGTGGCGCTCTCGGGCGACCCGCGCGACGTGGAGCGCAGCGACCGGCTGGTGCTGGAGCTCTTTCCCGAGGAGCGCCACCTGCGGCGCTGGATCGAGCTCGCCCGGGAGCGGGTCGCGTTCCAGGGACTGCCCGCCCGCATCTGCTGGCTGGGGCAGGGCGAGCGCGCGCGCTTCGGGTGCGCCCTGAACGACCTTGTGAAGCGCGGCGACGTGACGGCACCGGTCGTGATCGGTCGCGACCACCTCGACACGGGCTCGGTGGCCTCGCCGTTCCGGGAGACCGAGGCGATGCGGGACGGGTCCGACGCGATCGCGGACTGGCCCATCCTCAACGCGTTGCTCAACACGGCGTCGGGCGCGGGCTGGGTGTCGTTCCATCACGGCGGCGGCGTGGGGATCGGCAACTCGCTGCATGCGGGGCAGGTGAGCGTCGCGGACGGATCGCCCGCCGCGGGGCGACGGCTCGAGCGCGTGCTCACGAACGACCCGGGGATCGGCGTGGCGCGGCATGCAGACGCCGGCTACCCCGCGGCCCTCGAGACCGCCCGGCGCCACGGGATTCGCCTGCCGATGCACGAGGGGGAGGCGCACGACTGAAGACCCTCCTCGTCGGCGCCCGGCAGATCGTGACCTGTCGCGGACCCGCTCGTGCCCGTCGCGGTCGTGAATTGGCGGACCTGGAGGTGTTGCAGGACGCCGTGGTGCTGATCGACGGGGAGCGAATCGCCTGGGTCGGTCCGCGCTCCGAAGCTCGCGACCTCCATTCCGCATTCCGCATTCCACAATCCGCAATCGCCGTGGCGGAGGTGGCAGGCGTGCTGTTCCCCGGTTTCGTGGACTGTCACACACACGCGGTGTTCGGTGCCCCCCGGCTCGACGACCAGGAGCGCCGCGCGCTGGGCGAAGACTACAAGGCCAGCGCCGCCCGCGGTGGCGGCATCCTCGAGTCGGTGCGTGACGTCCGCGCACGCCGTGAAGAGGACCTGCTCGCGCTCACCCGCGCGCGCGTGGCGACGCTGCTGGCGCACGGCAGCACCACGGTCGAGGTCAAGTCGGGGTACGGCCTCGCTCCCGCCGCCGAGCTGAAGCAGCTGCGGGTGATCCGTGACGCCGCGGCGTCGGGACGGGCGACGCTGGTCCCGACTTTTCTCGGCGCCCACGAAGTCCCGCCCGAGTTCCGCGACCGGCGGGCCGACTATGTGCGCCTGGTGTGCGACGACATGATTCCCACGGTGGCGCGGGAGCGGTTGGCCGTCGCGTGCGACGTGTTCTGCGAGCCGGGCGTATTCGATCTCGCCGAGACGCGCACCATTCTCGAGGCCGCCGCTCGGCACGGCCTCGCGGTGAAGCTGCACGCCGACGAGCTCGACGGCTCCGGCGGCGCCGAGCTCGGCGCCGCCCTCGGTGCCGTGTCCGTCGACCATCTCGCTAGCATCTCCGAGGCCGGGATTCGGGCCCTCGCGGCGAGCGATACAGTGGCGGTGCTGCTCCCCGCCACCCTCACGTTTCTGGGCAAGCACAAGCACGCGCCCGCCCGGCGGCTGGTCGAGGCCGGTGCCGCGGTGGCGCTCGCCACCGACTTCAACCCCGGGTCGTCGCCCACGGTGAGCCTGCCTCTGGTCATGGTGTTGGGCGTCTCGCAGCTGGGCCTGCGGCACGCCGAGGTCGTCACGGCCGTGACCGTGAACGCGGCTGCGGCCTTGGGCCTCGCCGGCGACCGCGGCCAGATCGCACCGGGTTTTCGCGCGGACCTGGTGTCCTGCGGCGTGTCGGACTGGCGTGAAGTCGCGTACTGGCTGGGCGAGAATCTCGTAACCGCCGTCTGGACAGGAGGTTCCGCTTGTCCGCCCTCCCCGGCGCCGGTATCTTTAGGGCTCCATGTCCAAGCTTGAGAAGCAGAAGGAAAAGGCCAGAAGCCTCGAGACTAAGGACCCACGGGGGGCCATCGAGGCGTGGCTGGAAGCGCTGAAGGCACAGGAGGCGGAGGCGGAGCCGAACCCGGACCTCTCCATCTTCAATCGCATCGGCGACCTGTATCTCAAGGTCAAGGACCCCGCCCAGGCGTCCGATTACTACGACCGGGCAGTGGACAAATACGCCGAGCTCGGCTTCCACAACAACGCCATCGCGATGTGCAACAAGGTGCTGCGCAACGCGCCGGCGCGACAGACGACTTATCTCAAGCTCGCCAAGCTATATGCGGCCAAGGGGTTCATGGCCGAAGCGAAGCAGAACTTCCTCGAATATGCCGAGCGGATGCAAAAGGTGGGGAAGATCCAACAGGCCTTCGCGGCGCTGAAGGAGCTCGCCGACATCTCGCCCGAGAGCGCTCACCTGCGGGAGCTTCTGGAGGAGCACCTGCGGATGTATGGGGATCCGGAGCGGCGGCCGGTCACTAGCGCTCCGCTAGCGGCCAAGCCCGAGCCCCGGGACGACCCGGCGAAATCCGGCAAGCGCAAGTCGTCGAGCCTGGTGTTTCTGGACGTGGACGAGCCGCCGGCGTCCAAAGCCGGGCACACGCCGCGGACGGCGCCGCCGCCGAAACCCCCGCCCGTGCCGGAGCCTGAGCCCGAGCCCGAGCTCGAGCCGGAGCCCGTTGAGGGGTTGATCGAGCCGGTTGCGGCCGAGCCGGATGCGTCGCTCGGCATCGAATCCACGAGTCTGGTGGAGGGGCTCGAGCCGAACGTGCCTGCCGCGCTGGAGGGTTTCGAGACCACGAGCGCGGAATTCGGCGACGTGCGGGTGGACCCGGCCGACGTCCCCTCGCTGCGGGAGGATGTGAGCGTCGATGACGTGGCGCCGATCGCGGAGCTCGAGCCGACGGTGAGCGAGGAGGCCAGCGCGGCCGAGGTGGAGGACGAGCTCGAGCCGCTGCTCGACGTCGAGATCGAGTTACCCGAGGCGACGGTCCCGAAAGCGACCCCGCGGGTGTCGCCGGTGACGCCGAAGCGGCCGGGCGCTCCCGCGGCGACTCCCGCGCATGCGCCGCGTCCTGCGGTCGGGCCGCCGCCGCGGGTGACCGGACCCAAGCAGCCGGCCCCCAAGTTCGAGCCGCCCCGCGCGGAGCCGGTCAAGGTGAAGCCGGTGGTGCCGAAGCGGCCCCCAGCCCCGCCCCCTGGTCGCAAGCCGGTGGTGGAGGTCCCGCCCCTCGAGCTGGAGCCGGATTTCGATACCGCGGCGACCGACGAGGCGCACGAGGTCGACGATCAGCCGCTCGCGGTCGACGAGGCGACCGCCGACGATTCGGCCGCCGCGTTCATCCAGACCGAGGCCGACACGTCGATCACGCCGTCGGGGCGCCGGTCCGCCGCGATCGATCTGGGGCTCGACGGCGTGGTGAACCAGGGTACGGACCGGGGCTCGCTCGTGTTCGCGAACATCGAGGCGACGCCGACGCCGCCCACGATCGAGGAACTGGAAGCGAGGGTGGCCGACGAGCCCGACGATCCGGAGGCGCACCAGGCGCTGGGCGAGGCGCTGATCGAAGCGGGAGAGCGCGAGCGCGGCATCGAGGAGCTGGACCACGCCACGACCGGGTTCGAGAACCGCGGCAGGCTGCCCCACGCGCAGGATCTCGTGGACGAGATCCTGCGGCTCGATCCCAACAGCGTCCGGCACCGCCAGAAGCAGGTGGAGTTCGCGTTCAAGTCGGGTGACAAGGTCAAGCTGATCGGCGCGTACCTGGAGTTGGCGGACACGCTGCTGCGCAGCGACCTCCCCGACAAGGCGCGTGCCGTGTACCAGCGGGTGGCCGAGCACGATCCGGGGAACGAGCGCGCCACCGCGGCGCTGGCGATGCTGGCTCCGGTGGCGCCGCCCCCGCCGCCGCCCAAGGCGAAGGCGCCGGCCCGCGGCGCCGAGCAGAGGACCGCGGCGCGCGACGCGAAGCTGAAAGTGCGCGATGAGGCCGTCGACTCCGGAGAGTTCGTGGACCTGAGCGCGATGATCCTGGACGAGGAACTGCCCGAGCGCGACACGCGCATGAAGGTGGCCGACGAGGAGCCGACGGGCGACGAAGAGCAGGACTTCCAGGACATGCTGCAGCGCTTCAAGCAGGGCATCGACGAGAACATCGACGAAGCCGACTTCCAGGCGCATTATGATCTGGGTGTCGCGTTCAAGGAGATGGGGTTGCTCGACGAGGCGATCGCCGAGCTGCAGAAGGCGCTGCGCGCATCCGAGGGGAAGCTGCGCAGCTCGGAAGCCCTGGGCGTGTGCTTCGTGGAAAAGGGGGCGTACGTGGTGGCGGAGTCGATCCTGCGGCGCGCGCTCGAGCTGCCGGCCTCGGGCGATCAGGAGCGGCTCGGCATCCTGTACTGGCTGGCCCGGGCGCTCGAGGAGCAGGGCAAACGGGTCGAGGCGCGGGACCTGTACGGGCGGGTGTTCGCCGTGGACATACGGTTCAAAGACGTGGGCGCGCGCCAAAAGGCGCTCGCCAAGGCGAAATGACGTGAGCCAACAACTCGCCCGCGCCACCCTCGGCGACATCCAGCGTCCGGTGGCCGAAGAGCTGGAGCGCGTGGCAGACGAGCTGCGGCGCATCATCGCGGCCGCGTTCCCCGTCATCGCCGAAGTCAACGAGCACTTGCTGCGGATGAAGGGTAAGCTGTTCCGGCCCACGCTGCTGTTGCTCGCGAGCCGGGCGGCGGGCGCGGACGAGCCGCGCGGCGTGACGCTCGCGGCGGTGGTGGAGTTGATTCATCTCGCCACGCTGGTGCACGACGATGCCGTCGACCACTCCGTGCTGCGCCGCGGCATGCCGACCATCAACGCGCTGTTCTCCCACCAGGTGGCGGTGATCATGGGCGACTACCTCTACTCGCGCGCGATCATCGAGCTGGTCCGCCTGGAGGACCTGGAGCCGCTGCGCGTGTTCGCGCGGGTTACGAACGAGATGACGGTCGGCGAAATGCGCCAGCTGGAAGCGCACGACAAGCTCTCCTACGGGGAGGAGCAGTACGACCAGCTGATCCGCGCCAAGACGGCGTCGCTGCTCTCCGGTGCGTGTGAGGTGGGGGCGCTGCACGCGCCCGCCCCGTATCGCGAGGCGCTCGCCCGGTTCGGGATGCGGCTGGGGATGGCGTTCCAGATCGCGGACGACCTGCTGGACTATACGGCGGCCGAGGCGGTGACCGGAAAGCCGTCGGGGCTGGACCTGCGGGAGCACAAGGTGACGCTGCCGCTCATTGCCGCGCTGGGCGACATGGCGCCGGCCGACCGCCGGCTCGTGGCCGAGCTGATGGGCACCCCCGAGCCGCCCGACGCGCTGGTGGCGGAGGTGATCCGGCGCGTGGCCGCCGGCGGCGGCCTGGACTACGCCCGGCGCCGCGCGCTCGAGCTGGCGCAGCAGGCGGAGGCGGAGCTGGAGGTGCTCCCGGCGTCGCCCGCCCGCGACGCGCTGCGCGACAGCATCGCGTACGCCGTGGAGCGGCGTAACTAAGCCGTGGCGCAAGGCCCGCGCAGGCCGCTATTTTACTTCGGAGTGCTGGCCACCGGCTTCGTGGTGGGAGGATTCCTGCACTCGCTGCTGCGCCGGTTTCTGCCGCAGGGGCCGGCGAAGGATATCTTCACCTGGGCGGTGACCCCCACGCTGGGACCGGTTCACATGGACCTGCTGGTGGTGTCTGTCACGCTCGGGCCGATCGGGTTCGACGTATCGCTGCTCGCGCTGGTGGGCGTGGCGCTGGCGTACTACGTCGCCCGATCGATCTTCTGACGCGAGGCGTCTATGTTCGGGGATCTGTCGTTCAGCCACATCCTGATTCTCCTGCTCGTGCTCGTGCTGGTGTTCGGCGCGAAGCGGATTCCGGAAATCGGATCCTCCCTGGGGCAGGGGATCAAGGAGTTCAAGCGGAGCCTCAAGGAGGCTACCGGCGATGACCAGCCGCTGACGCCGCCGCGCAGCGTGCCGCCGGCCGCGTCGGGGTCCGTGCCCTCCAGTGGCGATCCGAAGCGCCTGAGCGACTAGCTCTCGCTCGCGGCCGCCGCGGGACGGAAGATCTCGTTGCGGCGGTCCACGATCGTCGCCTGCGCGCGCAGGGCGGCGAGGTACTGCTGAATGCGCGCCTGCTCGATCGGTCGTATCAGCGTCTCTCGCTGCTGATCACGTTGCTTCTGCCAGGCGGCCGAATCCGCGCTCGTCCGGGCGATCCCCTGCAACAGGAAGAACCCCGTCTCGCCGGCGATGAGCGGACTGCGCTCCCCGGGGCGCAGCGCGAACGCCGCCCCTAGCATGACGGGGTTACGAGTGAACTCCGGCGCGGCAGTCACGCGCGTGAACGGCCCCTCCTTCTGGGCGCGCAGGCCGTGGGCACGGGCGGCCGCGAGAAGATCGCTGGCGCCGCGCAGCTCCCCCGCCACCTGCTCGGCATGCTGTCGGGCCAACGTCTTTTTCTTCTCGTGGCGCGCCTCGTCGAGCACGCGGGCGCGCAGCTGTGCCAGCGGCGGCACGCCGGCCGGATCGAGGGAGTCGAGGCGGAACACGTAGCTGGCCCGCGGCCCGTCGATCACCGGGCTGGTTTCGCCGGCGCGAGCGTCGAATGCCCAGACGCTCACGTCGGGCACGGGACCCTCGGGGAGCACGAGGCGCTCGCCTTGCACCAGCTTGGGCGCCCGGGCGAGCGGCAGCGTGAGCACGTGCGCGGCGCTGTCCAGCCGGCGACCATCGGTCTGATCCCCCGCGAGCTTGTCGAGCGTGTCCGTGCGCGCGTCGATCGCGTCGAGATGCTGCCCCTGGGGCGCGATCGCGACCAGGAGATGCCGAGCGTGCACCGAGTCGCCCTTCGCCGCATCGATGCGGATCAAGTGGTACCCGAAGCTCGACAGCACCGGCTCGCTCACGACGCCCACCGGGAGCGACCGGAGTCCTGCGACGAAGCGGGGATCGAAGCCCGGTTGGGTGCGCTTGATCCAGCCCAAGTCGCCGCCCCGGGCCCCGGTTCCCGAGTCCGACGATTCCTTCTTGGCGACGTCCTCGAACTTCGCCTTGCCGCCGGTGATCTCCGCGCGCAGGGCCCGCACCCGCGCGAGCGCGGCGGCCGAGTCCCGGGCGTCCGCGACGCGTGGCTGCGCGATGTAGCTGAGCCATGCCGCGGCCGGTCGCTTGAAGTCGTTCTTGTGGGCCTGGTAGTACTGCTGCAGCTCGGCGTCCGACACCGGCGCGAGCGAGTCGGGCACGTCCTCGGGTCGCATCGCGAGCACCGCGACGGTCACCGCTTCGTGCTGATCACGCCAGATGCGCCAGAGCTTGGCATCGGAGACGTACACGTCCGCGGTGAGGTATTCCTGCAGCTTGCGCTGGGGGAGATAATCGCGGTACAGCTGCTCGATCTGGCTGGTGAATTCGGGTCCCGCGCTCGACAGATAGCGCTGCCACTTGGTGATGTCGAACTGGCCGTTGGTCTGAAAGGTGGCCTCCTGCAGCACCTGCTGCAGGAGTTGCGGGGGCGGCCCGCTGCGCGCCGCCCGGATGATCTCCTCGTCCGACACCGTGATCCCGAGCCGCCGGTACGCGCGCTCCAGCAGGATGTTGTGAATGAACTGATCGGCGACCTGGTTCTGGACCTGCTGCTCGTCCTCGCGGCTCAAGCGCGCCCCCCCCTGCTGCCGGCGGTACTGCTCGAGCGCCGCCTGGTACTGCAGCTGGAACGGCTGCGACCGCACCACCTCGCCGTTGACCTTGAGCACCACGTCTTTGCCACCGCCCAGGATGTCGGTGACCTGACCGATCGCGAGCCAGGCGACGAACGAGATCGCCAGCACGTAGAACACTGGCTTCACGATGGCGCGCATCGAGCGCATCATAGGGACTCAAAACTCCGGGTAGAGCACGTGGGAAGGGGCTTAAGTCTAAAAACGACAACGGGAAAACTCAAGCGATGCGAGTCGTTTCCGATTGACAGCGCGGCTTCGCAAACACTATCTTCGTCCAATTCCCACAACCACTTAGGCCGTGGCCTACACCAGCGAGATCGAAAAGCTCGAAAAGCGTTGGGCCGAGAACCCCAAGGGCCGCAACTTCGCGCCCCTGGCGGACGCCTATCGCAAAGCAGGAGAACTAGATAGAGCGATCGAGCTGTGTACGGCGGGTCTCGAGCAGCACCCCGACTACGTCAGCGCTCATATCGTGTTGGGGCGCTGTCTCATGGATCAAAAGAACGACCCGGGCGCCTCCGACGTGTTCCGTAAGGTCCTGGCCCTCGACCAAGAGAATGTGCTCGCGCTCAAGATCCTGGCGGAGATCGCGGAGCGCGGCCACCGCTACGACGAGGCGGTGGATTGGCTGACGCGGCTGCTCTCGGCCGACCCGATGAATGGCGACGCAGCGGAGGCGCTGACGCGGGCCAGGAGCAGGGCGGTGCACTCCACCGGGCATTCGACCCCATCGCCGGCCGCGGCCCCGGCCCGCGCGGCCGCGCCCGAGCAGGTGGTGCGACTGGTGCCCGAGCCGGCGCGCGCGCCGTCCTTCACGCCCAGGACGACTCCCGCCC
>DATDFC010000014.1:0-18754 GCA_036522815.1 Gemmatimonadales bacterium | reverse complement strand
CGCTCGGGGCAGCACGTACGGCCGCGAGCCGCGCCGTGGCGGCGGCGGCGGCCGCCTGCAGGCCGTCGTACTGCTGCTGCGAGACGATGTTCTGAGCGGCGAGCGGCGCAGCTCGCGCGAGGTCGTTCGCCGCCCGGGCGCTGTCCACCTGCGCCGCCGCGACCTCGTTCACGCGCTGCGCGGCCGCGTGCGCTTGGGCGCGGCGCTGACTGATCAGGGGATCGAGGCCGGGCTGGTGCAGCACGGCGATGGTGTCGCCGCGATGCACGGTGTCGCCCTCATCTTTGAGAAGACGCGTCAGTCGTCCCCACGTGAGAGGGGCTAACTGCAGCTCCCGGATCTCGACGGTTCCCGATACTCGGAGCAGGCCATCGTCGCTGTGACAACCGATGACTGCCAACAGCGTCACGAGAGAGACGTCACGGAACAGCGTCTCGAAAATGCGTCGCGCAGCACCGTTCGGACTAGCGATGGGATTTCAGCCAGTTCACCGGATCTAGGGCAATGCCTCCCCGTCCACGGATCTCGAAGTGGAGATGCGGCCCCTGGTCGCTCGACCCGCCGCCCACGTGGCCGATGACCTGTCCCTTGAGGACGCGCTCCCCCGGCGCCACGACCGCGTCGTTCAGGTATCCGTAGAACGTGTAGTAGCCGCCCCCGTGGTCGATCAGCACTGATTTGAGGTACGTGCCGAGCTGCCCGGCCAGGCTTACGGTGCCGGCGGCCACGGCCCGCACCGGCGTCCCCGTGGGGGCCGCGATGCCGATGCCGTGCCACGGGATGCGCGTCTTGTTCGGCCCCGTGCCGGTGCCGAACCGGTACAGCAGCCGTCCGTCGACGGGCCAGTCGAGCTGGCCGATATCCGCGGTGGTGATCGCGGCCGCCGCCGCCGCTCCGCGCGCCTCCGCCTCGAGCCGGGCCCGCTCCAGCGCCGCGATCCGGTCGTTCAGGCTCTTCTCGTCGCGCTCGAGCTCGGACAGCCGCTCGAGCGCGTGGCGGGCGCTGCGCCGCGTCGCGACGAGCGACGCCTGCCGCTCCCGCTCGATCGCCAGATACCGGTCCAGCTCCTGGGTGCGCTCGGTCTTGCGCCGCGCCAGGGCGTCGCGCGCATCCACCAGGGTCTTGCGCTCTCCCCCAATCCGCCGCTGCAGCTTGGACATGTCGTTCTTGAGCAGACGATCCTGCTGGCTCACGAGAAAGAGGTACTTGTAACGAGACAGGAGATCCCCAAACGTCTCCGCCGCGAGCAGCACCTGGTAGGAGTACAGCGCCCCGCGCTTGTAGATGTCGACGATGCGCCGCTCGAGCACGGCGCGCTTTTCTTCGAGGGCGTCCTGCGCGAGCAGCAGGTCCACTGTCGTCCGATCGATTTGTTCGGAGAGGCTGCTGATCTGGCGGTCCAGCTCGTTCACGATGCGGTTCGTGCTCTCCTTTTGACGCTCGATGTTCGAGAGCTCGTCGGAGAGGGAATGGGCCTGGGTCCGCAGGCGCTCGAGCTCCTGCTCCACCTCGGAGCGCTCGCGCCGGATGCCCTCCAATCGCTGTTGGTTATCCCTCAACTGCTGCTCGAACGGGGCGGGTCGTTGAGAGACTACAGGCGTCACGAATAAGGCGTTACAGAGAAACGTCACGCAGAGACGTCGAGGGAAGTGGCTGCCGCTACGTCTCTCCGTGACGTTGTTCCGCGACGTCTCTCCGTGACGCTTCATATCCTTCGTAAGTGTCGCCCTACCGACGCGGCGCTGCCAAACAGCCCGATCAGCGTTCCAAAGCCGACGATGGCGAGCGCCTGCTCTCGGGAGAAGAACGCCGCCTGAATCAACCACCGATTGATCAGCACGTACGCCCCGTACGCGAGCCCCATCGCCACCAGCCCGCCCAGCATCCCCTTGATCGCGCCCTGCAGCAGGAAGGGTCGCCGGATGAAGCCGTCGGTGGCGCCCACCAGTCGCATGATCGCGATCTCGCGGCTGCGCTGCAGCACCGCCATGCGGATCGTCGTGCCGATGATGATGATCGCCACCACCGCGAACGCGGCGCCCACCACCAGGCCGACCGCCGCGGCCACCTGCCGCAGCCGGTCCAGCTTCTCCACCCAGTCGCGGCCGAACCGCACGTCGTCCACGAACCCGAACCCGCGCAGCCGGTCGGCCACCTCGTTGACGTGCTGGGCGTCGCGAAACCGCGGCTTGAGCTTCAGCTCGATCGACGCCGGCAGGGGATTGCGCTCCAGTTCCTGCAGCACGTCGCGGAACTCGACCAGCTCGCCCCGCGCGCGCGCCAGCGCCGAGTCCTCGCTCACGTACACGGCCGACTGTACCTCGGGGAACGCCTCGATGTCTTTCTCCGCAAGCGTGATGGTTTCGATCGGAGTGCCGGGCAGGAGGTAGGCGACGATCTCCACGCGCTCGGCCACACCGCGCAGGGCGTCCTGCAGGTTCACCGCGACCAGCCCGAACAGCCCGACCACAAACAGCGAGAACGCGATGGTCGTCACCGAAAGCGCCGACAGCAGGGGCGCCCGGCGGAACGTGAGCAGGGCCTCGCGGATCGTGAGGTTCACGGCGACGCCGCCTGGTCGCGCGGCTCGTCCACGACGGAGTCGTACACGAGCGCCCCTTCCTGCAGCTCGATCACGCGGTAGGGGGCCTGGCGCACCAGGTCCAGATCGTGCGTGGCCATGAGCACCGCCGTGCCGCTGGCATTGATGTCGCGCAGCAGCTGGAACACGCCCCGGGTCGCCCGCTCGTCCAGGTTGCCGGTCGGCTCGTCGGCGAGCAGTACGGTGGGCTCGTTGACCAGGGCGCGCGCGATCGCGACGCGCTGCTGCTCGCCGCCGGACAGCTCGCGGGGGTAGGCCTGCGCCTTGGCGGCGAGCCCCACCTGGGTGAGCACGCGCATCACCCGCGCCCCGATGGTCGAGCGGCGGGCGCCCGTCACCTCGAGCGCGAAGGCGACGTTCTCCTCCGCGGTCCGGTCCTCCAGCAGGCGGAAGTCCTGGAACACGATGCCGAGCCGGCGGCGCAGCATCGGCACGTCTTTGCGGCGCAGCTCGGCGACGTTGAACCCGGAGACGCGCACCTCGCCGCTCGTCACGGGCTCCTCGGCGAACACGAGCTTCAGCACCGTCGACTTGCCGGCCCCGGAGTGGCCCGTGAGGAACACGAACTCGCCCTTGGCGATGTGGAAGGAGACGTCCTTCAGGGCGAGCCCCCCCTTGGGGAAGGCCTTGAAGACATTCGTGAACTTGATCACTTACAGTTGCGCCAGGGCTTGCGCAAAGTCCGCGATGAGGTCGTCGGCATCCTCCAGTCCGATGGAAAATCTCAGAAACCCATCGGGAATGCCAGCCCGCGCGCGCGCATCGGGCGTGAGCATCGCGTGCGACGTGAGCCGCGGCTCCGACACCAGCGTCTCCACCCCCCCGAGGCTCGGCGCGTGGGCGGCGATCGTGAGCGCGCGCAGGAACCGCTCCGCTGCCCGGGCGCCGCCCTTCAGCTCGACCGCCACCATGCCGCCCAGTCCGTCGAGGATCCGCTTCGCCACGTCGTGATCGGGGTGCGAGGCGAGCCCCGGGTGGTGCACGGCGGCGAACTGCGCCTGCTTGGCGCACCACTCGGCCACGGCCAGCGCTGTCTGGTTCTGCCGCGGCACGCGCACGCCCAGCGTCTTCATCCCCCGCTCGATCAACCACGCCGCCATCGGGTCCAGGGCCGGGCCCCACACATGCAGCAGTTTGCGCACCTCTTCGATCACCGACTCGCTGCCCACCACGGCGCCGGCGAGGACGTCATCGTGGCCGTTCAGGTACTTGGTGGCGCTGTGAATCACCACGTCGGCGCCGTGCTCGAGCGGGCGGAAGTTGAGCGGCGTCGCGAACGTCGAATCCACCAGCAGCGCCAGCCCCTCCGTCTTGCACAGCGCCGCGATCGGCTCCAGATCGAGCACCCGTAGGAGCGGGTTGGTCGGCGTCTCCACGAAGATGGCGCGCGTGTTCTTCTTGAGGGCGCGCTTCCAGGTACGCTGCTCCAGCGGGTTCACGAGCGATACGTCGATGCCGAACCGCCCGAATTCCTGTGCGAACAGCCGCTGCACCCCGCCGTAGATCCACTCGCTCGCCAGCAGATGGTCGCCCGGTCGCAGCACGGCCAGGTGCGACAGCGCGACGGCGCCCATGCCGCTGCCCACGAAGATCGCCGCCTCGCCGCCCTCGAGCAGCGCCAGCCGCTTGGCGATCGCGAGGTGGTTGGGATTGTTGCCGTACCGGGCGTAGATGACTTCCTGGGTCGAGCCGATGGGATTGGTGAAGGTCGCGCTCTGATACAGGGGGGTGACGATGGGCGTCCAGTCCGGACGGGCCTCCGGATCGCCGTGCACCGCGTGGGTCGAGAAGCCGAGGCGGCGCTTCACCGGCCTCGCCCGATCACGCGAGCGTGAGCGCGATGGTCCCTGCGGACGTGCGCACGGCGAGCCGCCGCGCCACCAGGTCGTGGAGCAGCGCCGCCGCCGCTTCGGGCGCCCCCAACGCCTCGAGCTCCCCGCCGCCGTCGGGCCGCTCGATCAGCGCCGCCAGCCCGTGGCCCGCCAGCACCGGCACGATCGCCTCGCGGTGGCCGTCCGAGATCCCGGAGAGCACCACGACCGCGCGCCGGTCGCGCAGCAGCTTCGCCACGATCTCGTCGGCGCAGGAGTAGTCGATGCAGCCCACGCCCGTGAAGTCGATACGGGTCACGGTGACGGGATCCTGCGCCGTGGCCATGGCCCGCTCGATGCGCTCCCGTACCACGCGTCCGGTGGGTCGGGTGACCAGGTCCGCGTACACGCCGGACACCGACTCCTGGAGCACCGCATGCACATCGATGTGTTGTATCACGGCGTCGTGGATCCCTGCTCGGGAATGATGATGAGCACCTGGGCACCCGGAAAGGCCGGGAGGCCGTCCTGCAACGGTACGTCGTCGTCCCATTTGGGCACGATCGCGATGCGCGCCGTGCCGCTGCGGATCGCGATCTTGCCGTCCCAGCGGCTGAGGTAGCGCCGGATCCCGGCGAGCCCCTGCCCCCGCCCCGGATCGCGAAACCGGCTGATCCCCTGGATCAAAGCCGCTTCCAGCGCCGCCGCGTCGCTCCAGCGGGCGCCGAAGCGCTTGCTCTGCGTCGGCTCGAGCGAGTGGCGGAACCCCACCCCGGCGTCCGCCACCGCGATCACCACCACGCGCCGTGCCAGCTTGCGGCGCCAGTGGTACGCCTGCACCGCGACCCAGCCGCCCGTGCCGGCGTGTTCTACAATATTCTGACACGCCTCCGAAAGCGCCATAGCGAAACCCATCGTCGCCTTCGGATCGAGCGCCAGCTCCGACGCCAAAATGGCCGACGCGCGCTGCTGGATGTTCGACACCACGGCATGCACGTCCTCCGCCGCCCGCACCGGCGTCACGGGGAGCAGGACGTCACTCTGCTCCGCCGGCTTCACCCGCGGCAGCCTGCCGTGGATCTCGAACAGCTCGGCGGCTTCGCGAAAAAAACCGGCGCGCGTCCAGTAGGTCAGGACCTCGGCGTGCGTCGGCGCCGTGAGCAGCGGCGGCTCGGCGGCGCCGGCGGCGCGCGCCGCCTGACCGGCCGCCAGCAGGCCGACCAGCCCGTAGGGGGACGCCCACTCCGTCGCGTGGGCGTCGAACAGCAGCCGCTCGCCGTCCCGGGCCGCCGCGGCGTAGGCACCTGCGAACTGCTCGAACGTGCGATCGTCGAACTGGGCCGGTACGTCGACCAGCCGCGTCATACCGGCGAGAGACGGCCCAGCAGGTGGTCGCGCAGTCCCGTGGCGCCGCGGTGCGCCACATTGCGCGCCCCCATCCGCGTCCCGAGGCGGAGCGCCTCCTCGAGTGGGGCGCCCCCGACGAGCGAGGCCACGAGCGTGCCCCCGAGGACGTCGCCGCAGCCCGTCGGATCACCGTCCGGGTCGGACGCTATGTCGGCCGCGATCCGCGCGGTCCGCACAGGACGGCCGGTGAAGTAAGCCGCGCCCCGGGGCCCGAGTGTCACGACCAGGGTCTGACAGCCGCGTGCCAGGGCCCCCGCGGCGACGAGCAGTGGATCGGGGCCGAGCTGCGCCATCTCGTCTTCATTCAGCTGCACCACGTCGAAGCAGCCGAACCACGCCGGCGCGTCGGGCAGCGGCTGGGGCACCCGCGTGCCGTCGGGCGCTTTCCCGAGGAACAGGCTGTGCAGGTCGGCGTAGACGAATCGCGGGAAGCCGCGCCGCAACAGCTGGGCCGTTTCCAGGTCCAGCTCGTAGCCGGAGATGAAGTTCAGGTACAACGCATCCAGGTCGCGCACCTGGGGCCCCAGCTCCGGCCACGTCCACGGCGGCACGCCCCCCGACATCTGCTCGCAGCGGCGTGCGGTCTGGTAGTAACGCAACGTGACCCGGTTGTTTGGCGCCGGCACCTCGAGGAAGCGCGCCCCGGGGGCCACGTGGTGCAGGGTGCCGAGGAACTCGTTCGCGCGCGCGGCCAGGTCGCGCCCCACCTTCACGAGCGGCACGATCTGCCAGTCGTCGTGCAGGGTGGCGTCGAGCGCGGCGAGCGAGTACGAGATCCCCCCCCACTCCTCGATCGCGGGGCGCGCGGGGTCGCGCCCGTAGATCGTGTCCCACACCATCGACCCGATCACGCCCAGCCGCTTCACACCCGTCCCCGTGTGTGCTTGATGAACACCGCGGCCGCGCCGTACACGCCGGCCGTGCCCGTCAGCTCGCCGGGGACGATGCGGCACACATCCGTGGCCGGCTTGAACGCCCGCCGGCGCACTTCCGCCCGCAGCGGCTCGAACAGGCGATCGCCCGCGAGTGTCACGCCGCCGCACACGACCACGACCTCGGGGTTGAAGATGTTGATGATGCTGGCGACACCCGCGCCCAGGAACTTGGCCGTGTCCTTCACCACTTCGCGCGCGTAGTCGTCGCCGTCGTGCGCCGCCTCGTACACCAGCTGCGCGGTGATCTTCGAGAGATCGCCGTTCACATACTTGGGCAGGGACGTGTCGGCGCCCGGCCTGATCCCTTCGACCGCGCGCGCCGCGATCGCCGGACCCGACGCGTAGGCCTCGAGGCAGCCGTAGTTGCCGCACTTGCAGAGCCGGCCGGTCGAGTCGATGGTCATGTGCCCGATCTCGCCGGCGATGTCGGACGCGCCGCGGTAGACTTCGCCCCCGAGCACGATGCCGCCGCCGATGCCCGTGCCGATCGTGAGGCCGACGACGTGACTGGCGCCGCGGGCCGCGCCGCGCCACCACTCGCCGAAGATGGCGCAGTTGGCATCGTTGTCGAGCGCGGCCGGGAGCCCCAGCGCCTGCGAGAGCCGGTCGCGCAGCGGAAAGTTGGTCCAGCCGAGGTTGGGCGTGAGCAACACGACCCCGGTCTTGGTGTCGAGCGGACCGGGCGATCCGATGCCGACGCCCGCGATCTCCTTGCCGCGCGCCGCCGCCATCGACGCCCGCGTCAGTTTCACGATCCGCGTCATCACGGCGTCGGCGCCCTGCTCCGAAAAGGTCGGCTCCGAGACGAGACCCAGGAGCTCCGAGCCGTCTTCGGCCACCGTGCCCGCCACGATGTTCGTTCCGCCGATGTCAATCCCGACGACGTAGCGCACCGGTCTCCTCGATGGCGTGAAGGACGTCATCCACCGTGAGCGACTTCATGCAGCGATGATGCCCCAAGGGGCAGCTCGGCGGCCCGTGCGCGGAGCACGGGCGACACGGCAGCCCCGTGAGCTCGACCACCTGGTCGCGCGGACCGCGTGGCCCGAATCCGAACGCTGGCACCGTCGGTCCAAAGATCGCCACGGTCACCGTGCCGACGGCCTGGGCGAAATGCAGCGGCGCGCTGTCGTTCGTCACCAGCACCGCCGCTCGCCGGATGACCTCGGCGGACTGCCGCAGCGTGAGGCTGCCGCACCCATTCACCGCCCTCCACCGCCCTCCACCGCCCTCCACCCCCCTGACGATCTCCTCCGCTATCTCCCCGTCCTCCGGCCCGCCGACCAGCACGATGCCCACCCGGTCCCGCAGCCGCCGGGCCAGCTCTCCATAGTAGGGCCACCGCTTCGTGCCCCAGATCGACCCCGGCGCGAGCGCGATGAACTCCGCGCCGATCCCGTGCTCCCGCAGAAAGCCCTCTGCCGCAGCGCGATCCTCGGCGGTCGTCGCCAAGGCGGGCATAGCGGGCGCCATGGCCCCGCCCGTCAGGGCGGGGGCCCCCAGCGCCTGCAGCCGGTCGACCTCGTGCCCCGTCTTCGGCCGCGGCCGGACCTCGGTGTACAGCCGCGGCCAGCCATCGTCGAACCCGACGCGCCGCGGCACGCGGGCGAGCCACGCCACCAGCGCCGTCCGCAGGGAGCGGTGGGGAAGATACGCCCATTCGTACCGCTCCGCCCGCAGGGTGCGACTGAGTCCGAGCAGCCCTTTCAGGCCGCGATCGCGGCCCTTCTTATCGTAGGGGATCACGCGCCGCACGGCCGGGTGCGTCTCGATGAGCGGTGCCGCGGCGGGGGTGGTCACGACGTCCACCGGCCCGTGCCGCGCGGCCAGCGCCTGGACGAGCGGCGTGGTGAGGACGACGTCTCCCAGAAAGGCGGTTTGGATGACCAGGGCGCGGCCGGGAGCGGCGGGGACGTCGGGCATGCGACTGTGTAATCTAGAAGCCCCAACCCGTCCTGCTCGAAAAGACGACGCCGTCCGGCCCGTGCGCGGCGAAGAGGTGGACCACTGACTTGCCCTTCCATCGCACGCCCAGGCCCACACCGGGGCCGTACTTCAGGCCCTTGAGCGTCAGGGCGGAGGGCTCTCCCTCGAACACGCGCCCGACGTCGACGAACGCCGCGCCCAGGAACTCGATCCGACCGCGACGAAACAGACGGTGGCGCACTTCGGCGGTCCCGAACTCCACATCCCGGCCGACAAAGCGTTGGGAGCGGAGCCCGCGGTGTGATACCGGCGCGCCGAGCACTTCGATCGGGCCCTCCCACATGGGAACCTCGAAGCGTGCGCTCAGGGGCAGGCGACCCACGGTGCGCGTGCTCGCGACCCTCATCGCGGCCGAGGTTTGCGCTCCCAGCGGGACGTACGCCCGGACGATGCTGGCGTACCGCGTGTAGCCTCCTCCCCCGGATCCTAAGGTCGCGCTCACCTCCACGAAGACTCCCCGACGCGCGTCAGACTCGCTGTCCCGGCCGTCGAACACGACGCTCAGACGCGCCGTCCGGTCGGTCTCGACCACTGCCGAGCCGTACGTAGCCAGAAACAACGACGGACCGGCGAGCGAATCGAATCGGGTGCGCGCTACGCCCGCCGCCAGGGCAACGCTCCAGCTCGCGCTGATGGCTCGCGTCCCCTCGAGTGTCGCGCGATATCGCGTGCGGCGCGCCTTGTAGAAGTACGGCTGCGTGTCGTTCACCGAGTCCGTAACGTAGACGGATTCATTGCCGAGACCCAGAAACTCGAACCGGGCTTCCCGTCGGGCGAGCCCCGTCAGCACGACGCGCCACCGGGGCCACAACCCCGGTGCGCGAAGGGCCAGCGAGCCGAACCAGCTTCCTCGCCACCCGTAGCCTGCCGATGCGGTGAAGCTCGCGTCCGGAAGACCCGTTGAGAGGGTGTCCGCTTTGCGGGAGTACCCGAAGCCCACTCCGATTTGCGGCCCCGTATTTCCGGACAAGTGGATTTCGGCGGGGTAAACGCTCGGTTTCCACCGCGCGGTCGCCTGTCCGGCGAGCGCACCGGCATGGCACAGCACGAGCGCCACGACCAGCGGGCCGGTTGCTCTCACCGCGCGGAGGCGCCGTGTTGAGCAGCGACGGCTAGCGTCGGATCCGACCGATCTCGAGCGGGATCACGAGCCTCAATGAGCCGACCAGCCCGCGGTGATCGACCGGCGAGGGCAGGTCTGGTTCCCCTGCCAGGTGGTATTGCAATTCTGGTATGAGCGCGACGCGCCAGGCCCGCACCTCCACGGACACGCCTGGTGCCGCGAGAAACTCGGTCGCGTTGTCGGCGATGCCGGGAGCGCGTTGTGCGAACCTGACGGCCCCGAGGCTCAGACCCGGCACGACCTCGAGCGTCCCAACCGGGATCAGCACGCCAAGGTCCACCGCGAACACCTGCACGCGGCTCGTCACCCCTGCCTTCGTGGTTCCGTGGTGGTAGGCCCAGCGCAGTCCCACGTAGGCGAGGCGACCGGCCGCCACGCCGAGCACCGCACCCGCTCCGGGTCCGTACGCCGCACCGGTGCCGGCGCTCGCGACCACCCCGAGCTGCACCTCCCCCACCTGGGCGAGGAGCGCGGCTGTGAGCAGGAGGGTGCCGACGGTCACACGCCGTCCTTCGTGATGCGAGCGATGCGCCGTCGCAGCTCGCCCACCGGCGGGAGCAGCCGATCGAGGGTCGCCTGATCGTCCACCCAGGTGACCGTGCCGACCATGAACACGAGGTCGATCAATGGCACCAACGACTCCGCGCCGGTGAACAGGACGCCGACTTCCCCGTCCATGAACATCCCGCGGTAATCCCTGGTTCTGAGAGCCGACGATGGCAAAGCTCGCCGCGCGCGGCGTC
Source organism: Gemmatimonadales bacterium (assembly GCA_036522815.1). GTDB lineage: Bacteria > Gemmatimonadota > Gemmatimonadetes > Gemmatimonadales > GWC2-71-9 > AG41. The sequence goes on along the minus strand of DATDFC010000014.1, from coordinate 8,147 downwards.
TCACGCACTCGGTCGAGCACGCGCTCGGCGATCCGCTCCAGCGAGTCGGGGAGCGCACCCCCTTCGAAGTGCTCGCCTTCGGGCGCGTACGTCGCGCGGCGGTACCGCAGGTAGGTCGCCATGAACGCCGGCCACTCCGGCGAAGCGGTGACTCCACGCCAAAACTCTGGCGTCGCCAGGAACTGAACTTTCTGGTGCAGCTTGGGCCGCAAGGCCGAGTCGGAGCGGGCGGCGTTGCGACCGGCGTCGGCGACGGTCGGCATGAGAGACGGCGCGAACGGCAGCAGCGCCTGCAGGAACGGCGTGGCGGCGACCTGCCGGGCCCACAGATCGGCCCGGCTGGCAAACCCTCGCGTATCGGCTGGGAGCGCGTACAATCCGACGCGCAGGTCGCCGCCGGCGGCGGTGATCGCGCCGGCCAGCTCACGGCGCACGAGCAGCAGGCGCGTGAACAGTTCGTGCGCGCGCGCCATCTGGGGGAATCCGCTGCTCGGCGCATTCGCCAGGGCCGGAGCGATGATGAATACCTCGGCCCCCCGCAGGCACGCTCCCACGAGGAGTCCCGCGTAGAACGTCGAGTTCCACAACGAGTCCGGCACCTTGATCACGGAGCCCGCCGGCATCAGCGAGTAGAGCACCGCCTTCCCGACGTTGAGCGGCTTCGGGAGATATCCCGTTCCGTTCACCAGGGCCATGGCGTGTCCGTCGAAGCGGGCGGCGTCGGGCCGCGCCACGGTCCCGTCGGCCGCCGGGCGGGTGCGGAGCGGGGGAGGGAGATCCTGCTCGACCATGCCCTGACTCAACAGGAGATCGCGCGCCGCCTGCTTCAGCTGCAACACGACCGGGCCGCGCAGAATGAGCGACCGGTCGTCCCAGCCCGGGCCGAGGTACTGCTGCCCGACCCCCATGCCGGTGAGGATCGCCTCGCCGCTGAACGGGTCGTCCTCGGTGACGTCACGGAACGCCATCTTGCGGTGGTCGCGCATCACGTCGTCGGGATATCCGAACACGCTCGAGATGAGACCGCCGCTCCAGAACGACGCGTCGACACGGTTCGTGACGTTGACGTGCACCTTGATGCGGTTGCGCAACCAGGCGTCGCCATATTCCCGTGCCTCGGCCTGCAACACGCGGGAGTGCTGCACGGCGTGGCGGAGTCGCTCGAGCGCACCGGCGAGCCGCTCGGCATCGCGCGCGGTACCGAGCGGCAAGCGGGAAGAGGCATGCAACGGGTCTTCCAACACCGTCATCAGCACACGCGACTTGCGCTGCTCGTAGTAGTGCTGGTCCACGAAGATGAAGTACGACGGCAGCTTCGGGGTCGTGTCGTAGGCCTCGACCCGCTCGGCGAGTGCGGTGAGATAGCCGTCGACCACCTGATCGAATGCCCCCCAGTCGAGCGTCTGGTCCGGCGTCGACGCCGGGAAATCGTGGATCCAGAGGACGTGGTAGTCCCGAGCCTCACGAATCATCTGCAGCAGCTGCCAGTGGAACTGCAGGTTGGCGACGTACGAGACCTGATTATGGTCGGTGAACCGGACATCGGTGGCCCGTTCAACCAGGGCGTCCAGCTCGGACTGCTCGTCGTACTCTTCGGGCAGCAGCGCATACTGCAGCGGCAGCCACACCAGCCGGGGATCGTCCCATTGCTTCGCGCTCTGTCTTCGCTGCGCTTCGAGAATGTCGGTCAGACGCTCGAAGACGAACAGCACGTTCTCGACACGGCTGCTCGGCACCAGGACGGACGAGGCCACCCACCGGCCGAACCGTCCGCGGGCCGCCATGCCGAGCTCCTTCAGGGTATCGTTGCGCTTCTTGCGCCCCAGCAACCGGTCGTAGGGCAGGAGGACGTCGTCGAGCAGGATCGCCCGGCACCGCCGCGCCAGGTCCCGGCCTGCGGCAGCGCTTCCGGCGGCGGTCGCGAAGAGCTGCTCCATCTGAGTGTGGAAGAAGCGCACTTCCTCCGACACGCTCCGCACCGCCAGACGCGCCTTGAGATCCGCCACGTACGCGGCGGTGCGCGCGAGTGCGACGCCCCCATCACGGCCATCCTGATCGAGGAACGGAACGACCAGCTGGCGGATCCACTCGGCCGAGACGCGCAAACTGTCGAGTGCGGCGTCGAGGGTCGAGCTCGTGGCCAGGTGGGAGACGGGTGAGTGGAAGTCGTGAGCGACCACGACGTAATCCTGGATGGGGCGGTTACGGCCGGCGAGCGGATCCGCCAGCGGAACCGACACGCCGATGGTGAAGCTGTGTCGCAGCATCGGGTACCAGTTGAGCCGCAGCAGCGAGCCCCGGGTCAACAGGCCGCCGCGGCGCACCGGCGTGTGGAGCGTCACGAGCATGTCGACGCGGCCACTGCGCAGGTTGTAGTCCGCCCCCATGCCGCCGCTCAGGTAGGGCACCTGCAGAATGGCGCGCATTCCGCCGTCCGCGTTGCGACCGCGCGCGCCGACGTAGGCCTCCGCCCCAAACTCCACCAGCTTGGTCACCGGGTTGAGCGGCGCGTGGTACACACCACCCTCGGCGCGCAGTATGAGATCGTTCGACAGACCTTCGCGGTAGGCTCCGGCGCCGATGCCGCCCTGCCAGTGCCAGCGGAGCGGCTGTCCGAGGGAAGCGGTGCGGCCGCCCGCGTCGGGGGCGCGTGGGGTCTGGGCAGCCGCGGGTCGGGCCGATCCGGGAGAGAATCCGGCGGTCGAGAAGCCCAGGAACAGCAACGCGTATCGGACCGAGGTACGAGCACGCACGCCCGGTTGGATGTACTACCGTGGGACCGTGCCCGCTAGTACGTCGCGACCGCCCAGACCGGCCGATGGTCGCTGGCGCCGACTGTGTCCCGCACGACTCCGCTGGTCATGCCGTCCGCCGGACCGAAACCCTTAAAGAAAATGTGGTCCCAGTTGAAGATCAGGTGGGTCCTGGGATTGTGCTCGGTGGGCCAGAGGAACCCGGCGGCGCGAAACTGCTTGCCCATGCCCCGGCTGTTCATGTCGCCGCCCACCACCACCCGCGCATAGGCGCCGGCGTCGGCCAGGACGGCGCGGGCCTGATCCCGCCGCGAACCCGGCCCGAGCTCCACTGGAGTTTCCAGATGCACGCTGTACACGCGCAGCGGCGCGCCGCCCACCAGGATCGTGGCCGCGGTCGCAATCCGCTCCGAGCGCCAGAACCGCGCGAGATGCGGCAGCACGATCTTCGCGTCCGCGACGATGGGCCAGCGAGACAGGATGGCGTTGCCGAAGTCCCGGCCGGTCTCCGGCGCGACCGACGCGGGATAATACACGTAGGACATGGACAGTGCCTCGGCGATGCGGCGCGCGCCAGGCGCGTCCATTTCCTGCAGCGTGATGACGTCGGCGCCTCGCAGCGCGGCGCTCGAGCGGAGCAGCGCAATCGCCCGATCGACATGCCGGGCGTACTGCACGTTGAAGGTCACCACACGGATGCCGGGGGCGCCGCTGCTGGGAACGGCCGGCGTTGGGGGGAGCGCCACACCGGCGTACCGCGGCCCAGCGGGGCTCTGGTAGTTGTACGTCCAGCAACCGGTCGCTGTCGCGAGACCCACCAGCACGACGGCGCATGTCCGGCGATTGACCACACCGGAACCTAACGCCGTCCCGACCGGGCGGTCAGTCCACCTGGAGAACCGCGAGAAACGCTTCCTGCGGGATCTCCACCGTGCCCACCTGCTTCATCCGCTTCTTCCCCTCTTTCTGCTTCTCGAGCAGCTTGCGCTTGCGGGTCACGTCGCCGCCGTAGCACTTCGCCGTGACGTTCTTGCGCAGCGGTCGGATCGTTTCCCGGGCGATCACCTTCGTGCCGATCGCGGCCTGGATCACCACCTCGAACAGCTGTCGTGGGATCAGCTCGCGCAGCTTCTCCGCGATTTTCTTGCCCCACTCGTACGCCTTGTCGCGGTGGATGATCACCGAGAATGCGTCCACGGCGTCGCCGTTGAGCAGCATGTCGAGCTTGACGAGGTCCGACGGCCGGTACTCCAGGAACTCGTAGTCCAGCGAGGCGTAGCCGCGCGAGATCGTCTTCAGCTTGTCGTAGAAATCAAGGATGATTTCGGCGAGCGGGAACTCCCAGGTGAAGTCCACCCGGGTCGGGTCCACGTAGTGCATCCCCCCGTACACCCCGCGGCGCTCCTGGCCCAGCTTCATGATCGCGCCGATGTACTCCGCCGGCGCGACGATCCGCGCCTTCACGTACGGCTCCTCGATGCGGTCCACGGCCGAGCCGTGCGGCAGCAGGCTCGGGTTCTCGACCAGGTCCATGGTGCCGTCGGTCTTGTGGACATGGTATTCCACGTTGGGGACGGTGCTGATCAGGTCGAGATTGAACTCCCGCTCGAGCCGCTCGCGCACGATCTCCATGTGCAGGAGGCCAAGGAACCCGCAGCGGAACCCGAAGCCCAGCGCCACCGACGATTCGGGCTCGTAATGCAGCGACGCGTCGTTGAGCTGCAGCTTGGCGAGCGCGTCGCGCAGTTCCTCGAACTGGTTCGGCTCGGTCGGGTACAGCCCGGCGAACACCATCGACTTGATGTCGCGGTAGCCGGGCAGGAGCGCCACGTCCCGGTGCTCGGCGTCGAACACGGTGTCGCCGGGCCGCGTCTCGCGCACGCCGCGCACGTTGGCGACGAAGTACCCGACCTCCCCCGCCTCGAGCTGCTCAGTAGGCTTGTGGCCGAGCTGCAGGTAGCCGACCTCGTCGACCTCGTACAGGTCTTCCTTGTGCGCCCCGAACGCGATCTTCATACCGGGCCGGATCGTGCCGTCCACCACGCGGATGCTGGGAATGGCGCCGCGGTAGCGGTCGTAATACGAGTCGAAGATCAGGGCACGCAGCGGCGCATCGGCCGTGCCCGGGGGCGCCGGGATGCGGCGCACCACCGCCTCGAGCAACTCGGGGACGTTGGTGCCCTCCTTGGCCGAGATGCGCAGGATCTCCTCCGGCTTCGCCCCGATCAGCTCATGGATCTCCTGGGCGCGGCGATCGGGCTCGGCTCCCGGCAGGTCGATCTTGTTCAGGACCGGGATGATCTCGAGCCCCGCGTCGAGCGCAAGGAACAGGTTGGAGATGGTCTGGGCCTGGATGCCCTGGGAGGCGTCGACCACCAGGATCGCGCCCTCGCACGCCTGCAGCGACCGCGACACCTCGTAGGTGAAGTCCACGTGCCCCGGTGTATCGATCAGATTCAGCTCGTAGATGCCGCCGTCGCGCGAGTGGTAGTTCATGCGGACGGCATTCAGCTTGATGGTGATGCCGCGCTCGCGCTCCAGGTCCATCGTGTCGAGCACCTGCTCCCGCATGAGGCGCTTGTCCAGCGTCCCCGTGAGCTCGATCAGGCGGTCGGCGAGCGTCGATTTCCCGTGGTCGATGTGGGCCACGATGCAGAAGTTGCGGATGTGATCCTGGCGCATGTGCGGGAGAAATATAGGCGCTATCTTTAGCTGACTGAGGCTCTCTGCCCCCCATCACCGGCTGGTTCGACCCCACCTCCAACGGCGGCGCCGTGCGGCTCGCCGCCAACAGCTATTTGCCCGCCAAGGGAGATCCCGGCGTGCGGCTCCCGGGGCTGCGTCGCGGCGATCTCGTCACGCTCGAGAACGGCAGGGTCGCGAGCGTGAACGGCGCGCCGCCCGGGCGCCTGGTCGAGCGTCCTGAGTTCGCCAAGCTCGGCGCCGTGCATCCCGCGCGTCCGCTGGTGCTCGAGTCGCCGCGCGCATCGAGCCCGCGCACCGCGGAGACCCAGCGCGTCGTCGACCTGATCTGCCCGCTCGGCTTCGGCCAGCGGGCGCTGATTGTGTCGCCCCCCAAGGCGGGCAAGACCGTGATGCTGCAGGCCATTGCCGAGGGCGTCGTCCTCAACCATCCCGCGGCGACCCTCCTCGTGCTGCTCGTGGACGAGCGCCCGGAGGAGGTGAGCGAGATGATCGATTGGGGCCGGGGCGAGGTGGTCGCGTCGAGCTTCGACCTGTCTCACGAGCGGCACGTCGCGGTGGCCGACATGGTGTTCGAGCACGCGCGCCGGCAGGTCGAGCTCGGACGGGACGTCGTGATCGTGCTCGACTCCCTCACGCGCCTCGCCCGGTCGCACAACACGACCGGGCGCGGCAGCGGCCGGACCATGTCCGGGGGCCTCGACGCCAACGCCCTCGCCAAGCCCAAGGGACTGTTCGGCGCCGCGCGGGCCGTGCCGGACGGCGGCTCGCTCACCGTCATCGCCACCGCGCTCGTCGAGACGGAGAGTCGCATGGACGACGTGATCTTCGAGGAGTTCAAGGGGACGGGCAACGCCGAGCTGCGGCTGTCGCGGGCCCTGGCCGACCGGCGCATCTATCCGGCGGTCGACGTCGCGGCCAGCGGCACCCGGCGCGAGGAGCTGCTGGCCGATGCGGCGACGGTTGCGGCCAGACAGCAGCTGCGGCGGGGCCTGGTAGGGCTTCCTCCGGAGAAGGCGATGGAGGGGCTGCTGGCGCAGCTGCGGCGTACCAAGACCAACGCCGAGCTGTTGAAAGCGGTCACCTGAACGTCAGTTGGTGCCGCCCACGATCTGCTTGTAGCTGTCCGGGTTCCACTGCGGTCGCGCGGTCGTGTTCGCCACGGCCTGGCCCAGGTAGAACACCAACCGGGCGAAGCGTGCCTCCTTTTCGGCGTCGATCTTGTCCGGCGAATCGCTCACCTGGTGGTAGTCGGCATGCGTGCCGTTGAAGAAGAACAGGATCGGCACGCCCTTCTTCGCGAAGTTGTAGTGATCAGACCGGGAATAGAAGTTCTCTTGCGGCCAGATGTCGTCGATCGGACGCATGTTGAGCTCCGGGTGCGCGGCGCCGACGCGGTTCAGCGTCGCGCCCAGATCCGAATGCTCTTTGCCGATCGCCACGATCGTGTCTTTCCAGTTCCGGCCGATCATGTCGATGTTCAGATCGGCGACGATGTTGGCGATCGGAACCGCGGGGTGATTGGAGAAGTACGCGCTGCCCCACAGGCCCTTCTCCTCGCCGCTCACGTTCAAGAAAATGATCGACCGCTTGGGGCGCGGCGTCATGCCGGCGAACGCCTCGGCAATCTCGACGACCGCGACCGTTCCGGAACCGTCATCGTCGGCGCCGTTGCAGATGGAGTCGGCTCCCTGCGCGCGGCAACCGCCGCTGCCGCGTGGCCCCGCGACGCCCACGTGATCCATGTGCGCGCTGAAAACCACGTACTCGTTCTTCAGCGTTGCGTCGCTCCCCTCGAGAATCGCGACCACATTGGGTGCGGAACTCTTGTCGACCGCTTCGAGGCGCGCGTGGACGTGCAGCTGGGCGCCGCTGAGCGGTTTGACGCTGAACGTCGTGGCGCCCTGCGCGGCCGCATAATCGACGCCGAGGGCGGACAGGACCGGGCCCAGGGCGGTGGAGCGGATGACGAGGGTGAGCGGGCCACCGACGGTTCGCCCGGGATCACGCAACGTGGGACCGCTCAGCCGGCTGGTCACTCGGCTCCAGACGGAGTCGGGTGCGTTGTTCACGAATACGACGGCGGCGGGCTTCCAGCCGAATACGCGATCACGGTCGGCGCCGCGCAGTCTTCCGGTAGCCAGAATGACCATCTTGCCCGCGAGCGCCGCGGTATCGGCCGTGGCGCCGCTGAGCGGCCCGGAGACCAGAACGAGGTCGCCGGCATAGTCGCCGTTCTCGAACATGTTATCGGCCAGAATGAAATCCGTGCCGTACTTGAGCGCGGCCCCCGGCCCGCCGTGAACGAAGGCGGTCGAACTGTCGCTCACGACGCGCACGCGATCGACCGCGTAGCGCTGGATGAACGTCCCGCGATCACCCGCGGGCTTGCGGCCCAACCGCCGGTACTCGCCCGCGATGTAGTTCGCGACCTTGTCCAGCTCCGGACTCGGCGTATCGCGTCCCTTCATCGAATCGTCGGCGATGATCCCGATGCGGCGTTTGATGTCGGCGGGGGTGATCGTTTGGGCCGCGCGGAGCGCGGGGTTTTGCGTTTGCGCGATCAACGCGCTCGAAACCAGCAGCAGGGCGAGCAAGGATCCTCTGAGAAGATGAAAGGGAAGGAAAACTAACGCGCCCGACCGTGTGGGACTACGATCGGGCGCGTCAGGTTTCAGTTTGAATGCCTCA
>DATDFC010000013.1:0-11780 GCA_036522815.1 Gemmatimonadales bacterium | reverse complement strand
GGGCGCGCACGGTGGTGGCCGGCACCGGGCCGGAGGCGGACGTGCGGCCCGACGCGGCCGAGCTCGACGACGGCGGCCACCCGCGGCTCACCTGGCGCGGCCACACGGTCACGCTGCCTGTGGTGGGGTTCCACCAGATCGAGAACGCGCTGATCGCGCTCGCGGTGGGACGGGAAGTGGGAGCGGACCCGGCGCGGGCGGTGGCGGCGCTCGCCGGTGTGCGCCTGCCCGGCGGGCGGGGGGCGATGCTCGAGCTGGGCGGCCTGACGGTGATCGACGACACCTACAACGCGAATCCGGGCTCGCTGCACTGGGCGGTGAGATTCGCGCACTGGCTGGCGCAGCGGCGGGGGCGGCCCCTGGCGGTGGTCGTGGGCTCGATGTTGGAGCTCGGGCCCGAGAGTGCCAGATTGCATGCGCTCGCGGCGGCCGAGATCGCCGCGCTCGCGCCGGCCGTGGTCGCCGCCGTGGGGGAGTTCGTCCCGGCGTTCGAGCCGCACCGCGCGGCGCTCGGCCGGCGGCTGTTGCTGGCGCCGGACGTCGATGCCCTCGGGCCGCGCCTCAAGGCGGTGTTGCGGGGCGACGAAATCGTTCTGCTCAAGGCGTCACGCGGCGTGGCGCTCGAGCGGGTGTTGCCGCACCTCAACTGAGGGGGCGATCGGACGTGCTCTACCACTTGCTCGCGCCGCTCGCGAAGCAGCACATCCTGTTCAATCTGTTCAACTACGTCACCTTCCGCGCGGCGGGCGCCGTGGTCAGCGCCCTGTTGCTCGCGTTCCTCGCGGGCCCGGTCATCATCCAGCGGCTGCGCGAGCGCAACGTGGGGCAGGTGATCCGCGCCGAAGGACCGGCGAGTCACCACGGCAAGCGTGGCACCCCCACGATGGGTGGCTTGATCATCATTCTCGCGACCATCGTGCCGACGCTCCTCTGGGCGCGGCTCGACACGGGCTACGTCGTGGTGGCGGTGGTCGCCATGCTGTGGGCCGGTGCGATCGGGTTCCTCGATGACTACCTGAAGATCGTGCGCGGCAAGTCCCAGGGCCTGGTGGCGCGCTGGAAGCTCGTCGGCCAGGTCACCTTCGGCGTGGCGCTCGGCATCGTGCTCATCCGCTGGCCGCTCGTCCCGGACCTGCCGGCTGCGTCCACCCAGCTCCCGGTGTTCAAGTACATCCTGCTCGTGCTGCCGTGGCCCCTGTACCTGCTGTTCGTCACCGTCGTCGTGACCGGCACGTCGAACGCGGTGAACCTCACCGACGGCCTGGACGGCCTCGCCACCGGTCTCACCGCCGTCCTCGCCGGGACGTTTGCGGTGTTCGCGTACGTGTTCGGCCGCATTGACTGGACGCGCTACCTGCTCGTCTACTTCCTGCCCGGATCCCAAGAGCTGACGATCTTCTGCGGCGCCCTCGCGGGCGCGGCGCTGGGCTTCCTGTGGTTCAATGCGCATCCGGCGCAGGTGTTTATGGGCGACACGGGCGCGCTCGCGATAGGCGGCGCGCTCGGCACGGTGGCGATCATGCTCAAGGCGGAGTTCCTGCTGCTGATCGCGGGAGGCGTATTCGCGGCGGAGGCGGTGTCGGTGCTGCTGCAGACCGGGGTGTACCGCTGGAACAAACGGCGCCGCGGCAAGGAATACGCGGATGCGCATCGCGTGTTTCGCATGGCGCCGCTGCATCATCACTTCGAGAAGCTGGGGTGGGCGGAGCCACAGGTCGTGATGCGGTTCTACATCCTGGGGGTCATGTGCGCGGCGATCGCCCTCGCGACGCTCAAGGTGCGATGATTCCGGACGCGTGGCGGCGCGGCGTCGTCGCCGTGGTGGGGTTGGGGAAGAGCGGGGTGGCGGCCACACAGCTCCTCGCGCGCGAAGGTGTGCCGGTGTACGCGAGCGACGCCTCAGATCACCCGTACGGCGGCGACGCGCTCGCGGAGCTGCGCGCACTCGACGGCGTGACGCTCGACGTGGGGCGGCATGATCTGGCGCGGATCCGCTCGGCCGCGGCCGTGATCGTCTCTCCGGGCGTGCCACCGGACGCGCCACCGCTCGCGGCGGCGCGGGAGGCCCGGATGCCGATCCTGTCCGAGATCGATCTCGGCTTCCAGGCACTCGCCGGGGAGGGCACGCGCTACATCGCCGTCACGGGGACGAACGGCAAGACCACCACGACCGCGCTGGTGGCGCACCTGTTGCGCTCCGCCGGGCTCCGGGCCGAAGCGGCCGGAAACATCGGTCGTCCCCTGGCGGACATCGCGGTGAAGGGCGATCGCTATCAGTGGCTCGCGATCGAGGTCTCGTCGTTCCAGCTGCACGACAGCCCGCACTTCGCGCCGGAGATCGGCATCCTGACGAACCTCGCGCCCGATCACCTGGACCGTTATCCCACGGCGCAGGCGTATTACGCGGACAAGCAGCTGCTCTTCCAGAATGCGCGCCGCTCGGACATCTGGGTGCTGAACGACGACGAGCCGCCGGTTCTCGAGCTCGCGTCCGGCGCGAAGGGGCGGCGCCTGTTGTTCTCGCTCACGGGCCGGGCCGACGGCTGGTACGACCGCGCCGAGCGCCGCCTCTATCTGGGCGACGCGCGGTTGCTTGCGCGCGACGAGCTCAATCTCCTGGGCGACCACAACGTCGCCAACGCCCTCGCGGCCGCGCTGGCGGTGCGGGAAGCGGGTGTCGCGCGGGAAGCCATCGCGCAGGGGCTGCGCTCGTTCCGCGCGCTGCCCCATCGGCTCGAGGCGGTGCGCGAAGTGGGCGGCGTGCTGTGGATCAACGACTCCAAGGCTACGAACATCGCGTCGACCGTCGTGGCGGTCGCGGCCATGGAGCGCTCGTTCGTGCTGCTGCTCGGCGGCCGCCACAAGGGCGAGCCGTATACCAGGCTCGGGCCGCTGCTCAAGGAGCGGTGCCGCCTGGTGATCGCCTATGGCGAGTCGGGCCCGCTGGTGGAGCGGGATCTCCGCGGGCAGGTGCCGCTCGAGCGGGGCACCACCTTCGAGGACGTGGTGGCGCGAGCCCGCCGGGCCGCGCGCGCGGGCGACGCCGTGCTGTTGTCGCCCGCGTGCTCGAGCTACGACATGTTCAAGAATTACGAGGAGCGAGGGGGCACGTTCCGGAAACTGGTAGAGGCCATGTGAGGGACCTCCGTTGGGAAACGCGCCTGCTGGCGCTCGTCGCCGCGATCCTCGTGGTGTTCGGGCTGACGGCGGTGTACGGCGCCTCGAGCCTGCTCACGATCTCGGGCGGGCAGGTGGGATCGAGCTTCGCGCTGAAGCAGGCGCTGGGCGCGGCCGTCGGAGGGATCGTCGCCGCGCTGCTGGCCCGCTCGGACTACCGCAGGTGGCAGCGCTGGGCGTGGCCGGTGCTCGCGCTGGCGGGCGTGCTGCTGCTCATTCCGCTGCTCCCCTTCACGCATCGCATCGCCCCCAGCATCAACGGCGCGCGCCGCTGGGTGAACCTCGGCTTCGTGACGGTGCAGCCCTCGGAGCTGGCGAAGTTCGCGGTGGTACTCTGGACCGCCATGCTCGCCGCGAAGAAGGGCGAACGCATCCGCACGTTCCAGTACGGTCTGCTGCCGTTCATCGTCGTGCTGACGCCCCTCTTGGCGCTGATCTTCTTCGAGCCCAATCTCTCGATGGCGCTGCTCGTCGCCCTGCTCGCGGGGGTCGTGCTGTTCACCGCGGGCGCCCGCATCGGCCACTTTCTCGCGCTCGCGGTGGTGGCGACGCCGCTCCTGTTCGGCGCGGTCGCGAGCGCGCAGTACCGGCTGGCCCGGGTGATCACGTTTCTCAATCCGGGCAGCGCCCCTTCCGAAGCGACGTGGCAGGTGCACCAGTCGCTCGTCGGCATCGGGGCGGGACGGCTGTTCGGCGTCGGCCTCGGACAGGGGCAGCAGAAACTCGGCTACCTGCCGTATGCCTACTCCGATTTCATCTTCTCGACGATCGGTGAAGAGTGGGGATTCCTGGGAGTCCTGGCCTTGCTCGTACTGTTCGGCACGTTCGTGTGGCTGGGGTTCCGTATCACGCGCTCGGCGCGCGACTCGTTCGGCCAGCTGCTCGCGGTGGGGCTCACCGCTTTGATCGGGATCACCGCGGCGCTGCACGTGGGCGTGAGCCTCGCCCTGCTCCCGGCGACCGGTATCACGCTGCCCTTCATCTCGTACGGGCGGTCGAGTTTGTTCGTCGCCCTGGTGGCCACCGGCGTGTTGATCAGCATCGGGCGCGGGAGACGGGCCGCTGGGTCATGAAATTGCGGATTGCGGAATGCGGATTGCGGATTGGACCGGGCGTGCGTCGCGTCGTGCGCTACGCATCGCTCATCGACCTATCCCTCTTCAATCCGCATTCCGCAATCCGCAATCCGCAATCATCTCCACGATGAGGGTTCTTATTGCGGGGGGTGGCACCGGCGGCCATCTCATGCCCGCCCTCGCGCTCGCCCAGGCGCTGGTCGATACGGGGCGAGGTATCGAGCCGTTGCTCGTCGGCGCCGCGCGCGGGATCGAGGCGCAGGTGCTGCCCCGCTATTCGTTCCGCCACCGCCTGCTCCCGATCGAGCCGATCTACCGGCGCGCCTGGTGGAAGAACCTGCGCTGGATGCTCCTCGTCGGCCGGGTGTGGCGCGCCGTGGGCCGGGTGCTCGACGAAGAGCGCCCGGCGATCGTCGTCGGCACGGGAGGCTACGCCGCCGGCCCGGTGGTGTGGCGCGCGCAGCGTGCCGGCCTCCCGACCGTGCTGGTCGAGGAAAACGCCTTCCCGGGACTGACCACGCGTTGGCTCGCGCGGCGCGCGCGCCAGATCCACCTGGGGTTCCCCGAAGCCCGCGCGCGCCTCAGGGTCGGCACTGCCACGCAGGTGTTCACGCTCGGCAATCCGGTGCGTCCGCCTGAGCCGGGCGGGCGGGCCACCGCCCTCGCGGAGTTGGGACTGGGCCCCGAACGTCCCACCCTGCTGGTGTTCGGCGGCAGCCAGGGCGCCCGGGCCATCAACTACGCCGTGGCCGGCGCGCTCGAGCGCCGCCTGCTCGACGGCGTGAACGTGCTGTGGGGTACCGGCATGGAGCACGCCGACGCACTCGCCCGCTACGCGACGCCAGGTCGGGTGGTGATTCGAGGATTCTTCGATCCCATGACGGTGCCGTACCGGGCGGCGGACGTCGTCGTAGCGCGGGCGGGCGCGATGACGGTCGCGGAGCTGTGCGCGTGGGGCAAGCCGAGCATCCTCGTCCCGCTCCCGAGCGCCGCCGCCGACCATCAGACCAACAACGCGCGGGCCCTGGCGGACGCAGGTGCGGCGATCCTCCTACCCGAGCGGGATCTCACGGCGTACTCATTCGCCGCCCAGGTCGACCACCTGATTGGTGATCGCGCCCGGTTGGAGTCTATCGCCGCCCGGGCGCGGGCCCGGGGGAACCCCAACGCCTCCCGGGATATCGTGTCGAAGATCTTGACAGTTGTCCGATAAAAAGCTGGTGCTCTCTTTCGCAAGTTTCGTAAATTCGCTATATTAGCCCCCCACTAATGAACTTGTTTGCGACGGTGGATCCCCGGCCGGTCCACTTCATGGGGATCGCCGGAGCGGGCATGAGCGGCCTGGCACTCCTTGCCAGGCAGCAAGGCGTCACGATAACCGGCTGTGATAACGACCCCTCGGGCGCCGCCGATTTGGCAGCCCTGGGGCTGGAGATATGGCGGGGACACGATCCGGGGCATGTCGTGGGAGCCCGGGCGCTCGTGGTCACCGCAGCTGTGCCGGGAGACCACCCGGAGCTGGAGCGAGCACGTGCCCTAGGGGTCCCGGTGGTACGGCGTGCTGACGCCCTCAGCCAGGCCGTCGCCGGTGGAACGGTGGTCGCCGTGGCGGGGACGCACGGCAAGACGACCACCACGGTGATGGTCACGGAGGCGTTGGCGGCCGCCGGGCGGGATCCCACGGGACTCGCCGGCGGCCGCGTCGCTACGTGGGGGGGCAACGCTCGCGTGGGCGGCCGCGAGCTGTACGTGGTGGAGGCGGACGAGTTCGACCGCGCGTTCCTGTCGCTTGAGCCGACGGTGGCGGTGGTGAACAACGTCGAGGCCGATCACCTCGAGTGCTACGGCGGCAGCGTGGCGACGCTGGAAGACGCGTTCGCCGAGTTCGCGGGGCGGGCGCGGCGGGCGATCGTCGGAGCGGACGACGCGGGTGCGGCGCGGGTGGCGGCGCGGCTCCGCGTCCCGGTGTGGCGGATGGGGTTGGGTGCGGGCGTGGACGTGCGCATCGCCGACCCGGCGTTGGGCGAGCGCGGCTCGGCGGCGCGAATCGAGCTGCCCGGTGGTCGCGCACTCCCGCTGCGGCTGCGGGTGCCGGGGCTCCACAACCTGCGCAACGCGGCGGCGGCGCTGGCGGTGGTGCACGAGCTCGGGGCCGATCTCGAGCGGGCGCTCGCCGCGCTGGCGCAATTCGGCGGAGTGGGCCGCCGGTTCGAGCGGGTGGGTGAGGCGCGCGGCGTGACGGTGGTGGACGACTACGCGCACCACCCGACGGAGGTCGCGGCGACGCTCGCCGCGGCGCGGCAGGCGTTCCCGCGGCGCCGCGTGGTGGCGGTGTTCCAGCCGCACCTGTTTTCGCGCACGGCGCTGCACGGTGAGGCACTGGGCCGGGCGCTCGCGGCGGCGGACGTGGTGGTGGTGGCCCCGATCTACGCGGCGCGCGAGCAGCCGCTCGCGGGCGTGAGTGCCGATCTCGTGGCACGGGGAGCGGCTGGCGCGGGCGCCACCACGATCGCGGTGCGCGAGCGGGCGGGACTGACCGAGCGGGTGGTCGAGACGGTACGGGAGGGCGACGTGGTGTTCACGCTCGGGGCGGGGGACATCACGCGCGTCGGGCCCGAACTGCTGGCGCGGCTGAGGAACGCGGCGTGACGAGGACCTTTCCGCGCTGGCGGCAGCGGGCGCTGGTAGGCCTCGCGGGATCGGGCGTGCTCGCGCTGCTGTGGCTCGGGGCGCCGTTCGCGCTGCGGCGGCTGCGGGTGTTCCGGGTGCGGCAGGTGGAGCTCGTGGGCGTGCGCAATCTCGCCCCCGACGCGGTGATCGCGGCATTGCGGCTGGGACCCGGGGCGAGCGTGTTCAGCGATACGCGGCTGCTCGCTGACCGGGTGCGCGGTCTCGCGGGTGTGGCGGAGGCCCGCGTGGTGCGTCATCTGCCGGCGGCGCTGACCGTCGAGCTGCGGGAAGTGGAGCCGGCGGCGCTCACGCCGGGCCCGCGCGGGACGCACCTGGTGGCGGTGGACGCTGCGGGTCACCCGCTACCGTTCGATCCCGCGCGCTCCGGGCTCGATCTGCCGATCGCGGCGAGCGGCGACTCGGGAGTGGTGGGCGTGCTGGCGCTGATCCAGTCGGTGGATCCGGCGCTGTTTCAAACCATCACCGGCGCGCGCCGGTTGGCGCGGGGGGACGTGCTCTTGGAAGTCGGGTCGCGACGGGTGCTGGTGCGGCGCGACGCCGGGCCGGAGGTGATTCGGGCCGTGGTGCTGGTGGCACAGGATCTCGCGGCGAGGGGGCGTTCCTACGTGGAGCTCGATGCCCGCTTCGCGGGCCAGGTGGTCGTGCGACGCAGGGCGACCGCGGACGGGGCCGGTGAGGGAGGCGCGTGAGCCGGGATCGCCAGGTCGTGGCCGGGCTCGATCTCGGCAGCACCAAGACGTGCGCCGTGATCGCGGAGGTAGTGGGGGACCTGCCGCGGATGCCGCTCGCCAAGGTGCTGGGGGTGGGGCTCGCGAAGAACGCCGGCGTGCGCCGGGGCATGGTGCGCGACATCGACGAGACGAGCCGGTCCATCGTCGCCGCGCTGCGCGACGCCGAACGGATGGCGGGGGTGAAGGTGGGCGCGGTGACCTGCGGGATCGCCGGCGAGCACGTCTCGGCCCGCACCTCGACCGGCGTCGTGGCGGTGTCGGGGGACGAGATCACGCCGGAGGACGTGGCGCGCGTGAACGAGGTCGCACGCGCCGTGTCGCTCGGCCGCGACCACGAGCTGCTGCACGACATCCCGCAGGAGTACGTGGTCGACCAGCAGCGCGGGATCTCGGATCCGGTGGGCATGACCGGAACGCGGCTCGAGGTCGAGATGTACCTCGTGACGGTGCAGTCGACCGCCGCGCAGAATCTGCGCAGGAGCGTCGAGCGGGCTCGGTATCGCCCCGCCGACCTGGTGCTCGAGCCGCTCGCGGCGTCGTACGCCGTGCTCACGGACGACGAGCGGGAGCTGGGCGTCGCGCTGGTGGAAGTGGGCGGAGGTTCGACCGGGGTCGCGATCTTTCACGAAGGAAAGATCCGCCATCTCGCCTCGATCAAGTTCGCCGGTACGCACGTGACGAGCGACATGATGCAGGGGCTGAGCTTGACGCAGGCGGACGCGGAGCGGCTGAAGGAGCGGCACGGCGTCGCGTACCAGCCACTGGTGGACGCGTCGGAGATGATCAACCTGCCGTCCACGCCGAGCCAGGGCGCGCGGCAAGCGTCGCGCGAGCTGCTGTCGCACATCATCCACCAGCGGGTGGACGAGATCTTCCAGCTGGTGCAGCGCGAGTTCGAGCGGGCGGGGTACGGGGGCGGCCGCTTGCCGGCCGGGGTGGTGCTGACGGGGGGAACGGCGCATCTGCCGGGAATGGTGGAGCTGGCGCGCGAGGCGTTCGCGGCGCCGGTGCGGGCCGGGAGCCCCGAGCAGGGGATCTCGGGACTGGTCGACAGCGTGCAGGCGCCGCGCTACGCGGTGCCGGTCGGGCTGGTGCTGTACGCCGCGCGGCGGCTGGCGCAGGGCGGCGCGGCGGGAGGGGGCGGCTCGCTGGTCCGGAGTGCGGGGGTCGACAAGCTGTTCGGACCGCTGAAGCGGTGGTTGCAGGACTTCTTCTGATCGGTCACCCGAGGGAGCCATGATCTTCGAGCTCGAAGAGACCGTCTCGCAGAACGCCCGGATGAAGGTCGTCGGTGTCGGCGGCGGGGGCGGCAACGCCCTCAACCGCATGGTCGACGAGGGACTCCAGGGCGTCGAATTCATTTCCGTGAACACCGACGCGCAGGCCCTGCTCAATAACAAGGCCGACGTGAAGGTGCAGATCGGCAAGAAGCTGACCCGCGGGTTGGGCGCCGGCGCGCGCCCCGAGATCGGCCGCCAGGCCATCGAGGAAAACCGCGACGAGGTGCTGCACTCCCTCCAGAACGCCGACCTGGTGTTCGTCACCTGCGGCATGGGCGGCGGCACCGGCACGGGCGCGGCGCCGATCATCTCCCAGATCGCACGTGACTTGGGCGCCCTCACCATCGGCATTGTGACGAAGCCCTTTCTGTTCGAGGGCCGCAAGCGCATGCGGCAGGCCGAAATGGGCATCGCCGAGATGCGCAAGCACGTCGACACCATGGTCGTCGTGCCGAACGAGCGGCTCCTGGCCGTGGTGGGCAAGGGCATCCCGTTCCAGGACGCCCTGAAAAAGGCCGACGAGGTGCTGCTGCACGCCACGCAGGGCATCTCGTCGCTCATCACGGTCACGGGTATCGTGAACGTCGATTTCGCCGATGTGCGCACCGTGATGCAGAACGGCGGCGCGGCGATCATGGGCACCGGCATGGGGCGGGGCGAGAACCGCGCGATGGAAGCGGTGCAGCAGGCGATCTCGTCGCCGCTGCTCGACAACATCTCCATCACGGGCGCGACGGGCGTGCTCATCAACATCACCGGCGGCGAAGACCTGACGCTCGGCGAGGTCACCCAGATCTCCGACGTCGTCAAGGACGCGGCGGGCGAGGAGGCCGAGATCATCTTCGGAACCGTGAACGATCCGGCGATGCACGGCGAGATCCGCGTCACGGTGATCGCGACGGGATTCGACCGGCAAAGCGCCGCCGCGGAGGCGCCGGGCCGGGCGCCGGGCGTGCTGCCGTTCCGGGAGCGCGGCCGGCCGGTGGTCGCGCCGCCCGGGTACGTGAAGCCGGCCGAGCAGCCGGCCCGGCGCAACGCCCCCGCCAACCCCCCGCTTCCGGCGGAGCTGAACGAGCTCGAAATCCCGACGTTCATCCGCCGGCAGATGGACTGATGCCGTCGTCCTGGCGGGCGAGCCATTACATCGTCGCCGGCGTGCTGGTCGCCGGCGGCCTCGTCTGGGCCACGGGCGTCGCGTGGCCGTGGCGGCGGACGCTCACCGCGCCCGCCATTCTGGTGAACGCCGCGTACAGCGACGCGGACGACGCGCTGGGCCGGCGCGAGCGGCTCGCCGACGTGCTGGCGCGCGCCGGCGTGACGGGGCGCGACTATGCGCGCTTCCTCGGCGCCGCCAAGAGCCTGCCCGTGCGCCGGCTCCGCCCGGGCCTGGCGTTCCAGGTTCGCCGCCTCAAGACCGACAGCGTCGCGAGTCGCATCACCATCAGGCTTTCGCCGGAGCGGCGCCTCACCGTGGACCGGGGCGACTCGGGCTGGGTGGAGACGGTCGAGACGATCCCGTGGACCGTCACCCGGCTGCGCGTCACGGGCACGATCGAGTCGTCGCTGTACGACGCGTTAGACCGGGCCGTCTCGGACACCTTCCTGCCTGGCGCCGAGCGACGCCAGCTCGCGTGGGCGATCGCCGACGTGTACGACTGGGAAGTGGATTTCACGCGCGATATCCGCCCCGGCGACCGCTTCACGGTGCTGCTCGATCGCCTGGAGTCGTCCGAAGGGGAGCGGCGCTTCGGCCGCATCCTGGCCGCACGCGTCGACGTCGCGGGCACGCCGGACTACGCTTTCTACTTCGAGGATTCGACCGCGGGTCGCGGCGGCTTCTACGACGAGCGCGGGCGCTCGCTGCGGCGCGCGTTCCTGCGGGCGCCGCTCCAGTTCCGGCGCGTCTCGAGCGGGTTCGGCTCCCGCTATCACCCGATCCTGCACACCTGGCGGCATCACGAAGGCGTGGACTTCGCGGCGGCGTACGGGACCCCGGTGCGCGCCACCGCCGACGGGATCGTGACGCGCATCGGGCACGATGACACCGGCTACGGCAATCTTATCGAGCTGCGGCACGTCAACGGCATCCGGACGCGGTACGGTCACCTGTCGGGGTTCGCCCGCGGCCTGCATGCCGGGGAGCGGGTCGATCAGGGTGAGACGATCGGCTTCGTCGGCTCGACCGGCCTCTCGACCGGGCCGCACCTGCATTACGAGTTCCTGGTGGGCGGTCGGCCGACCAATCCGCGCCGCAAGGACATGGGCGCCGGCACGCCGGTGCCCAAGAGTCTCGACGCGGCCTACGGCGCCGCGCGCGAGGCGTTGCGGGCCCAGCTCGAGCCGAACGGCCCGCCCGCCCCCGCTGTCGCCGCCGCGCGCGATTAGTCTCCTCTAGTTTTCTTTCTGCTCGTGGAGCTGTATCCCGCCGTTGACATCGAGGGCGGGCGCGTGGCCCGTTCCACTTCCGCCTCCGATCCCATCGCCGTCGTGCGGCAGTTCGCCCGCGACGGCGCCCGCTGGGTGCACGTCGTCGATCTCGACCGCGCCTTCGGCAAAGGTGAGAACCGCGAACTGACCCGCAGCCTCCTGGCCGAGGCCGCCGTGCGGATCCAGGTGGGGGGCGGCCTGACGAGCGACGAGGGCATCGCCGAGCTGCTCGGCTGGGGCGCGACCCGGGTGGTGATCGGGACGGCGGCGGCGGTCAACGCCGTGCTGGTGGCGCGGTTGCTCGCGCGCCATGGCGCGGAACGGCTCGCCGTGGGCATCGACGCGCGCGACGGCCGGGTCGCGGCGCGCGGCTCGGACGTGAGCTTCGCGCTCGCCCC
>DATDFC010000012.1:0-21069 GCA_036522815.1 Gemmatimonadales bacterium | reverse complement strand
GCGTCCCTGCTCGAGCGCCAGGAAGGCGAGCAGGATCAGCGCCGTGACGAGCCCGTTGCTCTGGGTGTACTGCATCGCGAACAGCACTTCCAGATAGACGAGCGCCAGGGCCAGTGTCGCCTGGCGGTCGGGGAGCAGGCGGCGCACGGCGTACCACAGCAGCAGCGAGTTGAGGAGACTCCAGATCAGCAGCGCCGCCGCGAACGGCAGCGCGGCGAAGGGGGCGAACAGCAGCGCGAAGCTGGGGCTGTACTTGTAGAAGTCGAAGTGCTGGTCGGGGTGGGCGGCGTACAGGTCGCGGTGCGCCAGCAGGTTCACCGCCGCGGCGCGGAACACCTTGAAGTTGTTGGAGCGACCGACGACCCCCTGCTGCACCGTGACGAACACGGCGCTGGCGAGGTACAGGGCGAGGATCCAGTGTCGGGCGCGACCGGCCATGGCGGACGCGGGGAAGTTACGCCCCCCGGCGTGCCACGGAAGCGCTCAGGCGGCGTGGTGTCGACCGATGCGGAGGCGAGTGAGGTGGGTCAGCCAGCCGGAGACGCTGCCTTGCGTGTCCAGGAACTCCGCGGCGGTGCGCCGGGCCTCCTCGAACGCGTCGGCCACGACGGCGGCGACCTGCTCCGGGTCGAGCAGCACGGCGTACGCCGTCGCGTACAGGGTGCTCCGGTAGCGCGCGAGCAGCTCCGAGAACGCCGCGTCGTCGCCTTGGGTGATGCGCTGGACGAGGCCGCGATCGCTGACGAACGAGGAGCGAAGGCCGTGGCGAGGGCTGGTGCGTTGGGCGCGCAGTGGCATACCGTGCTAAAGAGTCCGGGAGGCCGTGAGTCGTAACGGCCCGAAACCGGACGCACGGGAGGCCCGAAGACTGTGGACCCGGCCCGGGACTTAGACAGAAACTTCGTGGCGTGGGTCACACCCGCACCGGTAGAGTACAGCATGAACGGCTACAACTTCACGCATAGCGTGCGTAAGGTGCTGCAGATGGCGCGGGAGGAAGCCGCGAGCCTGGGCCAGCCGTATGTAGGAACCGAGCACGTCCTGCTCGGCATGATCCGTGACGACGAGTGTGTTGCGACGGCTGTACTGAAGGCCCTGGAGGTCGACCTCGGGCACATCCGCCAAAAGATCGAGGACACGGTGCGGCAGCGAGGAAAAGGAGGCAGGGCGATGAGACGGGGAGACTTGGATCTTCCCTACACGTCGCGCGCAAAGAAGGTGCTGGAGCTGGCGATGATGGAAGCCCGCGAGCTCAACTACCGCAACATCGACACTGGGATTCTCTTCCTCGGGCTGCTCCGCGAGGAGAAGGGAATAGCCGCTCAGGTCCTCACCGACGCCGGCGTGACGCTGGAGCGAGCCCGTGCTGAGGCGCTGCGACTAGCGGAACGCGAGCCGCTCTCGAAGCCCGAGGCGGCCACGAGCCGCGCTGGGAGGTACAACTTCACGGACCGAGTCCGACAAATCCTGCAGCTGGCTCGCGAGGAGGCCGCACGCCTGGGCCATGAGTACGTCGGCACCGAGCACATCCTGCTGGGATTGGTCCGCGAGGGCGAGGGGGTCGCGGCCGCAGTGCTCACGAACCTGAACGTCGACCTCGAAGCGATCGCGCTGGTGATCGAAAACAGGGTCGTCAAGGGAAAGGGAGGGAGGGCGCCAGGCCCGGACTTCCCGTACACCGTGAGTGCGAAGCGGGTGCTCGAGCTGGCGATGACCGAGACGCACGACCTCAACCACTCCTACGTAGGCTCTGAGCACCTGCTGCTCGGCCTGCTGCGGGAGGGGAAGGGTCTCGCGGCGGAGGTGCTCACCGACGCGGGCGTGACGCTGGAGCAAGCGCGCGCGGAAACGCTGCGGCTGCTCGGGAGTGAGATGCCCGCGGAGCCCCCGGAGCAGGGTCGGCGCGCCGTCCTGCTCACTCGGATGCGCGAGCTCGTCGGCGAACTGCTCGGCAGTGCCGCCCCCGACGCAGCCCGGCTTATCGCGATCGCCACAGAACTGAGGAGCCTGCTGGATGAGCTTGCGGGAATGCGGTGAGCGGGGCCCGCAGTACCAGTGGTGCCGCAGGGCAGGAAGTCGCTAAGTTGTTGTGCAGCAATTGAGACCCGGTAGCTCAGTTGGTAGAGCAACGGACTTTTAATCCGTAGGTCCTGGGTTCGATTCCCAGCCGGGTCATAGGTTTAGCAGCGCCGCCTGTAGCTGGCGCGTAACTTTGCGCTCCGGGGTCGGAACGCTACGACGCGCGCTTTCTCTCGTGTGGCTTTGACTAAGATTTTGCTCCAGGTTTCAATAACGGTGACAACACAACGACTTGCACTCCTTGGTATCGCGGCGCTGGTTGCCTGCTCCAACTCGTCGACCCCGCTCGACCTGAGTGCGCTCGACCTGAGTGGGAGGTGGACGCTCGTTGATTCCGCGACGGCGCGCCAAGTGGACACCGACGTTGTCTATGCCACAGTGGTGGCCCGCGGCACGGTCGTCCTCGCCGCGCTCGGGGCGGGCACGTATACCATGAGCGAGGCGTTCCCGCTGCATTTCACGCTCATCGACTCGACGGCGCGGCTCACGAATTACGAGTCTAACAGTGCCGGGCTGGTACAAGACACCGTCGTCGTGCGCCGAGACTCGATCTTCGGACTCACTCCGGACCCGATCGTTGCTCCGCCAGCGACGATCTCCTCGACGGAGATCTCGCTCGAGGAGTCGCGGGTCGACCCTGCCGCGACCGACCCGAACGCAATGGGATGTGGCCGCGCCGTCTCCCTCTTTACGCGGCTGGGATCAGCTCCCCATCCCTCCTCCTGTATAGAAACGCTCCTCCTCGTCAAACAGTAGTTCCGCATCGAGTCTGGCCGGGTACCAACGTCTACTGTCGCGTGTGCCGCATCTCAAAACTGAAAAGCTCAGAGTCACGCCACTCCGCGTTGGCATGCGTCACAGGGGCCGATACGCGTTGGAGCTTTTAATCCGTAGGTCCTGAGTTCGATTCCCAGCCGGGTCACTCCGTCGGGTTCACCCCGTCTCCCACCACGCCACGATTCCCTGGTGCCCGCACTGCTTGCATGAGGCCACCGCGGGAATCACGTTGTTGCGGAACGGCAGGCGGGTAGCGCACCGGGGACACACGCCGTAGCGGCGCCCCACGTCGGCGCGCGTGCCGCGCGCGGGGTTGGCGTCGTCGCGCGTGCGGTATACCACCGTGAACTTGTCGGGCCGCTTGTCCCGGACTTCCAGTGCTTCCTGCGGCACCGTCACCCGCTGTCCCGACACCTCCAGCACGGCCCGCGTGACGCCACTGCTCACGACCGGATACCACGCGCCCTGACGCAGCAGGCCCTCGTCTTCCTCGCGCTTGAGCGCGTACCACACGCGCGCCCAGCCCAGCGGTTGGTCTCCCATGCACCTACTGATTGTCGTTTTCGGCCCGCCGTTCCGTGATCTGGGTAACATTCCGGGTGCCGGGGCGTGGTAGCCCGGGGCTCTGCCGGACGGGTATATTCGCCTAAGCGGCGCTGCCGCAGGCTGGTGGACGCCCGAGCGGAGGAATGGTTCACGATGGCACGGCGGATGCGCAGCTGGATCCCCGGGACGGCGGCAGTCGCCGCGGCCCTGGTTCTCGCCGGGTGTGTCCTGGCCGCGGCCGGGGCCGGCGCCGGCGGCGCGATCTATGTGACCGAGCGCGGCGCGGAGGCGGTCATCCCGGCCGGGCTCGATCGCGCCGCCACGGCCACGCGGCAGGCGTTCGGCCAGCTCAACATCCACGAGACGAAATCGGCCAGCGAAACGGGGGAGGGCGGCGAGCAGCGGCACATCGAGGGGACCGGCCGCGACCGCGACGTCAGTGTCACCCTCAAACCCGAGGGCACCGGCTCCACCCGCATCCAGGTCGTGGCGAAGGCGAGCGCCGTCACCTGGGACAAGGACTTCGCCAGGCAGATCCTGGACAAGATCGTCGTCTACTCGCGCTAAAGAGGACTATGCCGCCCATCATCTGGATCGACGGGACGTATCACGATCGCGCCTCGGCCAAAGTCTCGGTGTTCGACCACGGGCTGCTGTACGGCGACGGCGTGTTCGAAGGCATCCGCGTCTACAACCGCCGCGTGTTCCGGCTGGCCCAGCACCTGGACCGGCTGTACGCGTCGGCCAAGGGCGTGTGGCTCGAGGTCCCGCTCGCCAAGCCGGCGCTGCACCGGCTGGTGGAAGAAGCGGTCACGAAGAGCGGGCTCGATGAGGCCTACATTCGCCTGTTGGTCACCCGCGGCGTGGGCGACCTGGGGCTCGATCCGCGCAAGTGCCCCAAGCCGTCCGTCATCTGTATCGTCGACACGATTCAGCTGTGGCCGCAGGACCGCTACGACAAAGGGCTGGTCGCGCTCACTGCCGCGACACCGATCCACCACCGCGAGAGCCTCTCGCCGCGCATCAAGTCGCTCAACTACCTGTCGCACATCCTCGCCAAGGTCGAAGGTATCGCCGCGGGCGTGGACGAAGTGATCATGCTCGACGCGCAGGGCTATGTGGCCGAGGCCAGCGGTATGAACCTGTTCGCGGTCACCAACGGCACGCTCAAGACGCCGCCCGCCTATGCCGGCATCCTGCGCGGCGTGACGCGCGACGCGGTGATCGAGCTGGCGCGCGAAGCGACCTATGGGGTCGAGGAAATGCCCCTCAACCGCTACGACCTCTACACGGCGGACGAGATGTTCCTGACCGGCACCGCCGCCGAAGTAGTCTCCGTGACCAAGCTCGACGGCCGCGTGATCGGCGCCGGGCAACCCGGCCCCATCACCAAGGAGCTCGCCAAACGCTTCAAGGCGCTCGCGATCCGCGGCGACTGATATCACAACTATTGACAGGACTTAGGGTTAGGCCACATATTCTCGCGCCCAAGCTTCGCGAGGTGATCCATGCCGTGGCGCGTGATCGCCCATGGTGATCAAGTTTGGCACGTGGACGCTTTGGCGGAGCGCCCGGCCAATACGGAGGCATGGCAGTTGGTACTGTCATTCCGATCGGCGTCCGACGGCTCCGGACGCTCGTTCTGGACGTTGTACCCGCTCGAGGCGACCTCCAAGTCGTCACTCTTCATTCAGGCCGAGCGGATCCCCGACACAGCCATCTCGCAGCTCCTCGCTGAGCGGCTGGCGTGAGCTCGCTCGAGCTGCAACAGCTGCGCCGCGTGGCAGGGGCGGTGGCCCGGCTGCGGGGGGAGGCGGTCCGCGACGTGACCGTGCGGTCCGACCTGCGCCAGCTGAAGGTCGAGCTCGAGAGTGGGTTGATCCTGGTGGTATCGGCGGAGCGGGACGCCCAGGGGCGCCCGCGCCTCGAGGTGGACGTGGTGGAAGGCCCGAGAGAGCTGGGCGTGCGTCCGCAGCTCGAAGTCCGGTTCGAGTGACGGCCCGAGCGTGACGGCGCCAGGGGCAGCGGGGTCCGGCGAGGGAGGGGCGGGCGGAGGGGGAGAACGGCTCCGCTTCCACGACTTCCAGTTTGAGAAGTTGGCGAGCGGGCGGTGCCGCGCCAGGGTGGTGCTGACGTGGGCCGACGGGCGGCAGTTCACGGGGGAGTCGGACGGCGTGATTTCACAGGCGGGCGAGCTGCGGTGCTGTGCCGAGGCGACCGTGCGGGCGCTGGAGCGGGTGGTCCAGCCGCGCATGGGCTTCGAGCTGCTGGGCGTGAAGGCCGTGCGGGCGTTCGACGCGACCGTGGTGATCGTGTCGCTGTCGGCCCGGCAGGAGGCGCGCGCCTCCCGCCTGGTCGGCGCGTGCCTGACCGAGACCGATGCCCCCCGCGGCGCGGCCCTTGCCGTGCTGAACGCCACGAACCGTATTCTCGGAAACTTCTTCGCCACCCGATGAGCAGGATCAGGCGGACTCCCCTGGTCGCGCTGCTGAGCGCGGCCCTCGGCGGCGCGCTCGGTGCCGCTTGTGGGGGCGGTCACGCGGGCCATACGGCCCTGGTCGCCCCCGCCCGCGATTCGACGACGCCGTCGCCCGGCGTCGATTCGCTCGCGGCGCTGGCCGCCCGGCAGGCGCGCGACTCCGCGGCCGATCAGCAGGTGCTGGACAGCCTGCACGGGCCGCGTGCCCCCGCCGACAGTCTGCAGCAGCACACGGCTCCCACCCCGCCGCTCAAGGGCGAGGACGTGGAGCGCGAAGCGGTGCGGCTGTTCGGACCCGAGGGCCGCAGCGCGATCGGAGCGGCCCCCACCGCCGCGGCGCCCACCTTCGACATCGACGTCTCGAGCTTCGCGACCAACCGGCGCGTGCTCGAGTACCTCGAGTTTTTCCAGGTGGACTCGCGCGACCGGTTCGAGATCTGGCTCGCGCGGCTGGGCCGCTATGAAGGGATGATCCGCGAGCGGCTCCGCGCCAAGCGGCTGCCGGAGGACCTCTTGTACCTCTGCCTGATCGAGAGCGGCTTCTCGAACACGGCGGTGAGTCGGGCGAAGGCCGTCGGCATGTGGCAATTCATGGCGAGCACGGCCCGGCTGTACGGGCTCACGGTGGACCCGTGGGTGGACGAGCGCCGCGACCCGTTCCGGGCCACGGAGGCGGCGGTGAACTACCTGGCTGACCTGCGGGAGCGCCTGGGCAGCGTGTACCTCGCGGCTGCGGCGTACAACACGGGCGTGGGGCGGATCGAGCGCGGCATCGATCGCCTGCCGGGCGAGCAGGACTCGGTGGACGACCGCACGTTTTTTCAGCTCTCCGACCGCCGCTACCTGCGGCGCGAGACCCGCGATTACGTGCCCAAGCTCATCGCCGCGGCCTTGATCGCGAAGCAGCCGCAGCGCTACGGCTTCCAGCCCGAGCCGCTGCCCCCCCTCACGTTCGACGAGATCACCGTGCCGGACGCCACGGGCCTCGACGTCATCGCCCGGCTCGCCGATACCACGGTGGCGGCGCTGCTCGACTTGAACCCGCAATTCGTGCGCGGCGTGACGCCGCCGGGGCGGAGCGTCGTGGTGCGGGTGCCGCGCGGCCACGGCACCCAGGTGGCGGAGCGCTACGACAGCCTTCCCGTGACCGAGCGGATCACGTTCGTGGACCACTATGTCTCGCGGGGGCAAACGCTGTCCGACATCGCGAAGCACTATCGCGTCAGCGTGTCGCTGATTGAGAACGCGAACCCCCGGATCCGGGCGCATGCGCTGCGAGTGGGCCAGCGGATCATCATCCCGATGAGCGGGCGCGTGGTGCCGGCGTCGGCCTGGTCGGTGCCGCCGGAGCCGCGCTACCGCCGCGTGTCGAGCACCGAAGCGAGCGCCGGGGCGCACCGGGTGCGGCCGGGGGAGACGGCGAGCGAGATCGCGCGCCGCTTCGGCGTGTCGCTCACGGCGCTCCTCAACTACAACGGGTTGACGATGGGATCCCTACTCAGAGTCGGGGATCTACTGAAGATTCCTCAGAAACAATAGAGACGTAGCACGAAGACGTAGCACAGAGACGTTACACGAAGACGTAACACGAAAGGCGTGAGGCCCTGGAGCCCCACGCCTTTGTGCTACGTCTTCGTGTTACGTCTTTGTGCTACGCCTTTAGCTCTTTCTCCGATATCCCTTCATCAGGGCCGTCGCGTACCCATTCTGCGGATCTTTGCCCGCGTCGAGCAGCTCCTGCACGCGGCCGGGGCCACGGTTGTAGGCCAGCAGCGCCAGCCGCAGCTTCGCGTCGGGGTTGCCCTCGTACCGCTCCAGCAGGTCGCGCAGGTAGCGGAAGCCCAAGCGCAGGTTGGTGTTACGCTCGTAGAGCTGGGTCGTGGTGAGCCCCGGCTCGTACAGCCGCGCCGTGCTGGGGAGGACCTGCGTGTAGCCGATCGCCCCCACCTTGCTCTTCGCGTTGGCCTTGAAGCCCGACTCCACCCGCACCAGTCGGAACGCGAGCGCCGGATCGACGCCCTCGGCCAGAGACACATCGTAGATCGCCGCGGCGAGGTCGGCCGCGATGCTGTAGTGGGTGGAAAAGTCGATGATCGCGTTGGCGCGCTCGAGCTGCAGCCGGGCCACGGCCAGCTCGCCGCGGGTCGCCTCGAGCGATTGCTCGAGCGAGCGCAGCTCGCCGACCAGCGCGGGCGCGGTCAACGTCGTCGGCTGATCGTCGGCGGTGGCACGTCGAGCCCACCCCCCGACGCTGCTCACGACCAGCGCGCCGAGTAGAATCAACCCCCCCTGCAACATCAACTTCTGGGTCTTCGTGTGCATAGACCTCTCTTGTAAGTCCAGGCGGTCCCAACCTGGCCCCGCCTCGTCAAGCACCCATCAATCGGCCGCGTCGCGCCGCCAGTCGCCGTGCGTGCCGCCGGTCTTCTCCAGCAACCGCACCTTTTCGATCACCATGCCGCGGTCGGCGGCCTTCACCATGTCGTAGACCGTCAGCAACGCGACCGACACCGCCGTCAGGGCCTCCATCTCCACCCCCGTCCGGCCCACCGCCTTGGCGGCGGCCCGAACCCGCACCCCCGGGAGCCCCTCCTCGAGCGTCGCCTCGACTTCCACGTGGTCGAGGCCCAGGGGATGGCACAGCGGAATCAGCTCCGCCGTGCGCTTTGCCGCGAGCGTCCCCGCGACCTCGCTCACCCCCAGCACGTCACCCTTGGCCACCTGCTGCTCGGCGACGAGCCGAAACGCTTCCCGCGACATCCGGATCGCTCCCTCGGCGACCGCGGTGCGCACTGTGACCGGCTTCTCGCCCACGTCCACCATGCGGGCCCGGCCCGCCTCGTCCACATGCGAGAGCTTCATCCCGCCACCCCCCAGTCGCCGCCCAGTACGGCCGCGACCAGCTGCGGGTTCACGTTGCCCTGGGCGAGGGTCCGCGCCTCGAGCACCCGCGCGATCGCCCGAACTACCCTGCCGGTCTCCTCGCCCGCCCGGGCTTGCTCTCGCAGTCGCTCGAGCAAGCCGTCGAGCATCTCGGTGAATCCGCCGCGTGCCTGGAACGGCTGCTGTCCGAGCGCGAACGCGTACCGGCGCACCGGTCCAGCTTTCACGGCTGCGGCAAACCGCTCCGCTGCTTCCCCACCCCGGTCCTGGCGCTCCCCTTCTGCAAGGACCCTGCCGATGCACCCGTCGGCAGCTGCAACCCGTTGCGCAACAGCGCGTTGTCCCGTCACGCCGAGCTCCCGCTGAGCGAACGCTGCCACGACGCTGTCGGCAAGTCTTGCCACCCGAACCCGCACTACGCGAGACAGAATCGTCGGCAACAGGGCCTCGGGCTCGGTCGCCGTCAGCACGAACACGGTATTCGGCGGCGGCTCCTCCAGGGCCTTGAGCAACGCATTTGCCGCTGCCTCGGCACCCACCTGGGGCACCAGCCGCTCCGCATCGCCGATCACGAACACCTTGCGTTGGCCCAGCGCCGGCTTCAGGGCCAGCTGCCGCAACAGCAGGCGGACGGCCGCGATCCCATGGATCGCGAGACCGGACGGCGCCTCGTACAGCGGCTGTTCCCGCCGTGCCGCCATTTCGGCGGCGAGCGCATCCTCCACCACCTCGACCTGCTTGTCCGCATCCCCGCTCTTTTTCGAGGGCTCGAGCGGCACGAACCAATGCACGTCCGGGTGCGAGAGGTTGAGTACCAGCCTGCACGGCTGGCACTTGCCGCACGGCTCCGCGTTTGCCGTTTCCCCTGTCCCGCTTCCCGGGTTCTCGCAGACCAGTGCCTGTGCGAGCCATAACGCCAAGCGCTGCTTTCCGACTCCCCGGGGACCCTCAAACAAGAGCGCTTGCGGCAACCGGCCGGAGGCGAGGGCGCCTACCAGCCGGTTTCGGGTCCCCTCATGGCCGTACAGGGGGGGTATTGGCATGGCGAGAATTTAGCCCGGGGCAGAAAATGGGGGGGATGTGGAAAACGTAACGATCTAATTCGCAATTACTTACGCTACTTTTCCGGGTCTTGTGCTAGTGTAAGATATTGTGCTTACTGTCATTACGTGCTGGAGTGAGCGCACACTCGCGTGATAATGCCCATTTTACCTATGTTTTCGCCATCTATTCGGGGCGTTGACGCAACAGTCGTCACTTCTGTGGCTGCGTCGATACAACACTATTCCCCGCAACCAGCCGAGCGGCCGCATGGAGCTGATGCGGCTGGCCCACAACCACCAGGACATCGCCGGCGGCGAGCCGGAACTGGGGGCCCGGCGTGGCCACCTCTTCGTCTCCCCGTACCACGGACAACACCAGGGCGCCCGTCTGACTGCGCAGGCCCGTGGCCGCGAGCCGCGTACCGGCCAGGGGCGACTGGGGAGAGACTCGCATCCGCTCGATCGCCATCTGCGGGACGCCGGCGACGGCGTCGAGGCTCAACCGGCCGGCGGCGTCGCTGCGCAGCACCTCGTAGTGCGAGCCGCGGATCTCCGCGACCAGCCGCTCGATGTCCCCGCGCGGCACGCCGTAGTGGGCCAGCACGCGGGCGAAGATTTCGATCGACGTCTCGAATTCCTCGGGGATCACGACGTCGGCGCCGAGCCGGGTCAGCTCCGGCATCTCCACGACGTAGCGGGTGCGCGCGATGATGTAGATGCGCGGGTTGAGCGCCCGCGCCACCCGGACCATGCGGCGGGTCGCGGCCGGATCGGAGATGGCCACCACGAACATGCGCGCCCGCCCGGCGCCGAG
Source organism: Gemmatimonadales bacterium (assembly GCA_036522815.1). GTDB lineage: Bacteria > Gemmatimonadota > Gemmatimonadetes > Gemmatimonadales > GWC2-71-9 > AG41. The sequence continues at coordinate 10,448 of DATDFC010000012.1, read as the reverse complement.
CCCCCGCAGGATCTCTTCGCGAGTGGCGTCGCCGTAGAAAGCGGGCTCACCGCGGGCGCGCGCCTGTCGCACGGTCTGGGCGTTCAGCTCGACGATCAGATACGGGGCGCGGATGGAGCGCAGCGCCGCCGCCAGGTTGCGCCCGTTCAGTCCGTAGCCGGCGACGATCACGTGGTCGGTGAGCGGCTCCTCCACCGGTGTGAGCGCCTGCGGCCGGAAACCCGGCAGCAGCCGGTCGAGCGGAATCAGTCGCTCCAGGCCGTCCAGCAGGGCGGGGCCGCTCTGCAGCGCGAACGGGGTCACCAGCATTGTCAGCACCGCCACGGCCAGGAACGTCTGGTACAGCCCCTCGGGCAAGAGCCCCGTGCCGCGCCCCTGGCGCGCGAGCACGAACGAGAACTCGCCGATCTGGGAGACGGCGAGCCCGGCGAGCAGGGCGACGCGTCCCGAGTATCCCAGGACGGCAGGGCCCAGTGCGGCGAGCGCGCTCTTCCCGCCCATGATCGCCGCCACGCCTGCGACGGCCAGGGCAGGGTGGTCGCGCAGGAAGCTCACCTGTACCAGCATTCCCACCGTGACGAAGAACAGGGAGATGAAGACGTCGCGGAACGGCAGCAGCTCGGCCATGGCCTGGTGCCCGTAGTCGGACTCCGAGATCACCAGTCCCGCGAGGAACGCGCCGAGGGCGAGCGACGCCCCCGCCGCCGCGGTACCGAGCGCGGTGAGCGTGCCCACGAGGATGACCGCGATCAGGAACAACTCCCGGCTGCGTGTCTTGACGATCTCGCTCAGCGCCCGCGGCACGACGGTGCGCGCCAGCACGAGCACGCCCGCCACCACGAGACCGGCTTTGGTGAGGGCCCATGCCACGCCCCCGCCCCCGCCCCCGCCGGAACCACCGGCCAGATAGGGCAGGACGAGCATCATCGGCACGACGCACAGGTCCTGGAAGATGAGCACGCCCGTCGCCAGGCGACCGTGCGGCGTGTCGATCTCGCCCTTGTCGGCGAGTCCTTTCAGCACGATGGCGGTGCTCGACAGCGCCACGAGAAATCCCACGAGCACGGCGACCGGCCACGCGAGGCCGAGCCCGGCCGCGAGGGCGGCGCTCAACCCCACGGTGAGCAGCACCTGCGCGCCGCCGCCGATCACCACCTGGCGACCCATTTCCCGCAGCCGGCTGAGCGAGAACTCGATCCCGATCGTGAACAACAGCAGGATCACGCCCACTTCGGCCAGGCTTTCCACCTGATGGACGTCTGACACGAGGCCGAGCGCGTTCGGGCCGAGCAGCACACCGGCCACGATGAATCCGGGGAGCGCCGGCAGTTTGAGGCGGTGGAAGAGGAGAATGACGAGGAGCGAGCCGGCAAAGATGATCGCCAGGTCGCGCAGCAACTGGAATTGCATCAGGGCGCCGCGCGGTAGGTCATTGTCCAGGGCTCACTTGGCACACATGTGATGGCGCGCACCGGGTTTGTGTGAAGCCCATAATGGAAAGCGGCAGCGTGGGATGCAAGCTTCGCCAGTGCGCAGTAAGCGCAGCATTACCGCGATACGCCCTCGCGCATCATTTCCGAACCACTGCACGGAGTGCCATGGCTGGTTTGCGCACGAACCGGTTCAGACTGCTGCGCCAGGACGACACGGCTCGCGACGCGCGGCTGACGCTGTCGGAGGAGCGGCTGCGCGCGGCGCGGCAGCAGGAGGCGGTGGCCCATCTGGGACAGCAGGCCCTCGCGGGCGCGCCGGTGGCCGAGCTGACCGACGCGGCCGTGGCGCTCGCGGCGCGCGCCCTCGAGGTGGACCTGGCCAGCCTGCTCGAGCTGCGGCCGGAGAGTCGCACGCTGCTGCTGCGCGCGGGGGTGGGGTGGCGGGCCGGAGCCGTGGGGCGGACGATCCTGCCGGCCGACGCCGATTCGCACGCGGGGTACGTGCTGCGCGCCACCAGCCAGGTGGTGGTGGAAGACCTCACCACCGAGCGGCGCTTCGGGAGCTCGCCCCTGCTCTCATCGCACGGCGTGGTATCGAGCCTCAGCGTGCTGGTGCACGGCAAGGAGCGGCCGTTCGGCATCCTCGGGGCGCACACGCCGCATCGCCGGGAGTTCACCATCCACGACGCGCACTTCCTGCAGGCGATCGCGAACGTGCTCGCGACCGCCATCGATCGGGCCCGCACCGAGGCGGCGCTGCGCTCGAGCGAGGAGCACTTCCGCTCGCTCATCGAAAACGCCTCGGACATCGTTACCGTGGTGGGCGAAAACGGCGTGTTCCGCTACGCCAGTCCCTCGGTGGAGCGGGTGCTGGGCTACGGGCCCAGCGACCTGCTGGAGCGCAGCGCCTTCGACTACGTGCACCCCGACGACATCGCGCTGGTGACGGAGGCGCTGGCCCGCGCGATCCAGCGTCCCGGGAGCCCCCAGGCCGCGCAGTTCCGCTTCCGGGCGCGGGACGGCTCGTGGCGGCTGCTCGATGCCGTGGGGCAGGCCCGGGCGGAGCACGGCGGCTCGGCCCACTTGATCGTCAACGCGCGCGACGTGACCGAGCGGCAGCGGCAGGAGCGGGCGCTGCGCGAGAACAAGGAGCGGTTGCGCACGGTGATCGCCGGCGCGCCGCTCGTGCTGTTCGCGCTCGATCGCCACGGCGTGTTCACCATGGTCGAAGGGCGCGGGCTCGATGCCCTGGGTGTGCGGCCCGCGCTGCTGGTGGGCCGTTCCGCGTTCGAGCTGTACGCCGACCTGCCGCACGCGCTCGCCGACGTGCGACGCGCCCTGGCGGGGGAGACCTTCTCGTCCGTCGTCGACGTGTTCGGCGTCGTGTTCGAGACATGGTATTCCCCGGTGCGCGACGGCGACGGGCCGGTGGCGGGCGTGATCGGCGTCGGCACGGACATCACCGAGCGCCGCCGGGCGGAGGAAGCGCTGCGCCGCTCCGAGGAGAGCCACCGGGCGCTGGTACAGCACGCGACGTACGCGATCTACCGTTCCACACCCGATGGGCGCTTCCTCACGGTCAACCCCGCACTCGTCGCCATGCTGGGGTACGAGTCCGCGGAGCAGCTGCTCGGCGTGGATCTCGCGACCGACGTGTACGCGGACCCCACGGAGCGGGCCCGCATCCTGGCGCGGTTCGAGCAGTCGGGAGACGCACTCGACGGGGTCGAGGTGACCTGGAAACGGCGCAACGGCCAGTCCATCCTGGTGCGGCTCGCCGGGCGGGCGGTTCGTCGCGCCGACGGCTCTATCGAATGCTTCGAGACGATCGCTGAAGACGTGACCGAGCGGCGGGCGCTGGAGGAGCAGCTGCGGCAATCGCAGAAGCTCGAGGCGATCGGCCAGCTCACGGGCGGCATCGCCCACGACTTCAACAATCTGCTCACGATCATCCTGGCCAACGCCCAGCTGCTCGCCAAGGCGATCCCCCAGACGCTCGAGCCCGCGCACGCCGACCTGCGCGACGTGATGTCGGCGGCGCTGCGCGGGCGGGTGATGGTGAAGGAGCTGCTCGGATTCGCCCGGCGCTCGCGTCTCGAGCTGCAACCGCTGTCGCTGGACGGCCTGGTGCGGGACCTGTCCGGGTTCCTGCGCCGCATCCTCCCCGCCGACGTGGAAATCGTGACGCACGACGGGGCGGACCTACCCGATGTGCGGGCCGACGCGCACGCCGCGGAGCAGATCCTGTTCAATCTCGCGACCAATGCGCGTGATGCGATGCCCGACGGCGGCGTGCTGCGGATCGAGACCAGCCAAGTGCACCTGGCCGAGGAGCAGCGCCAGGCCTGCGGAGCGGTGCGGGCGGGGGCGCACGTCTGCCTCGCTGTGGAGGACACGGGGGTCGGCATGGACGCCGCGACGCGCGCGCGCATGTTCGAGCCGTTCTTCACCACCAAGGCGCCGGGGAAGGGCACGGGCCTCGGGCTCGCCACCGTGTATGGCCTGGTGAAGCAGCACGGCGGTGGTATCGAGGTCGACAGCGAGCCGGGCAAGGGCACGCGCTTCCGGATCTACTTCCCGCTCGCGGAGGAGGCGGCCGTCCCGGCCGCACCACGCTCCGGAGAGCCCGAGGCCCGGGGCGGCTCCGAAACGGTGCTCGTGGTCGAAGACGACGATCAGTTACGGCGCTCGGCCAAGCGGATTCTCGAGGAAGCGGGCTACCAGGTCGTCACGGCAGCGGATGGGCTCGAGGCGCTCGAAGCGCTGCGGCAGACCGCGGGCGTACGGCTCGTGTTTTCCGACCTCGTGATGCCACGGTTGGGAGGGCGTGCCCTGTATGACGCGGCCCGGCGCGAGGGCATGACCGTCCCCTTCCTGTTCGCGAGCGGCTACTCCGATCCCGGTCGCGCCGCGACCCTCGACCCCGCGCTGCCGCTGCTCCATAAGCCGTGGATGGCGCCCGATCTGCTGGGTCGGATTCGCGAGATGCTGGATCGGAAAACCGGCCGCAACTAGCCGTCCAGCACGTCCCTCACCTTACGCGCCAGGGAATCCGGCACGAACGGTTTCTGCAGGAAGGCGACACCCGCGTTGAGCACGCCCTGGCGGACCATCGCATCATCGGTGTATCCCGAGGTATAGAGCACTTTCATCGCCGGCCGCGTCGGGGCGAGCCGCTCCGCCAGCTCGCGGCCGCTCATCCCCGGCATCACGACGTCGGTGACGAGGACGGCGATGGCGCCGGGGTGCCGCGCGGACAGCTCGATCGCGCTGGGTCCGTCGGCCGCGTCGAGCACGGTGTAGCCGCACGCCTCGAGACTGCGGCGCGCCAGCGTGCGCACGGGCGCGGCGTCTTCGACCAGGAGGACCGTCTCGTGCCCGCCGCGCAGCGGGGGCGGCTCGGGGGCGGGCAGCGGCGGCTCCGCGGCCCCGGGCACGCGCGGGAGATACACCTTGACCGTGGTGCCCCGCGCGGGCTCGCTGTACACCCAGATGTAGCCGCCGCTCTGCTTCACGATGCCGTACACCGTGGCGAGACCGAGCCCCGTGCCCTTGCCCACCTCTTTGGTCGTGAAGAATGGCTCGAACAGGTGGGCCTGGGTGGACTCGTCCATCCCGAGTCCCGAGTCCGTGACGGCGAGGCACACGTAGTCGCCGGGGGGAAGGCGATGGCGCCGCTCGACCAGCTCGTCGCGCAGCAGCACGCGGGTGGTCTCGATGAGCACCCGTCCGCCCCCCGGCATGGCGTCACGCGCGTTGACGACGAGGTTCAGGAGCACCTGCTCGAGCTGCCCCGGGTCGGCATTCACGGCGCCCGCCTCGGCGTGGAGGGCGGTGGCCAGCTCGACGTCCTCGCCGATCAGGCGGCGCAGCATCTTGTCCATGTTCGCCACGACGGCGTTGAGCTCGAGCACCTTGGGGGCGAGCACCTGGCGGCGGCTGAAGGCGAGCAGCTGCCGGGTGAGCTCCGCGGCGCGCAGGCCGGCGTTACGGATCTCTTCGACGTCCTCGCGGCGCACGTCGCCCGGCGGCGTGGCCTGCAACAGCAGCTGGGTCGACCCCAGGATGGCCGTGAGCAGGTTGTTGAAGTCGTGGGCGATCCCTCCGGCCAGCTGGCCGACGGCCTCCATCTTTTGCGACTGGCGCAGCTGGTTCTCCAGGTGGCGCTGGGCGGTCACGTCGCGCGCCAGCACCAGGCGCGCCCGGCGGCCCGCGAACTCGAGGGGCCGGGCGACGAGGTCCACCTCGAACAGCCGGCCGTCCTTGGCGCGGTGGCGCACGCCCGTGCGGATGGCGCCCTCGTCGGGGCGGCGCGCCAGCTCCTGCTCCAGGCGGCCCTGCTCCTCCGCGGGCCGGATGTCGCGGATGGTGAGGGCCAAGAACTCAGACTCCGAATACCCGTACCGGGCGATCGCCGCTTCGTTCACCGCCAGGATCCGCAGCGTCTCGAAGTCGTACACCCACATTGGCTCGGGATTCGTCTCGAACAGCAGCCGGTACTTGCGCTCGCTCTCGTGCAGCTGCTCTTCGGTGCGCTTGCGCTCGATGGCCATGGCGACCTGGGTCGAGACGAACTGCAGGATGTGGCGCTCCGTCTCGCCGTAGCGCACGCCCGGTGCGTACGTCTGGGCGACGAGCACGCCGATGGGTCGGTCGCCGATCTTCAGGGGCACGCCCACCCAGTCGATGGACGGCGCCCCGATCAGCTCGACCTGGCCCCGGCGCTCGAGCTCGGCCTGCACCTCGGGTGTCACCAGCAGCGGCTCGCCCGTGCGCAGCACGTATTCGGTCAGCCCCTTGCCGGGCCGCTTGGCGGGGAAGTCGTTGTCGTACTCGTCCACGTAATACGGGAAGGTCAGCAGGTCGGACGCCGCGTCGTACAGCGCGATGTAGAAGTTCTTGGCCGGCATCAGCTCGCCCACAATCGCGTGGATCGCGCGGAACAGCTCCTGCAGGCTGCCGGCGGCGTGGGCGGCTTCGGAGATGCGATAGGTGGCGAGCTGGATCCGCTCGGCGCGCTTGGCCTCGGTGACGTCGCGGAAGCTCCACACCCGGCCCACGCTCTTGCCGCCGATGCGCTGCGGCTGGGAGAGGCGCTCGAAGATGCGCCCGTCTTTGAAGACCAGGACATCGAAGCTCGACGCCTCGGGCCGGGCGTACAGGTCGCGCACCTTGGTGACGAACCCCTGAGGATCCGCGAGCTGCTCCAGCACGAATGCGATCGTCCGGGGAGCGTCCTTGGTCTCGAGGATCGAGTCGGGAATGCGCCACAGCTCGGCGAATTTGCGGTTGAAGCTGACGATGTGACCCGCGAGGTCCACGACCAGGAGCCCGTCCGCCGTGGACTCGAACGTGGCGTTCAGGAGCGACAGGGTCTCGCGCAGGTCCCGCTCGGTCCGTTCGCGGTCGGTGATGTCCCGGTAGTTCACTACGACGGCGCCGATGGCCGGCTCGCTGAGCCGGTTCACGCCGACCACCTCGAGGCGGCGCCACGTGCCGTCCTTGTGCTGCGCGCGCAGCTCGCTGCGAACGACGTGCCCCGGCTCTTGCATCAGCTCGGCGAACAGCTCCAGCGCACCGGCACGGTCGTCGGGGTGGATGAGCTCGAACGCGTTGCGGCCCACGTTCTCGGTAGGACCGTAGCCGAGCACGGGGGAGGCGGGCTGGCTGGCATAGAGCACGGTGCCGTCGGCGGCGAGCAGTGTAATGACCTCGCTCGAGTGCTCGAACAGCGCGCGGAACCACTGCTCGCTCGCGCGCAGCGCCGCGGCTACGTCGCCGGCGGCGCTCACGGCAGTCCCGTCACGCCGCATCCGGGTGCGGGGGAGGCTCGTTCAGGACCAGCCAGTAGAGCCCGAGCTGGCGCACGGCCTCCACGAACTGGCCGAAGTCGACGGGCTTGCGGATGTAGCTGTTCGCGCCCAGGCCGTACCCGCTGACCACGTCCTTTTCCTCCCGCGACGAGGTGAGGATCACCACGGGGAGGAGCCGCGTGTTTGGGTTGGCGCGGATGCGGCGCAGCACCTCGAGGCCGTCGACCTTGGGCAGCTTCAGGTCGAGCAGCACGAGCTCGGGCACGGCGGGACGCCCGGCGTGCGGGCCGGTGCCGAACAGCCTGTCGAGGGCCTCGGCCCCGTCGCGGGCCAGGATGATCTCGTTCTGGATGTTGTTCTTCGCGAGCGCGCGACGCGTCAACGCCTCGTCGTCGGGGTTGTCCTCCACCAACAGGATCGAACGGTCGTGCATGATGGCTCCAGCTCAAAGCGTGAAATAGAAGGTCGCGCCCCGGCCGGGGGTCCCCTCGGCCCAGACCTGGCCACCGTGGCGGTGGATGATCCTTTGCACCGTGGCGAGCCCGATCCCCGAGCCGGGGAACTCGTCGCTCGCGTGCAGCCGCTGAAACGCGCCGAACAGCTTGGCGGTGTAGGCCATGTCGAAGCCGGCGCCGTCGTCGCGCACGAAGAACGCCCGCCGCCCGTTGTGCGCCGTGACGCCGACCTCCACGTGCGCGGGCGAGCGTTTGCCCGTGAACTTCCAGGCGTTGCCGAGCAGGTTCTGCAGCACGATGCGCACGAGCCCCGCGTCCGCCCGGGCGACCAGGCCGGGGGCGATGGCGAATGCGACATTGCGCGCCGGGTCGCTCTTCGTCAGGTCTGCGGCCACTGCGGCGGCGAGCGCGCTCAGGTCCACCTCTCGCACCTGCAACTCACCGCGCGTGACGCGCGACAGGCTCAGCAGGTCGTCGATGAGCGTCGCCATCCGTTGGCTCGCCGCCCGCACCCGCTGCAGGAAATCGCGGCCCGTGTCGTCGAGCCGAGCGTGATAGTCTTCGAGCAGCGCCTGGCTGAAGCCGTCGAGGCTGCGGAGCGGCGCCCGCAGGTCGTGCGACACCGAATAGGCAAATGCTTCGAGCTCCTTGTTGGCCGCCTCGAGCTGCGTCGCGTAGCTGCGCAGCTGCTCCTCTCCCTCTTTGCGGCGCGTGATGTCGCGGATGATAGCCGTGAAGGCGACGTCCGCTCCGTGGCTCCAGGCCGCGAGCGACAGCTCGAGCGGAAACTCCGTCCCGTCTTTTCTCCGGCCGGCGAGCTCGACGGTCCTGCCGATGACGCGTGGCTCACGCGTGGCCAGGTAGCGGGACAGGCCCGCGCGATGGGCATCCTGGAACCGCTCGGGCATGAGCGTGGTGAGCGGCCGGCCGCTCACCTCCTCGGCCGTGAACCCGAAGATCCGCTCGGCGCCCGGGTTGAAATACGTGATGGTCCCGTGGCTGTCGGCCGAGAGGATGGCGTCGTTCGCGGTCACCGCCAGGATGCGGAACCGCTCCTCGCTGGCGCGCAGCGCCTGCTCGGCCCGCTTCCGCTCGGTGAGATCGCGGGTCACCTTGGCGAACCCCAGCAGCGTGCCGCGGTCGTCGCGCACGGCGGTGATCACCACGTCCGCCCAGAAGCGGGTGCCGTCCTTGCGAATGCGCCAGTTCTCCTCTTCGAAGCGGCCGCCCGTCGCGGCGGCTCGCAGGGCCGCGGCGGGTTTGCCGGCGGCCACGTCTTCCGGCACATAAAAGCGCGAAAAGTGCTGGCCCAGGATCTCGGATTCGGTGTAGCCCTTGATCTGCCGCGCCCCGGCGTTCCAGGTGCGCACGTGGCCGTCGGGGTCGAGCATGTAGATGGCGTAGTCACGCACGCTTCCCACGAGCGATCGGAGCCGCTCTTCCGCGACCCGACGCCCCGCCATCTCACGACCGACCAGCACGCTCGCGACGGCAGCGAGCGTGATCGCGACGAGCACGCCCGTCCAGGCCGTCAGTCGCGCCAGGCGGGCCTTGGCTTGTAGGGTGGCGGAGCGCTGCGCCAGCAGCTGAGCTTCGTCGTCCTCCATCCCCGTGATGTCCTCGTGCACCAGCTGCGCGAGCTCCTTCCCGCGGCCCCCACTCACGGCCCGGCCCGCGGCGCCGGGGCCGCCAGCGCGGCGGATGTCGATGGTCCACTGGAACCGCTCCAGGCGGGTCGCCACGAGCGTCTGCAGCGAATCGAGCCGGCGTTGCTGCGCCGGATTGTCCGCCGTCAGGGTTCGCAACCCCGCCAGGCGGCTACCCAAGGAAGCCCGCGCCGTGCGATAGGGCGCGAGGTAGCTCGTGTCGCCCGTGATGACGTAGCCACGCACCCCGGTCTCGGCCTCGATGAGATCGGCGAAGGCCGCTTCGAGCTCCGCGCGCACTTGCAGCGTGTGGGACACCCAGTGCGCGCTGTCCACCGTGGCATTCGTGCTCCGCAGCGCGGCCGCGCCGACCGCTCCGATGATCGCCACGGCGATGGCGAACCCGATTTGGATTCTGCGCTCGAGCGATAAGCGTATCTCCATCACGCGCGCTTCCGCCGCTCAGTGGTGCCGTCGAGCATGTCGCGCACCGTGCGCGCCAGAGTGTCCGGGGTGAAAGGCTTCTGCACGAATACGAACCCCGGCTCGAGCACGCCGTGCCGGGTGATGGCGTCGTCGGTGTAGCCCGACATGTAGATGACGCGCGTTTCGGGCCGCAGCGTCGCCAGGCGGGCCGCGAGATCGCGCCCCGACATTCCCGGCATGATGACGTCGGTGAGCAGCACGTGGATCGGGCCCGAGTAACGCTGCGCCACGTCCAGGGCCGCTTCCGCGCTCGCGGCCTCGAGCACGCGGTAGCCGTAGCGCTCGAGGGCGTGGCGCGCCACCGCGCGCACGGGCGCTTCGTCCTCCGCGACGAGCACGGTCTCGCTGCCGCGGGCGACGGGAGCGGGCGCGGGCCGGCCGCTCGCCGGCTCGACCGCCGCCTCGACGCGGGGGAGGTAGATCTTGAATGTCGTCCCCACGCCGAGCTCTGAGTACACCCAGATGAATCCGCCACTCTGTTTCACGATGCCGTACACCGTCGCGAGGCCGAGGCCCGTGCCTTTGCCTTTCTCCTTGGTGGTGAAGAACGGCTCGAACAGGTGGGCCTGCGTCTCGGGATCCATGCCCGTGCCGGTGTCGCTCACGGCGAGCATG
>DATDFC010000011.1:0-8506 GCA_036522815.1 Gemmatimonadales bacterium | reverse complement strand
CGCACCCGGCCGTCGGCATCGGCGCGCAGCACGACGACGTAGCCGTCGTCGTCCAGGCGGGCGTTGACGCGCGCCTTGTCGCCGCGGTAGTAGTTGTCGTGATTGAGCCAGACTTTGATCGGCGGGTCATCGCTCACGACTCGAGCGGACGCCGCATTCGCGGGAGCGAGCGCGGAGCCTACGAGCGAGAGCATCAATGGCAGCAGCATGGGTCTATCCTCTATATACCCTGAGCCCTGGCAAGCGATCAAGAAGCGTGCCGGTTCCCGTAGGACTACCTGCCGCGCCAAGCGTTAAGGAGTGACCCCGGGGGGAGACATGTCTGTCCCCGGATGAGACAGGACTACCAGCGGTCTGGCTTAGCCGCGTCGGGGACGAACAGGCTCTGGCCGAAGCGCGCCTTCCCGAACCCGGCGATCAACGCCTGCGTCTCGGGCGCAACGAAGAAATCGGCCAGGGCACGGCCGCCGGCGAGGTTCACGCGGGCGGCGTTTTTGGGATTGAGCTCGAGCACGTGGTAGACGTTGTACAGCAGGGAATCGCCCTCGACCATGGGCACGAGCTGCAGTTTGTCGCGCCAGGCGAGATAGGTCGCCCGATCGGTGAGGGTGTAGGCGCGCTTCTCGTCCGCGAGCTGCAGCGTCGCCCCCATCCCCTGGCCCGACTCGACGTACCAGCCGTCCTTGGGGGGTGGTCCCAGGGCCAGCTTCCAGAGCTGCCGCTCGCGCTGGTGCGTGCCCGACTGATCGCCGCGCGACACGAAGGGAGCCCGGCGCTCAGCGATGCGGCGGAACGCGGCCACCGCGTCGCTCAGGCCACGCAGCCCGGCGGGATCGGCCGCGGGCCCCACCACGAGGAACTCGTTGTGCATCACGAGCCGCCGTCGTAGGAAGTAGCCCGAATCGACCAGCACGCGCTCCGCCTCGGGGGCGTGCGACAGCACGACGTCGGCGTCGCCGCGGCGCCCCATGGCCAGCGCCTGGCCGCTGCCCACGGCGATCACCTTCACGCGGTAGCGGGTCTGCCGCTCGAACACGGGCAGCAGCGAATCGAGCAGCCCGGCGTCGCGGGTGGAGGTCGTGGTGGCGAGGATGACTTGGTCGGACTGTCGGACGGGCAGACCGGCGGACAGGAGACCCGTTGCGGCCAGGAACCACGGTCCGACGGTCCGCCAGTGCAACCGTCCGACCCTCACCACCGCACCTGCATCTGTACCACGCCGCGGTTGTTGCTCACCTGCACCGCCTGCTCGTGGAAGGCTTCATAGTCGGCGAGGATCTTGAAGGTGTCGCCGCGCATGAAGTACTGCAGGCCGATCAGGTAGCCGGTGGAGCGATCGCTCGCGACCAGGTTACTGGGGTCGAACTGCTCGACCCGGCCGACCAGCTCGACGCGCTGCGGGATCGCGTAGTAGCCCGCGAGGCCATACCACCCTCTGGTGTGGACCTGTGTAGCGCGATTGTGCTCGTCGATGTACTCGGCGCGCGCCGTCCAGCGCGCCGCGCGGTAGCTGCCCTGGACGTTCGCGCCGGCCGAGTCGTTGTAGCCCTCGAACGCGCCGCCCACATCGAGGCCCTTGAGCGGCGTGACCACGGCGCGCGCGAAGTAGGCCATGCGGTTGTCGGGATTGGTGCTGGTGGTCCGGTTCGGTCCCTCGCCGTCCACTAGCGCGGCCTGGAGCGTCAGCCGGCCGGCGAGCGTCCAGTCGGCCTGCACGCCGATGTCGCGCTTGGCGGCGTTGACGATACGCGAGCGCTCGCTGGTCTCGAGCGAGGTCGAGCCGAGCAACCCTTCGAGCGCGAACGGCACGCGGAACTGGCCCACGGTGCCGCCCCAGCGGCGGTGGGTCAGGCGGATGAACAGGTCGGTCGCCGAGAGAGTGAGGGGCGACGCGGCGGGGTTCGGCGCCGCTCCCAGCGTGCGCATCTCGACCTGGGCGCGGTACGACGCCCAGGGGGTGATGTTGCCCTCGACGGCGAAGCGCGCCCGCCGCAGCAGGAACGACGCGGTGTCGCCCAGCGTCTGGAAGCGAGGCTGGAGGTAGCCGGTGATTCTGGGGGTGGTCGAGAAGGGCGCGGGGGCCTGCGCCGGCAGCCGCAGCGCCGTGCAGAAAGTGAGGACCGCGACGACAGGAGCGGAGCGCACGCGGACAAGCTAGCGCGCGTCCGTCCGATAGGCAATATGGTGCCTATCGGGGCAGGATCTTCCGGAACGCCACGTCGCTCAGGCGCACCGCCTCGCGCTTCCAGCGGGCGAACAGCTTGACGAGGCGTCGCGCTTCGGGGGTGAGGCGGGCGCCGCCGCGCAGCGCGCCGCCGCGTGTCGTGGCGAGCACCTTGGCGCCGAGCACCCGCTCCATCTCACGGATGCGGTTGAGGCAGGTGCGATAGCTCCACCCCACCTCGCGGCCCGCCGCCCGGATGGTCCCGGTGTGATCGACGGCGTCGAGAAACCGCAGATAGCGGGGCCCCATGAGGAATGCGCCGTCCCAGTTGAGCCACAGCTTGTGGTGCGGCTTCAAGTGGACACGCAGCGAGGGACGGCGGGACGACGCCATACCGGGGGACATGAGATAGATTGTGCCTGGAAAGCTAGCCGCGGCCCTGCCAATGAGCCAACTGCTCGATGCCATCGCCGGCGTCCCCAACGCCTGTGAGCCGATCCCGGGAATCGTCACGGGGGGACAGCCCGCGTCCGAGCACCTCGCGGCGCTGAAGCGCGCCGGCTGCGCCGTAGTGATCGACATCCGGGAGGCGATGGAGCCGCGCCCGTTCCGCACGCCGGACGCGGTGGTGGCCGCGGGCCTCGAGTATCGCAGCATCCCGATCGGGCACGGCGCCGTGAGCGACGCCACGTTCACGAGCTTCGTCGCGGCGGTGCGTGAGCTCGCGGGCAAGCGGCCCGCGTTCGTGTATTGCGCCAGCGGCAATCGCGTCGGGGCGGGTCTCATTCCTTATTTCATGCTGGAGCTGGGGATGGAGGAGGAAGACGCCGTTACCGAGGCCATGCGGGTGGGACTGCGCAGCGCCGAGCTGATGGAGCAGGCGCTCGAGTACGCCCGCGCCCGCCAGGGGATTTAGCGTCTAGGGGTTGCGGTGCCAGTACATGCGCATTTCGCTGATCTTGCCGTCCTTGGTCTCGCAGAAGAGGGCGCCGCGGGTATCGACCCATTCGCCCGTGCGGCGCCGCCGGTAGGTGCAGCGAAACTCGGCGGCGAACCAGGGTCCGGCCGCGTGGATCTCGCCGGCCTTGAACGTGGCCTCCGCCTGGTTCAACGGGACGTCCTTCCAGTACGCCCGGATGGCGTCGATCCCGGCGGTGCGCTCGCCGAACGGCGCGCCGAGGAACACGGCGTCGGGTGCGAATACGGCGGCGATCGCGTCCACATCGCCGCGCTCCCACCCCGTGCCAAATTGCTCCAGCAGCTCGCGATAGACCGCGCTCATGGCGCCAATATACGCCAATCCGGAACCATGGGTCGGGTCGTATGGTAGACGAAGTCTCCGAGGTTCACATCGACTAGGGACAAGGAGGAAGAACCGATGTTGAAGCGCATCCTCGCCACGACGGCCGTCCTGGGCCTGTGCGCGCTGCCGCTCGCGGCGCAGGGCCACGCGGCGACGGCGGGCAACGAGATGACGATCACCGGCTCGGTGGTCGACCTGAATTGTCACACGACCAACGGCGCTGCCGGCGCCGCTCACAAGGCCTGCGCCCAGGCGTGCGCCAAGGCCGGCGTACCGCTCGGCATTCTCTCGAGCGACGGCACCATCTACCTGCCGGTGAGCTCCAAGCCCGGCGATCCGCAGAACTCGAAGCTCGAGCAGTATGCGGAAGGCAAAGTGAAAGTGACGGGCACGCACCGCATGGTGAGTGGGTTGCACACGATCGAGATCAAGACGGTCTCACCCGCCACCTGATGCGCCGCGCCTTGGGCGCCGTGCTCGCGGCAGCCACCTTTGGCTGTCGCGCGCCGGCGCCCGGCGGCTTCACCCTCCTCTTTCTCGGCCGCTCGCCGGCCGCTCCCCTTGGGGGTCGCTCGTGGGCCCCCGACCCCGACCAGAGCCGGATCCTCGCCTTCGACGCACGGCTGCACGTCGTGCGCCAGCTCTCGAGCCCCCGGCTCGCGACGCCGATGGCCGTGGCCCCGCTCGGCCCTGCCGAGCTGCTCGTCACCGAGCGCACCGGCGAGGGCGTGGTGCTCGACACCGCGGGCCGGCCGCTGCGGGAGTGGGACAGCCCCGACGTCGCTTCGTTATACGCGGCTGCAGGCGGCCGCGTCGTGGCGGTGCGCTCGCCGTACTACGTCCCCGAGCTCGCCGTTCCCGAGCCCGACACCGCGCCGCTCATCCGCCTGCTCGACCCGCTGGGTCGCCCCATCGCCGGAATCGCCACCATCCGGCGGCCAGCGGTGCCGCTGCTCAGTTACCTCGTGAATGCCGGAGCAGTCGCCGCGCAATCGGACGGGTCGGTGTACTACGCCCCGTTGGTGCGTGACGAGATTCGGAAATACGGCCCGGGAGGCGCGCTGCGCTGGACCGCGAAGCGCGGGCTCCCGGGACCCGAGTCCGATCCGGTGTTCCTGCCACCCCCGAAGGGGAGCACCGATCTGGCGGTGCGGAAGCGGCTCGTGAACGTGGCGCTCGTGCTCGGGCCCGACGGCCGGTTGTACGCCCTTGGCTCGGACGATTCGAGCGGGACCAGGCTGCGGCTGGACGTGGTGGACACGGCGAGTGGGGCAATCGTCGCGACCCGGCACCTCGCCACCAGAGAGAGCGCGGTGGCGCTCGATCGGAGCGGTGCGCTCGTCCTGCTCGACGCCGATTCGCTCGTGGCGGCC
Organism: Gemmatimonadales bacterium; assembly: GCA_036522815.1. Lineage (GTDB taxonomy): Bacteria > Gemmatimonadota > Gemmatimonadetes > Gemmatimonadales > GWC2-71-9 > AG41. Next base: position 3,666 of record DATDFC010000011.1, on the reverse strand, counting down.
GCTCCGGCGGCGCCCGGCGGTCGCGAGCCGTTCGCGCCCGCTTTCGCTCTACCTGATCTCACGGGCGACACGCTCACGACCGCGACGTTCCGGGGGAAGGTGACGCTCGTGAACTTCTGGGCCTCGTGGTGCGACCCCTGCCGCGAGGAGTTCCCCCACATGGCCGCGTTGTATCGCGAATTCGACCGCAAGGACTTCGCGATCGCGGCGATTTCGGATGACGTGGACGCGGGCAAGATGCTCGCCTTCGCGCGTCAGTTCCGGCCCCCGTTTCCGATCCTGGTGGGGGGCGGTCGCATGAAGCAGGCGTATCACTACCGGGGGCTCCCCTATTCGGTGCTGCTCGACCGGCGGGGGAGGGTGATCGAGCGGATCTTTGGCTTCGGTGGGGAGGACGAGTTCCGCAATCTGCGCGATACTATTGCAAAGGAGGTTCGCGTTCCCTAGCCTTCAGTTCGTGACCGATCCGACACCGACCCCTCCCGCGTCGCCCGTCGCCATTCCCGTCATTATCGACACCGATCCCGGCATCGACGACATGCTGGCGCTGCTGCTGGCGCTCGGCTCGCCGGAGCTCGACGTCCGCGGGATCTCGGTCTCGTACGGCAACACGGTGGTCGAGAACGCCTACCGCAACGCGGTCGTGATCGTGCGACGGGCGGGCAAGCGGACCACGCTGGGCGTGGGGGCGCGGCGCCCGCTCGCCCGGCCGCTCGCGGTGGCGAGCGACACGCACGGTGAATCCGGGCTCGGCTACGCAGCGCTCCCTCCCGCGGGCGTGATCCTCGATTTCGTCAAGTCGCTCGACCGGCTGCTCAGCGACCAGCCCGAGCCGGTCACCCTGGTGACGCTCGGCCCGGTGACGAGTCTGGCGCTGGCGCTGCGGCGCGACGCGGCGCTGGTGCGCGACAAGGTGAAGCGTCACCTCGCGATGATCGGGAACGTGGCCGCACAGGGCAATACGACGCGCTACGCCGAGTTCAACGCGTGGTGCGATCCGGAGGCGCTCGACCTGGTGCTGCGCGCCGAGCTGCCGACCGAGATGGTGGGCCTGGACGTGACGCGCCAGCTGGTGCTCGCGCCCAATGAAGTCACCCGCCTGGCCCATTCCGGCGCCGCGCAGGCGGTGTGGATGCAGGACGCGCTCCGCTTTTACATGGAGTTCCACAAGCGGCAGGAGGGACTGGATGGCTGCATCGTGAACGACGTGCTCCCGATCGCCGAGCTGGTGCATCCCGGCGCTCTCAAGTTCGAGGAGCAGCGGCTCACCGTGGATCTGGACGACGCCGACCACCGCGGGCACACGCGGGTCGACCCGGAGGGCGCGCGAGTGAAAGTCGCGACGCGAGTGGAGCTCGGGCCGGTGCGGCGGCTGCTCTCGGAGCGCGTGTTCCGCTGGGCGACGCGCTCCGCGGCGACGCCGATCGCCTCCGAAGAGGTCCAAGTCTGATGGCGCTGCCGCGGAAGGTCACCGTGATCGGCGCGGGGGATATCGGGTGCGGCTGGGCCGCCCTGTGCGTCGCGGCGGGGTGGCCGGTGACGCTGTTCGACGCCAGCGCGCAGGGGCTCGAGCGGGCGGAGGCCGAGGTACCACAACGGTCGCGCACGCTGGTGGAGCAAGGGCGGGCCAGCCAGGGCATCGTGGAGCGGGGGCTGCTCGAGTTCGTGCAGGCGCGCAGCCTGCTCCAGGCCGTGAAGGATGCGGACTGGGTGATCGAGGCGATCTCAGAAGACCTGATGGCGAAGCAACGGCTGTTCGAGTCGATCGAGCAGGTGGCGGGGCACGACGCGCTGCTCACCAGCTCCTCGAGCGGCCTCCCCCCCGGCGACATTTTTGCGCGCTGCCGGCGCCAGGATCGCTGCCTCGTGGCCCATCCCCTCAATCCGCCGGAGCTGATTCCTCTGGTCGAGCTCGTGCCCGGCCCGCGCACCACCCAGGCGGCGGTGGCCCGCGCCCAGGACTATCTGCGCTCGCTGGGGCGGATGCCGATTCTCCTGAAGAAAGCGGTCCCAGGCTACGTGGTGGGCCGGATTGCCGCTGCGGTGTGGCGCCAGTGTATCGATCTTGTCCTCGAGGGCGTGATCGATGTGGACGAGCTGGACCGTGCGGTGTCGCTCGGTCCGGCGCTGGGCTGGGCGGCCGCCGGTCCGCATCTCACGTATCATCTGGCCGCGGGCGACGGCGGTGTCGCGCTGTTCCTGCAGCAGCTGCTGGCGAGCTTTGAGAGCTGGTGGGCCCAGATGGCCACATGGCAGCGGCTTGAGCCGGAGCAGCAGCGCGCGCTGATACACAGTGTGGAGCGGGCGTACAAGAACAAGCTGGGCACGCTGCGGGAAGCGAGAGACCGGCGCCTGGGAGCAATCTTGCGTGCCCTGGAGCAGGCGAGAACTACAACCACATAAAGACGTAGCACGAAGACGTAACACAAAGGCGTAACACGAAGACGTTTTTGCGCGACGTCTTTGGGCTACGTCTCATTTCTTTTCGGCACGGACCATCAGGACGGGCACTTTGGTAATGTGTCGCAACGCTGTCGCGGTGCTGCCTCTTACCACATCCTCCAGCAGGCGATGGCCGTGCGTGGCCATGGCGATCAAGTCGCAGCGTTCCCGCTCGGCGGCGGCGGCGATCTCGGTAGCCGGGTCGCCGCCGGCGAGCACGGCGTCGGCATCGAACCCCTCGGCTGTGAGTCGGGCACAGATCTGCTCCAGGTAGGCCCGGTCGTCGCGCATCTCCTCCGATTCGCGCAGGTCGAGCTCGCGAATGTTGCGGGCCACCCAGCCGTCCGCCACGTGGATCAGGACGAGCGCCGAGCCCATGTCGCGGGCCAGCGGGCGTACGTGGGTGAGGATCGTCTCGTCGGCGGGGGAATGCTCGAGCGGGACGAGAATGCGGCGGTACATCATCGCAGCCCGCCGAACGCCTGCACCAGCACCAGGGCGTTGAGCACCGCGATGACGACCGCGACGCCATAGGCGAGCGTCTTGAGCCACGCCGGGTTCACGAACTCCCCCATCTTGGCCCGGTCCGAGGTGAAGTGCACCAGGGGGAACACGGCGAAGGAGAGCTGCAGGCTGAGGATCACCTGACTGAGAATGAGGAGTCGCGCGGTGCCGTTCTCCCCGAAGAAGATAGCGGTGAGGGCAGCGGGCACAATCGCGATGCCCCGCGTGATCAGGCGACGCAGCCAGGGCCTGAGCCGGATGTTCAGAAACCCTTCCATCACGATCTGGCCGGCGGAACAACGTCGAGGTGGTGTCGATCCCGAATCCCGCGGCGGGGACATACACGATCGCCGTCAACGCGAATCACCTCGGCAGCGGTGCGCGGCAAACGTACGCGCTGGTGATCACCGGCAACGTTGCCGATGCGCTTGCTCCACGGCGGCGCGCGGCGGCGCATTGACGTTGCGGGCGCACGCCGTGCGCCCCTACAATCCGCCGCCATGCTTTCCCGTGAGTACCTTCGCGAACGCACCGACGACTACCGCAACGCGCTCCAAAACCGCGGAGCGACGGCCGACCTCGAGCGTTTTCTCGAGCTCGCTCCCGGCGACGCGACGGTGGAAACGATTCGCGAGCACCTCGTCGAAGTGTGCCGCCTCGCCGCGCAGATCCAGTGATGATCGAGGTCGCCGCCGGCATCCTCACCGACGGCCGCTCGAT
>DATDFC010000010.1:0-5703 GCA_036522815.1 Gemmatimonadales bacterium | reverse complement strand
TCCGGGTCCTCGGCACGATTGATCAGGTCGTTGATGTTCGACCGGATCAGCGTCGAGAGACGGTCAAAGATTCCCATGAGAACCCTCGATGTGCTGGCGGGGCGTCACTGTCCCGCGCCCAACTTACGCTCCCGCCGCTCGGCGAGCATGCGCTCGGCGAAATCTAAGCGCTCGGCGAGCTCGGAGACCTGCCCCTGGAGCTGTGACACCTGTTCCTCCAGCGCAGCCACCCGCTGCGGATCCTCCCCCACCCCGCCCCAGCGTCTCTGCGACCGATGCCGGATGCGCTCGGCCAGCGCTTCACCTACCGGCGACCGCAACAGCCACCGCACGCCCGTGAACAGGAGCAGCAGCCCGACCAGCGGCGTCATCTGGTGGATGATGTAGTTGGGGTCGGGCACCCCCGGCGGAAACTGCATCACGTAGACGCCGTACGCCTTTCCCCGGGGCCCAGTTTCCCGGCCTCACCGTCCCGCGTCTTGGCCAGCAATCGCTCCGCGAAATCTACGCGCTCCGCGAGCTCCGCCACCTCACGGCGCAGCTCCTCCAGCCCCGTCGTCAGCTCCTCTTGCCGCGCCGCGAGCGCCGGGCTCGCTTCGCCCCCCGCCTGCACCTTGGCGGTGTACGCTTTGCTCAAGGTCCGGACGATCAGCCAGCTGAAAAAGCCGCCGAACAGGACGATGGGGATCAGCACCGCCACTGCTTCGGGGTTCATCCGCTGCGCGGCGGCGCCAGCCGCTCGCCCTCGCGCTTTTGCGCCAGCAGCCGCTCGGCGAAGTCCAACCGGTCGGCGAGATCGCCCACCTGTTGGCGCACCTGCTGCAGCTCATCCAGCAGCTCGGCGCGCAGCAGCGGGAGCTGATCAGCCGAGCCCTCGCGCTTGGGACCGTCCGCGATCCGCTTGGCGAGTGCGCCCACGAGCGGTCGCAGCACACCGTAGGCCCCCCATAGGGCGCACAGGCCAAAAACGGTGATCAGCAGGTCTTTGCCGTCCATTATCCCGGTCCGATCCGCTGTCCTTCGCGTTGCTTGGCCAGCAGCCGCTCGGCGAAGTCCACCCGCTCGGCCAACTCCGCCATGTCGCGCCGCACCGCCTCGAGCTCCTGCTCGAGCGCCTCCTTGTGGTCGGCGAGCTCGGCCCGCACGTCCCCCTGCCCCTTACCGCGGATGCGCTCGGCGACTGCCCGGCCGATCGGCGAGATGGAGAGGAGAAACAGCGTGCCGCCTCCGAACAGGAAGACGATCGCGAGTACGCCTTCGATATCCATGATCAGCGGGGCGGCGCGAGACGCTCCGGATCTCGCTCTCGCGCCAGCAGGCGCTCGGTGAAATCCAGACGCTCTTCGACTTCGGCCAGGCGCCGCTTGAGGTCTTCGACCTCGCTGAGCACGCTCTCCGACGAGCCGAGGACGGCACCGTGCTTCGCCGCCTGGACGGCCAGCCATTGCTCGTCCGTCTTGGACCACCCGCGGATCCATTCCGCGAGTGCTTTCCCCATGGGTCCCCTCAAGACGACCGTCGTGCCGCTTAGCAACGCCACGGCGATGATCGCGACCGCGGGTATCCACATGCCCATGCGACCGAGCCCTCCCTCTCGTGAACTTACCGACCTAGTCGCCCACCGCCAGCACCTTGCGCAGGAACTGGCCGGTGAAGGAGCCCTTCACCCGGGCCACGTCCTCGGGCGCCCCCGCGGCCACGACGGCACCGCCCGCGGCCCCCCCCTCGGGTCCGAGGTCGATCACCCAGTCGGCCGTCTTCACGACGTCCAGGTTGTGCTCGATCACCACCACGGTGTTTCCCTTGTCCACGAGCCGGTGCAACACCTCGAGCAGCAGACGCACGTCTTCGAAGTGCAGGCCGGTGGTCGGCTCGTCCAGGATATAGAGGGTACGGCCCGTGTCGCGCTTGGCCAGCTCGGTGGCGAGCTTGACCCGCTGCGCCTCGCCACCGGAGAGCGTCGTCGCCGACTGGCCGAGGTGGATATAGCCCAACCCTACGTCGTTCAAGAGCTCGAGTTTCGTGCGGATGCGCGGCTGGTTCTCGAAGAAGTCGAGCGCCTCGGCCACCGACATGTCCAGCACGTCCGCGATCGACTTTCCTTTATATCGCACCTCGAGCGTCTCGCGGTTGTAGCGCCGTCCCTTGCACACCTCGCAGGGGACGTACACGTCCGGCAGGAAGTGCATCTCGACTTTCACCAGACCGTCCCCCTGGCACGCCTCGCAGCGCCCGCCTTTCACGTTGAACGAGAACCGGCCGGGCCCGTACCCCCGGATCTTGGATTCCGGGAGATAGGTGAACAGCTCGCGGATGGGCGTGAACAGCCCAGTGTAGGTCGCCGGGTTGGACCGCGGCGTCCGGCCGATCGGGCTCTGGTCGATGTCGATCACCTTGTCGATGTGATCGAGCCCCTCGATGCGCGTGTGTGCACCGGGCATCACCTTGGCGCGGTAGAAGTGGCGGGCGAGTGCGCGATACAGGATGTCGGTCACGAGCGTGGACTTGCCCGAGCCCGAGACGCCCGTCACCGCCACGAACAAGCCCAACGGAAACGCGACGTTCAAATCGCGGAGGTTGTGCTGCCTGGCTCCCACCACGCCCAGCGTGCGCTCGGGGTCAGGAGCGCGCCGGCGGGGCGGCAGCGGAATACGGAGCTCGCCCCGGAGGTAGCGCCCGGTGAGCGAGTCGGCGTGCTGCAGCACCGTGTCGAGCGGTCCCGCGACGACGACCTCCCCGCCGTGGCGGCCGGCGCGCGGTCCCAGATCCACGACGTGGTCGGCCGCGCGGATCGTCTCCTCGTCGTGCTCCACGACGAGCACCGTATTGCCGATGTCGCGCAGCTCCTTGAGCGTCGCGAGCAGGCGGGCATTGTCGCGCTGGTGCAGACCGATCGAGGGCTCGTCGAGGATATAGAGGACCCCGACCAGCCGGCTGCCGATCTGAGTCGCGAGCCGGATGCGCTGCGCCTCGCCACCCGAGAGAGAGTCCGCGGACCGGCCCAGGGTCAGGTAATCCAAGCCCACGTCGCGCAGGAACCGCAGCCGGTCATTCACCTCCTTGAGGATCGGCCGGGCGATCTCGGGGTCCAGGCCCGGGGGGCCGTTGCGGCGCAGCGGGATGCTCTCGAAAAACACCAGCGCATCGGACACCGGCAGGTCCACCACGTCGCCGATGTTCTTGCCGTGCAGCAGCACCGACAGGCTCTCGGGACGCAGCCGCTTGCCGTGGCAGGTCGGGCACGGCTGCTCGACCATGAACTCCTCGAGCTGCTCGCGCACGCTATCGGACGCGGTCTCGCGGTAGCGACGCTCGACGTTTTTCAGGACGCCGTCCCAGCCCGATTCGTACTGCCCATGCCAGCGCTCGCTGTCGTACTGGAACGTCAGCGTCTTTCCCGGCGCGCCCGACAAGACCACCTTCTTCGCCTGCGCCGGCAGGCCTTTCCACGGAGCGTTCAAGTCGAACTTGAACGCGCGGGCCAGGCTCGGCAGGATGACCTTGCGGATGTAGCCCGAGGGCTCGCCCCAGGGCAGGATGACCCCTTCCAGGATCGACAGGCTCGGGTCGCCGAGCACGAGGTCCGGGTTCACTTCGCGGCGCGTGCCCAGACCCGAGCAGTCGGGGCACGCCCCGAACGGCGAGTTGAACGAGAACTGCCGCGGCTCGAGCTCGGGAAGCGACAGCCCACACGTGGGACAGGCGTAGCGCTCCGAGAAGAGCGTGGACTTGGAGCCCTGAACGATCTCCACCGTCCCGTCGGCCGCCTTGAGCGCGATCTCGATCGAGTCGGCCAGCCGCGAGCGATCGGCCTTGCGCACCACCAGCCGGTCCACGACGACGGCGACGTCGTGATTCTGGCGGCGGTTGAGCTTCGGCACGTCGCTCAAGTCGTACGTTTCCCCATCCACGCGCACTCGCACGAATCCCTGCTTCTTCGCCGCCTCGAATACGTCGCGAAACTCGCCCTTACGGCCGCGCACCAGCGGCGCCAGCACCTCGAGCTTCGTCCCCTCGGGCCAGGCGAGCACGAGATCGGTGATCTGGGACGCGTTCTGCCGCTCGATCGGTGAGCCGTCTTTGGGACAGTGGGGGGTACCGAGCCGGGCCCACAACAGGCGGAGATAATCGTACACTTCAGTGATCGTGCCCACCGTCGAGCGCGGATTGTGGCCGGCGCTCTTCTGCTCGATCGAGATCGCGGGGGACAGCCCCTCGATCGCGTCCACATCGGGCTTTTCCATCAGTCCGAGAAACTGACGGGCGTAGGCGGACAACGACTCGACGTAGCGGCGCTGTCCCTCGGCGTAAATCGTGTCGAACGCGAGGGACGACTTGCCGGATCCGGACAACCCGGTGATCACCGTCAGGCTGTCGCGCGGGATCTCGACCGTGATGTTCTTGAGGTTGTGCTCGCGGGCGCCGCGGACGATCAGCGAATCGCTGGACATAGACTCGTAGCCTAGAAGGCAGACGGGTTCCCGGTCAACTCTCGGGAGACGTCGGTAGAGGTCGTAGAGGTCGGTAGAGGTTCCTGGGAGGCGGCCCTGCGAAGCCCCTCTGCATCCTACAACCTCTACCGACTTCTGCCGACCTCTCCTTGCCTAACCCCTCGCACGTCCGTACGTTAGCGCTCCCCATGCCGACGACCGCGCTTGTCGCGCTCACGACGCTCGCGAGCGAAGCCGACGCCCGGGCTCTGGTCACAGCGCTCCTGGCCGAGCGCCTGATAGCTTGCGGAACGCTCTTGCCCGGAGGTCGCTCGCTGTACCGCTGGGAGGGGAAGATGACGGAGGAGGCCGAGGTGGTCGTCTTGCTGAAGACCGACCGATCGCGCTGGGATGCCCTGTGCGGGGCCGTGCGGCAACGGCATCCGTACGCGGTGCCGGAGCTGCTCGGGCTGCGGGTGGAGCGCGGGCTGGATCAGTATCTGTCCTGGCTCTCGCAGGAGGTGGTGGGTGATCCGCAAGCGTGAGCCGCGCTGGCAATCGGCGGCCGATCGCGCCCGGGTGGCGGCCGAGCTGATCGAGGAAGCGGCATCATTGACGGACGAGAGCACCATCGCCTCGCCCGCCGATGTCGCGCGAGCGGGCCTGCCGCCGCCGATCAACGCCGAGCTGCCGCCGTCCGCGGCGCCGGGCGGCGAGGCCGGAGCGGTGCCGGATGCCGCGCTGGCGGCGCCCACGCTGGATGATGCGCTCGCCCACGACCCGGACAACGTCGCCCTCCTGGTCGAGCGCGCGGCACGGCTCGGGGCCGCACAGCACTACAGCGCCGCCCAGCTCGATTACGAGCGGGCGCTGCGGGTCGACCCGGCGCACGGTGAGGCCCTCACCGGCCTGGGCGTGCTGCTGTCGCGCCGCGGGCTCTGGAGCGACGCCCTGCCGCCGCTGCGGCGTGCCACGGAGGTCGATCCCGGCCGCGCGGCGGCATGGTATTACCTCGGCGAGGCGCTCAATCACGTGGACGACCTCACGGCCGCGCAGGCGGCCTACGAGCGGGCGGTGGAGCTCGAGCCCCGCAACGCGCGGGCGCTCCACCGCCTCGGCATCGTACTCGATCGCCTGAACCGGCCCGCCGAAGCGACGCGCATGTATCGCCGCTCCCGGGAGGCCGCCGCCCGGTGATTCGCGTGGTCGTGGACGACCTCGCGTTCCGCTCCGCCGACGCGATCGTCCGTCCCGCCACTACCCGTCTCGACCC
>DATDFC010000009.1:0-18760 GCA_036522815.1 Gemmatimonadales bacterium | reverse complement strand
CGCTGCCGGCGCCGGGCGGCGGCAGGAGCAGGCGGAGCTCGAAGCGGCGCTGGTGGACGCCGGCGTCGCGCGCCGGGTGCGGGTGCTCGCGGACGGCGAGGTAGCCCTGACCACGGCATTCGCGCGCGGCCCCGGCGTGCTCGTCAACGCCGGCACCGGCTCGATTGCGTACGCGCGCGTGCCGGGCGGGGAGATGCAGCGCGCGGGCGGGTACGGGTGGCAGCTCGGCGATGAAGGCGGCGGCTACTGGCTGGGTCGCCGCGCGCTCAACCTGGCGGGGAGAGCACAGGACGGCCGGGGCGAGGGCTCGACCCTCCTGGCGCGGCTGCTCGCGGCCCTCGGCCTGCAACAGTTCGACGACCTCGTGCGTTGGACGGCGACGGCGACGCCGGCTCAGGTGGCCGCGCTCGCGCCGCACGTGCTCAACGCCGCCCGGGAGGGCGAAGTGGTCGCGCAGCGGGCCGTGGACGAGGCGGCGCGCGAACTCGTGCAGCTGGTCGTGATGTTGGGGCGCCATTTCCCCGCGGCGAGCCCCGTGCCCGTCGCGATCACGGGCGGCCTGCTGCTCCCGCAGTCTCCGCTCACCGCCGCGTTCCGCGATCGCCTCGCCGCCGAGTTCAAGCGGGCGCGACTCGTACCCGAGCGGATCGATGCGGCCGTCGGGGCCCTGAAGCTGGCGGCTGAACTCGTGTAGGGGCGCAGCATGCTGCGCTCCTACACCGCCGGTGCCAGCGCCACCTCCGCGTTGACCAGTTTCGGATCCCAGTCGCTCTCCGTGCGCGCCACGTACACCGCCGCGGTGAGGTCCCCGCACACGTTGATCGTGGTCCGGCACATGTCGAGAATCCGATCGACGCCCAGGATGATGGCGATCCCCTCTGCCGGCACCCCCACGGTGGCGAGCACGACCATAAGGAGCGGCAGCGAGCCACCCGGCACCCCCGCCGCGCCGACCGCGGTGATGACGCTCAAGACCAGGACCACGACCTGCGTGCCGAGATCGAGCGCCACGCCGAACACCTGCGCCAGAAACAGCACCGTCACGCCCTCGTACAGCGCCGTCCCGTTCATGCACATCGTCGAGCCGAGCGGTAGCACGAAGCCCGCGATCTGGGGAGGGATTCTCAGCTCCTCCTCGGCCACGGCGATGTTGGTCGGGAGCGTCGCGTTGCTCGAGCTGGTCGAGAACGCCGTAATGATGCTGGCGCGGATGCGACCCCAGAAGACGCGCGGCGAGAGGCCTCCGAGCGCGCGCACCAGCAGCGACAAGCTCACAGCGCCGTGAATCAGCAGCCCGGTGAGGACGACGATCACGTACAGGCCGAGCTGCCGCAGCAACCCCCACCCGAAGCGGGACGTGGTAAAGAAGATGAGCCCGAACACACCGTAGGGGGCGAGCTTCATCGCGAGGTCGATGATTTTCACGACCACCTCGCCCACCGCATCGAGCACGCGCACCAGGGGCTGCGCCTTTTCCGCGGGGATCAGCGTGAGCGCGGCCCCGAACACGAGGGAAAAGAAAATCACCCCCAACAAGTCCATCCCCGCCGCCGCTTGAATGGGGTTTCGAGGAACCATGTTGACGAACGTGTCGATGCCGAAGTGGGTGGTCCCTGCCGCCTGCAGGCCTTGCGCCTGGGAGCGGTAGGTGGTCATGAGCTGCTCGCGCACCTCGGGGGCGAGGCCAACGCCCGGTTGGAACAGGTTGACGAGCAGCAACCCGATGCCGGCCGACAGCGCCGTCGAGAGCAAGAAGTAGAGGAGGGTACGAACGCCGACCCGGCCGACTTTGCGGATGTCACCGATCCCGGCGACGCCGAGGGCGATCGAGCAGAACACCAGCGGGATGACGGTCATGAGCAGCATGCGGAGGAACACCTGCCCCACCGGTCCCGCGACATTGTCACCGACCCAGCGGACCCACGGCGCGCCCGGCGCGAGCTGGTTCGCCGCGACGCCGGCGACGGCACCCAGCACCAGGCCCAGCACGATCTTGGTGTGGAGCTTCACTGTCTGAGGCCCGTCGGGGCATGCAGGCGACTGTGGCGGAAGCCGTAGAAGACGTAGAGAGCGAGGCCGATCGCGAGCCAGATCGCGAACCGCCACCAGGTTTCACCGGGCAGCCCGACCATCACGAACACGCAGAGCGCAGCGCCCGTGAGCGAGACGACCCATACCAGCGGCACGCGAAACGGTCGCGGGCGATCGCGGTCCGTATGGCGCAGCACCAGGACACCGACGCACACCAGCACGAACGCGAACAGGGTCCCGATGTTGGTGAGGTTGTAGGTCTCGCCGGCATCGCCGATCAGGGACCACAGGCCCACGAAGATGCCCGTGATGAGCGTCGTGATGTACGGGACCCGGGTCGTTTGGTGCACCCGGGCAGCCCAGGGTGGCAGCAGCCCGTCGCGCCCCATCGCAAAAAAAATCCGTGGCTGCCCGTACTGGAACACGAGCAGCACCGCCGACATGGAGACGATCGCGCCCAGGGCGACGATCCAGCCGACCGTCGTAAAGCCGGCGCTGTTGAGCGCCTTCGCAAGCGGATCGGCGACCCCCAACTCGGTGTACGGGACCATCCCCGTGAGTACCGCACCGACGATCATGTAGATCACGGTGCAGATGGCGAGTCCACCCAGAATGCCGATCGGCAGGTTGCGCTGCGGGTTCTTGGTTTCCTCCGCCGCGGTGGAGATGGCGTCGAAACCGATGTACGCGAAGAACACGATCGCGGCGCCTTGGTGGACGCCGCGAAACCCGTTGGGAGCGAACGGGTGGTAGTTGGCGGCACTGAGGTGCGTGAGCCCGGCGACGATGAACAACCCCAGTACGACCAGCTTGATCGTCACCATGATGTTGTTGGCCGTGGCACTCTCGCGCACGCCGAGCATGAGCAGCCACGTGATGAGCGCGACGATCACGAAGGCCGGCACGTTCACCAGGATCGGCACGCCCAAGACGTGTGGAGCGGTCTGCAACAAGCCGTGCACGCCGGCATCGGGAGACAACAGCGCCGTGCGGTACCCGGTCACGAGCCAGGCCGGCAAGTGCACGTGGAAGCTCCCGAGCAGCGACGTGAAGTAGTCGCCCCAAGAGATCGCTACGGCGACGTTACCCACGGCGTACTCGAGGATGAGATCCCACCCGATGATCCAGGCGACCAACTCGCCCAGCGTCGCGTACGAGTAGGCATACGCGCTGCCGGCCTGGGGGATCATGGCCGCGAGCTCGGCGTAACACAGGCCCGCGAGCGCGCAGCACACTCCCAGCAGCAGGAAGGACAGGACGAGCGCGGGACCGGCACCACTGCGCACCAGGTGACCGGCGGCGTCGTACTGGCCCGCCGCGGCCGTGCCGATGGCTCCAAAGATGCCGGCACCGATTACCGCACCGATGCCGAGCATGATCAAGTCACCAGCCCCGAGCGCCCGCTTCAGGGCGTACGGGCTCGCTCCTTCCACCAGCAGCTCCGAGATCGGCTTGCGCCGAAAGAGCTGCCTCGCGCTAGACAAAGAGCGGCGCCAGCACCAGCGTGACCGTGCTCAAGAGTTTGATGAGTACGTGCAACGACGGCCCCGCCGTGTCCTTGAACGGATCGCCCACCGTGTCGCCCACCACCGCCGCCTTGTGGGTCGGGCTCCCCTTCCCGCCGTACTCACCGGTCTCGATGAACTTCTTGGCGTTGTCCCAGGCCCCGCCGCCGTTATTGAGCAGGGTGGCCATGAGAATGCCGCCGATCGTGCCCACCATCAGGAACGCCGCCACCGTCTCCGCGCCGACGTGGAATAGCACCTTGAACGCCAGGCCGACCACGATCGGCATCCCGACGGCGAGCAGCCCGGGAGCCACCATCGCCTTGAGAGCGCCGATGGTCACGATGTCCACCGCCCGGCCGTAGTCGGGACGCGACGTCCCCTTGAGGATTCCGGGATCGGCCTGGAACTGGCGGCGCACTTCCTTGATCACGCTGACCGCGGCCTTGGTGACCGCGCTGATCGCGAGCGCCGAAAACCAGAACACCAGCATGGCGCCGAGCAGACCGCCCACGAACACCTCGGGCTTGGAGATATCGACGGACTGGAGCGGCGAGCCGAGCGCCGCGACCTCGTCCAGGTAGGCGGAGAACAGCAGGAACGCGGCGAGCGCCGCGGAGCCGATGGCATACCCCTTGGTGAGCGCCTTGGTCGTATTGCCCACGGCGTCGAGCCGATCGGTGCGCCGGCGGATGTCTTCGGGTTGATGCGACATCTCGATGATGCCGCCGGCGTTGTCGGTGATGGGCCCGAACGTATCCATGGCGAGGATGTAGGCCGCGGTGCCGAGCATCCCCATCGTGGCGACCGCGGTGCCGAACAGCCCCGAGTGCGCGAGCCCGCTCGACGCACCGAGCTTGTAGGACCCGATGATCGCGGCCGAGATGGTAAACGTCGGCAGCGCCGTGCACTCGAGCGCCACGGCGAATCCCGCGATGATGTTGGTCGCCGGTCCCGTGACCGAGGCGGCCGCGATCGTCTTCACGGGACGGTAGCGGTATTCGGTGTAGTACTGCGTGATGTAGACGAAGGCGATGGAGGTGACGATGCCGATGACGCCGCACAGGGCGAAGTGCCACCAGGCGGCGGGGTGGGCCGCCGGATTGAGCAGCCAGTAGGTCCCCCCCACGAACCCGGCCGCCGCGAGCACGGCGGTCCACATGTAGCCGCGGTTGAGCGCCTGCATCGGGTCTTCGTCTTCGCGCGCCTTCACCACCAGCACCCCGATGATCGACGCCACCAACCCGAATGCCCGGGCCACGAGCGGGAACAGCATCAGGCCGACCACCTGCGTCGGGCTGAACACGCCGGGATTCGCGAGCGCCAGGCCCGAACCCAGGATCATGGCGCCGATGTTCTCCGCAGCGGTGGACTCGAACAGGTCGGCGCCGCGACCAGCGCAGTCACCCACGTTGTCGCCCACCAGGTCCGCGATCACGGCGGGGTTGCGGGGGTCGTCTTCGGGGATCCCCGCCTCGACCTTACCCACCAGGTCGGCCCCGACGTCGGCCGCCTTCGTGTAGATGCCGCCCCCCAGCTGGGCGAACAGCGCGACGAACGACGCGCCGAAGCCGTAGCCCACGATCATGAGGGGAATCTTGGTGGGCTCGAAATGCAGCGCCTCGAGCACCGTGTAGAGCAGCCCGACGCCGAACAGGCTCATGGCCACGACGAACAGCCCGCTCACCGCCCCGCCGCGCAGCGCGATCTGCAGCGCCTTGTTGAGGCTCGAGCGGGCCGCGCTGGCGCTTCGGATGTTCGAGCGCACCGCGACGTACATGCCGACGATGCCCGCCACGCCCGAGCAGAGCGCGCCGAACAGGAACGACAGGGTGGTGGTGAGCGCCAGCGTCGCGGCGGCGGGCTCGTCCGGATGCGGTTTGCGGAAGAACGCGTACAGCACGTAGATGAGCACGCCCAGCGCGATGCTCAGGAAGCCGATCGTGCGGTACTGCCGCCGCAGGAACGCTTCGGCGCCTTCCTGGATCGCGTCGGAGATCTTGCGCATCTCGGGCGTTCCGGTGTCCTGCCGCAGCACGTAGCCTCGCAGACCCCAGGCGACGACCAGGGCCAGGACCGAGAGCCCCAGGACGAGAGCAATGAGCATAGTGAGTTGTGACTCCTTGGAGCCCGCCCGGGGGGCGGGGGCGGTTCAGTTGCCGATGCGCAGAGGGACGGTGACGACGTCCGCCAGGGTGCGCCCGCTCCGCGTGTGCGCCGGGTAGAACAGGTACGCCAGCATGCGACGTTGGAACTCCCGGTTGTACGCCGCGTCGGCGATCGGGGGGTCCACTTGCACGCGAGTGACGCGTCCGTCGGCCGCCACCCAGAACGACACCCGCAGCGTGCGGCCGGCCACTGAGCCGGGCACGTGCGCCAGGGGCGGAAGAATCGCCGTCCGCGGCGCGGCGTGCAAAATGTAACCGCCTTCGTCGCCCGTTCCAGGCCCCGTCCCGCCTCCCGTCCCCGTCGCCGGACCGCCACCCGCCCTCGCTCCCTGAGCACCACCCGTGCCACCGGACACCGGCATCACGGGGAGTGGGAGGGTCGGGCGCGGCAGGTCGAGGGGTGGCAGCTCGATGGCGATGCGGCGCAGCCCGGACAGGTCGGCCAGCGGCACGTGGGGCGTGAGAGCGACATCGACGGAGGCCGGTGTCCCCCGCGACAGCACGAAGAAGTTCACGGCGTCGGGCGCGGCCGACCGGGGCGCCCCGCCCGCCGGCTCACGCGCCCGGATGACGAGCGCGCCGATCACACTCGCGTGGACGAGGACGGCGAGCACGGCGCCCGGCGCCACCCCCCGGGAGGGAAGCGGCAGGCGGAGCCCGGGGAGGGGGGGGCGCACGGGGGCAGGAGGGTTCACGGTGCCTGAGGTATACCCCGACAACGGACGTAGGGGCGCAAACACACGTAGGGGCGCAGCACGCTGCGCCCCTACGTCGATCCCCGCCCTCACGGGCGGGTCTATTTCTTCCCTTGGTCGGGTGGCGTGAAGCCGATCACCTGGACGCCCGCGCCGTGCGCGATATCCATCGCCTGCATCACGTCGAGATACTTGCGGTTCGCTGCCGCCTTGATGAACAGCAGCTTGGCCGGCCGCACGTCGTAGATCTGATGGAACGCCTGCTCGAGCTGGTTGACGCCGTAGGGCTGGCCATTGATCGCGTACGAGCCGTCAGCCTTGAGCTCGAGCACGATCTGGCTCGATTGCTGCTGCTTCTGCTTGCTCTGCTGCTCGGGCGGGACCTGAACGTCGAACGCCTTGCGTGACAGGGGCTGTGTGATCATGAAAATGATCAGCAGCACGAGCAGCACGTCGATCAACGGTGTGACGTTGATTTCGGAGCTGAGCCCCTCGCCGCCGCCGGAGGACCCCATCGCCATGGGTCAGCCTTCCTTTTTCTTCGTGAGCATCTGCTTCTGCTCGGTGATGGCACCGACGACGCGCACGCCCGCCTTGCGGGCGATCTCGATGGCCTGCTGCACGCGGCCGAACTCGATGTTCTGGTCCGCTTTCAGGAAGAGGATCTTGTCCTTGGTCCGGCTCTGGTAGATCGCCTCCAGGCGCCCGGGCAGCTGGTCGTCGGGGATCTGTCTCGGTCCCGGCCCCAGGTCGAGCCAGAACTTGCCGTCCTTATCGATCCCGAGCTTGACCTCGTCCTGCCCCTCCGGCCGGTTCTCCGGGTTCGCGGACCGCGGGATGGTGGCCTGGAAGCCGGCGGCGATCAGCGGCGTGACGATCATGAAGATGATGAGCAACACCAGCATCACGTCGATGAGCGGCGTGACGTTGATGTCGGCCTTGACGGCCGCGCGAGCGCTAGTGGCTGACAGGGCCACTGGTCTGCGACGCCTTCTGCGTCTGGAATTCCTTGGTGAAGATCGACCGGCCGAACTCCGACCCGACGCTCTTGATCAGGTAATCGATAAGCTCCTTCGAGGTGTAGGTCATCTCGACGGAGAGGAAGTCGATCTTGGTGGTGAAGTAGTTGTAGAGCCACACGGCGGGAATCGCGACGATCAGACCGAAGGCGGTGGTGATCAACGCTTCGGCGATACCGGCCGACACCGAGGCGAGCGAACCGCCGCCGCCCGACGCCGCCATGCCGGTGAAGGCGTTCACGATCCCCATCACCGTGCCCAGCAGTCCCACGAACGGGGCCGTGGAGCCGGTGGTGGCGAGGATGCCCAGGCCGCGCTTGAGCTCGGCCGCCACGATGAGAATCTCGCGCTCCACCGCGCGCTCCACCGAGTTGATGTCGGCTGCGGTGATGGTGGCGCGATCGCGCAGCAGCGGCTTCACCTCGGAGAGGGCCTCGCCCACCACGCGGGCCACGTGGCTGCGGTTCTGCTTCTCGGCGAGCTTGATCGCGCCGTCGAGCTGCTCTTCCTGGAGGAAACGCGAGAACTCGGGTGCGAATTTCCGCGTCTGCCGCTCCGACCGTACGATCTGCACCAGTTTCTGGACCGCGTTCGCCCACGAAATGACCGACATGACGGCCAGGACGACGACGATGAATTTCGCGAACGGCCCCATCGTCACGAACAGGTCGTAAAGCGAGAGACTCATGTGCGCAGGCTCCTTTGGGCGCTACTGTTTGAGGCGGAAATCGATCGGGATCTGCACCAGCACGCGGACCGCGCGACCGTGCACGCGCGCCGGCCGAAACAAACACTTGAGCACGTAGTTTCTAGCGGATTGATCGAACCCGGGGTTCGGGCTCTGCAGCACCTTGACGGAGGGCGGCTCGGCGCGGCCCAACGTGTCGACGATCGCCTGCACCAGCACGCGGCCCGTGATCTGCGCCTGCTTCAAGAGCTCGGGGTACACGGGGACCGGCCCCGACAGGACCGCCGGCTTTTCTTCCACGATCGCTTCCATGAACACTTCATTGCCCGTGGGTACGATGCCCGTCGCCACGCCGCCCTCCACACCCGACCCCGAATAGTCCTTGGGATCGAAGTGCTCCTGGAGGTTCACCGGCGGAATGTTGGTGGGAATCACATCGGGCGCGACGACAGTCTGGAATCCCTTCAACGGCACGTCGAGCTGGACCGGCTGCTGCTCGGGCGGCTTATCCTGCTTCGGTTGATCGACGAACACGAGCGCGGTGTCGACCTTGACGGAGTTGTCCGTCTGGCCGGCGTTCAGGGTCGCGTACACGGCCGCCGCGATCACCACGGTGTGCGCTATCAAGGAAACGGCGTTCAGCCCGAACGTCCGCTTGCGGTTCTTGGTGCGCTTGGACTCGATCAGGTGGTCGAACACGGGTAGTCGCCCTCCGGCGAGATCGGTGTCTCTATATGAAATAGCGGCCAGAACGGTTAGCCCGCTAGTGCAACACGCATTACAAAACGATGACAGCTGGGGGAGCTTGAGGCGCCCATGCCTCACCGCGCGCCCCGCAGATTGAACTCGATCGGCAGCCGGATCAGCACACGCACGGCGCGGCCCCGCACCCGCCCCGGCCGGAACAGGGCTCCCCCCACGTAGGCCAAGGCTGCGGCGTCGAAGCCCCGGTTGGCGCTCTCCACCACTCCCGCCCCCGGCTCCGCCCGACCGAGCGTATCGATCACGACCTGAAGCACCACCCGGCCTTCGATGCCGGCGGCTCGCAGCAGCTCGGGGTACGCGGGTGGGGGGCCGGCGAGCAACGCGGGCGGTTCCTCGACCGACAGCCAGTCCACGGCCGCGTCGCTTTCGCCCGCAGGTCCCGTACCAGCCACACTGGGCACCGGCACGAAGGGCTCGATGCGCCCTCCCGGGTCGATGGGCGGAAGCCCGACGGGTGGCACTGCGGGCGCGGCGATCACGGGCACCGGCGGACCTGGAATCGCGTCGCGCCCACCGCCCAGTGGTTCGCGCGGGGGATCGTCCGGCCACGTCAGGACGACGGGCGCGTGCTCTGATCCAACCGCACGTGCGGGGTGGAGCGTCGCCCACACGGCGCCCGCGACGATGACCACGTGCGCCACGACGGCGATCACTCCGCTCGCCATCCAAGGGCGATGGGCGGTTGCCCGTGCACCGGACTCGATCAGCAGGTCGCGCATGGAGATCCTCCGCAGAAGAGGTCTCCAACACATTGGCATCTCCGGCTTACGGCGCGATGGAGCGGACGTGAAGGGACGATGACGAGCGGGTTAGGAGTTGCCCGCCGCGGGGGGAGGGGGGGGCTCCCACGGCAGGGTGACGGTGAACGTTGTGCCGCGTCCCGGACGGCTCGCGACGTCGATCTGTCCGCCGTGCGCTTCGGCGATCCACTTGCAGATGGCGAGCCCGAGGCCCGCCCCCGGCCGCTCACCGGTACGGGTGCGTGCCGAGTCGGCGCGCCAGAAGCGGTCGAAGATGTGCGGCAGATCGCCGGGGGCGATGCCGATCCCGGTGTCGGCGACGCTGAGGGTGAGTCTGCCGTTGGCGGGCCCGAGCCGCAGGCGCACGCTTCCGCCCGCCGGTGTGTACTTCACCGCGTTGGTGAGGAGATTGAGGATCAGCTGGCGAATCCGGGTCGCGTCGACGGACACGACGACCGGCTCAGCCGGCGTCGTCACTTCCATGCCTACCCCCGCCTCCTCCGCCAGGAGCTCGCCGGTCTCGCGCGCCTCCTCGACGATGCCGCGCAGGTCCACGGGCTCGCGGTGCAGCGGCGCGATCCCCTCGTCCGCGCGCGCCAATGTGAGCAGCGCCTCCACCAGCTCGGTCATGCGCTTGATCTCCTGCAGCGTCTCCTCCAGCGTGGCGAGCGTGTCCTGCGGGAGGTTGGGCGTGGTGATGGCGCGTTCCACGCCGGCGCGCAGCACGGTCAGCGGCGTCTTGAGCTCGTGGCTGGCGTCGGCGGTGAAGCGGCGCAGGGCGGCGAAGCTCCGCTCCAGTCGGGTCATCATCTGGTTCAGGGTTTCGGCGAGGCGGCCGAGCTCGTCCTTCACCAGCGGCTCCGCCAGCCGGCGATGCAGGCTCCGACCGTCCGTGATCTCGCGGACCTCCGTGATGATCTGGTCCACGGGGCCGAGCGCGCGTCGGGAGATCCACGAGCCCATGAGGAGGGCGACGGCGACGCCGAAGGGCAGCACGAGCGCGACCGTGGAGAGCAGCTGATCGGGGCCAAGCTCGGCCGTGCGCACGTTCGCCGCGGCGAAGATGGCGCCGAACTGCGGCCCCGCGTCGCTGAGCGAGCGGACCGCGTAATGAATCGTCGGCCCGTCGGGCTCGATGTGCAAGCTGCCCGGGGACCCGCCGGAAGGGGGAGCGGTCGCGGTGCGGCGCAGTTGCTCCACCTGCTGAAACGTGAGCGCCCGGGCATCCGACGACGCGAACAGAAGACTGCCGTCGCGCGCGGTGACGATCAGAATGTCGGGGACCGCCTCGAGCAGCGCGGCGACGTCGGGGATGAGCACCGGCCGGTTGGCGGTGTCCGGCCGCACCAGCACCCCGCGGGCCCGGTAGCTTTCCGCCAGGATACCAGCGGTGAGCGAAGCCTCCGAGCGCATCCGCTGATCCAGGTCCTGGTAGGAGGCACTGCGCCGGTCCAGGTACAGCACCGCGGCGAACGCGGCGAGCGTGAGCACCAGAGCCGCCGAGTACCAGGCGGTGAGCCGGCCGCGAATGGTCTGCATCTCAGGCCTTCACGACGTAACCCACCCCGCGCACCGTGTGAATCAGCTTCGGCTCGCGCGCATGGTCGATCTTCTTGCGCAGCCGGGTGATCACGACGTCCACGATGTTGGTACCGGGATCGAAGTGATAATCCCAGGCATACTCGGTGATGAGGGTCCGTGACATGACCCGTCCGTGGTGGCGCATCAGGTACTCGAGCACCGCGTACTCCTTGGGCGTGAGCTCGATGGGCCTGCCGCCGCGCCGCACCTCGCGGCTCCCGGTGTCGAGCGTCAAGTCGGCGACCCGGAGCACCGGCGGCGCGATGGCCTTGGGACGCCGGCCCAGCGCTTCCACCCGGGCGAGCAGCTCTTCCAGGGAGAACGGCTTCGTCACGTAATCATCGGCGCCCATCTTGAGGGCCTGGACCTTGAAGTCCACCGCGTCCTGCGCGGTCAGCACCAGCACCGGTATCCCCTCGCCCCGATCCCGCAGCGTGCGCAGCACCTCGAGCCCCGACAGCGCGGGCAGGCGGAGATCCAGCACCAGCATGTCGTAGTGGCCGCCCCCCGACAGGCGGAGCCCCTCGGCGCCGTCGCCTACCAGGTCCGCGTGGAACCCGGCTTCGGTCAGGCCGCGCTTGACGTACTGCCCGACCGTCTTGTCGTCCTCGACGACGAGAATCTTCAACCGATGGGGAGATATACCCTGAAGTTCGAGCCGACGCCGACCTGCGATTCGACGTCGATCCGCCCCCGGTGCTCGGCGATGATGCCGTAGCAGATGGAGAGACCCAGGCCGGTGCCCCGACCCTGGGGTTTGGTCGTAAAAAACGGCTCGAAGATCTTGGGCAGATCCTCCCGCTTGATGCCGGTGCCCGTGTCGATGAACTCCAGCAGGATCTCGTCCCCGCGGTCCGGGTTGATACGGCTCCGCACGGTGAGCGTGCCGCGCGAGTCCATCGCGTCCATGGCGTTGAGCATCAGCGCCATGAAGCTCTGGATCAGCCGCTCGTGGTCGGCGAGCACCGTCGGCAGACCCGTCGCCAGCTCGCGCGCCACGTTCAACCGCTTGAACCGGGCGTGGTGCTTGAGCAGGAACAGCGTGCGCTCCACCACGCCGTTCACGTCCGTCGGCTTCAGGTCGCCGCGCTTGGGGCGCGAAAAGTCCAGCAGGCTCTCCACGATGCGTCGGCAGCGCTGCACTTCGGTGTCGATGATCTTCAGATACTCGTCGTAGCCGTGGCGGTCCGGCGGCGCCAGGTCCGCGGTGCGGAGCGCCAGCGCCTCGCTGCAGGCGAGGATCGTCGCCAGCGGGTTATTGATCTCGTGCATCACGCCGGCCGCGAGCTGGCCCACCGCCGCGAGCTTCTCCGTCTCGGTCAGACGCTGCTGCGCCTGGCGCCACTCGGTGATGTCCTCGCCGATGGTAATGACGTGTGAGATGGCGCCGCCGTCCTGATGCATCGGGATCTTCGTGATCCGGTAGTGGCGCGCCTCACCGGTCGCCTGCGATTCCATCTCGACCTGCTGCAGCTCGCCGGTGTCGAACACACGGTCGAACTCCCGCTTCAGGAGGTCGCGCGGCTGGCGGTCGAGCACGTCGAAGATCTCACGCCCCACGGCGTCCTCGCGCGACACGCCCTGCATCCCGGTCTCGCGTTTCCGGTTCCAGGCGCGGATCCGGTAGGTGCGATCGATCACATACAGGCCCACGGGGAGGGAATCGATGATCTGAGCGGCGAAGCTGCGCTGCGCCTCCATCTCATGGGTGCGCAGCGCCACCTCGGACGCGAGGTCCTGCGACAGCTCCGTCGCGGCGATCATGGGGGCGAGGATGCGTGCCACCACGACCACCACGTCGTGCGCGATCCCTTCGTAGCGACCGGCGGGGATGACGACCTCGAGCGCCCCGAGCGGCTCGTCGTCGTGAATCAGCGGCAGCCGGATCACCGCGCCGCCCGGAACATGCTCGCGCTGCGGCCCCTGTCGCACCCACTCCGCCACCGGGGGGACGTAGCCCGGCACATCCGCCTCGTCGCCCGAGGTGGTCACGGGTGTGTAGCGAGTGCCGTCGGGGGTGCGGAGCCAGAGGCGGCAGCGACGCAGGTTGAGACCGCGTCGCAGCGCGCTCACCACGCCGTGCAGAGCCTCGCCGGACGCGAGGCCCGCCTGCAGCACCGACGCTACTTCCGCGATGACCCGGATACCGGGGTGCTCGGTATCGAGGGAGGGGACGGCCATCGGCGCTAAGCTAGGGATGCCGCTCCCGCCGCGCCAGCGGTACGTCGAAGCGCACGCCCAGGAACGGCCGCACCAGGGTGGCGGTGCCGAAAAACGCCGTGGGACCGAACACCAGTCCGAAATTGCCGACTCGCAGACCCAGGAGCCCGGAAACCGCCCCCCACGGCGACCCGATCCCGAGCGGCGAGTGCACGCCGGCGTAGCCCGTGGTTTCGACGGTGAAGTCGACTCCCATGCGGCTCGGCGCCGTATCCGACCCGAACTCGGCGATGGTCAGGGCGCGGGTCCGGGCGGCGAGCGTGGCCCCGAAGACAAACCCCTGCGACCCGCCGACGATGGCGCGCTGGTCGATGAATTCGCCGAGCCGGGCACCGAGCGACAACGCCGCGAACGGTCCGGCGCGCAGCGTGCGCCCGTAGCCCACATCGAAGCCCTGCACCTGCCATCCGCTCCCGACCGTGTAGGCGAGACCGAGCGTCAAGATCCCGCCGTACGTCTCCTGCGCCGTGAGCGGCGTAGACAAACCCGTCAGGGCTACCAACATTGTGAGCATGGACCGACGCACGTTTGTGCTCCTGACTGGGGCTGGGTCGGCAGCCCTCATCCGTCCGCCTGACCGGCTGTCCGGCAGTCCGTCCCGGGCGGACGGGCGGATGGGCGGACGGGCGGTCGGGAGGTTACGCTTCGAGCTGGACGACCGCCGCCGCTGGTCCCTGTGGTACTACGGCGACGGCGCTCCCGTTCCGCTCATCCGTGACGCGGACATCGTGACCTGGCTCGCCGACCGCGCCATCGGCCTCGCCGAGCTGGAAGATAGCACCGTGGGAAGTCGTCGGCCTCCGGGCGGCGACGCGGTCGTGGTGCGCGGCCGAGCCGCCGGCGTCTGGGTGGAAGCGGAGTTTCTCACCGCCGGCGCCGCCGAGACCCCCCAGGCCGTCGTCACCGTCACGGTCTTCCCCGATCGCTTCCTGCCCAGCGTCAAAGGGATACGCTTCTTCCAGCTCCCCGAGTCCGCTGTGCTGGGCGGGCCCGGCCCGCTGGTCGCCCTGGTGAACGGGTATCACTCGCTCGACCCGTGTCGGGTCGTGGCCGTGGGGACACCGGAGGCGGCGGACCTGGCCAGCCACGGGGCGCTCGGGCTCGCCCGGGCGGGTCGGGGCCTGGCGATCGCCTTCGATCCGGGCGAGCCCGGCGAGGCCCGCGTCCACCTGGGCCCGGAGGGACTCGAGGCGGCAAGCCAGTGGCTGCCCACCCGACCGCTCCGGCCTGAGGGCGACGCCTCGCGCATGCGGTTGGCGTTTGACCCGCAAGGCGACGGGTTGACCGCCCTCCGAGCCTTGTTCGTCCCGTCGTCGCCGGTCGATCAGGAGCGGCTGGCGCAAGCGGTGGCACCTGCGGGCTGGTGCTCGCGGCAGGAGCTGGCGGGGGGCGTCAGTGAAGCGGACGTGGTGGCGAACACGGAATTCTGCGCCGCCAGCTTCGACCGCAGGTTCTTCCGCTACATCGAGCTCGACGACGGATATCAACGAGCGGCCGGCTCGTGGGACACCAACGACAAGTTCCCGCACGGCCACGCCTGGCTGACCGATCAGATCCACGCGAAGGGGTTCAAGGCGGGGCTGTGGCTGGCGCCGTTCGCGGTCGCGGAGCGGTCGGGGGTCCCCGCCGAGCACCCCGATTGGCTGCTGCGCGACGCCGCCGGCCCCGTGGTGTGCGACACGCGCGAGTCGTGGGGCGGTCCGATCTACGCGCTCGACGGGGCCCATCCCAAAGTACAGCAGTGGCTGTTCGACCTGGCCCGCCACGTGGTGCGCGACTGGGGCTACGACTACGTCAGAATCGACGCCCTGCGCTGGGCCACCCTCGGGACGGGCCACTACGGGGGCCTGACGCACGCGGAGGCGTATCGTGGCGGGCTGGGCGCGATTCGCGATGGACTCGGCACCGAGGCGTTCGTCGTGGGGAGCGCCGCGCCGCTGCAGCACGCAGTGGGACTCGTGAACGGCATGCGCATCGCTCCGGACGTGGCCGCCAGCTGGGGCGGGCTCCAGCCCGCGGCGCGCGCCGCGGGGCTGCGCAGCTTCTACCAGCGCTCGGCCTGGCTGGACGATCCGGATTGCCTGGTGGTACGGCCGCCCCTCACACCAGCCGAAGCGCAGGTCTGGGCGTCGCTCGTCGCGGTGGCGGGCGGACTCACCCTCTTCTCGGACAACCTCCCGAAGCTCCCGCCCGAGCGGCTCCCCCTGCTGCAACGGACGCTGCCCGTCGCCCCGGTGGCGGGCCGCCCGATCGACGCACCGGCGGTGGACCGGGACGTCGCACCGGCCATCGTCGCCGGTAGCGACGTGTTCCCCCTCAAGGGGCCCTGGCGCTTCCGAACGGGGGACGACGCCGCGTACCGCGCTCGGGAATTCGACGAGGCGGCGTGGGAGACGATCGCCGTGCCCCAGCGGTGGAGCGAGGCGGGGCATCGGGAGTACACCGGCGTCGCCTGGTATCGGACGCGTTTCTCGCTGCCGCCGGCCGCGCCCGGGCGGTCGCTGTATCTCGAGCTCGGCAAGATCGCGGACGCCGATGAGGCGTTCGTCAACGGTGTGAAGGTCGGCCAGACCGGCGATTTCCCGCCCGCCGAGCGCGGCGCGACACAAGCGTACCGCCGCTATCGCGTCGCATCAGAGACGCTGAACTGGGGCGGCGACAACGTGCTCGCCGTGCGGGTGTTCGCCGGCGCGGGAGCAGGTGGCGGCCTCTGGAGCGTGCATCGCGACATGCCACCGCATGCCTGGGTGGTCGAAGGCCTGCCGCGCTGGTGGACCGTGGTGCTCGTGAATTGGGAAGACGAGCCGCTCCCCACGTCGATTCCCCTGAGCGCGCTGGGCCTCACCGGCGCCCGGTTCACCGCCTATGACGTGTGGCGCGATACCCCGCTCGCCGATCTCAAAGACGCGATCACCGTCACGCTCGAGCCGCGCAGCGCGCTCACACTGGGGGTGCGGCCCGCCGCGGCGCGCCCGCTGGTGATCGGGACGACGCGGCACGTCGTGCAGGGGGCAATCGACGTCACGGAAGAGACGTGGGATGCCGCAGCACGCACGCTCGCCGCGAGGTCCACCAACCTCGACGGTCGCGCCTACGCGGTCACCGTCGCCGTCCCGAAGGGGATGCGGCCCGGGACGTGCAAGGCGGACGTGCCATGTACCGTGCGCAGGCTCGAGTCCGGACATGCGGTGATCGAGTGGCCCGCGGGTGGAGATGGGCGCGATATAAAGTGGGAGCTCAATTTCCGATCGATGGCAGCAACGACGAGGAAAGGCAAAAACTAGACGCACGGACGCACAGCGGAGAACAGTCAACAGTGTGGGGAGAGCGCCTCAATACCTCGCAGGAAGTACTTCTGGGCCACGAAATACAGAACGACCATCGGGATCACCGCCGTAGTCGCCGCCGCCATCTGATACGGCCAGTTCAGGTCGTACGCGCCGTGCAGGTGTGCGATCCCCACCTCCAGCACCTGCATGTCGGGAGAGGACGTCGCGACGAGAGGCCAGAAGAAGCTCTTCCACTGGTCGGCGAGCGCCAGCACGACGAGTGTTGTGAGCGCCGGCCCGGACAGCGGCAGTACGATGCGCCGGAACACCGTCCATTCCCCCGCGCCTTCGAGCCGCGCGGCGTCTTCGAGATCGCGTGGAATCGCGAGAAAGCACTGCCGCAGGAAAAAGATGCCGCTCACTGAGACCAGCTCGGTCGAGATCAACCCCTGGTAGCTGTCCACCCAGCCGAGCGCACTGATGAGCAGGAATCGGGGGACGAGCAGCAGCACGGCCGGGATCATGAGCGCCGACAGATAGACGACGAACAGGCGGTCGCGTCCCGGAAACCGCAGTCGCGCGAAGGCGTAGGCGGCGGTCGTGCTGGTGAGTACCTGGCCGAGCGTCACGGCGACCGAGAAGATCACGCTGTTCAGGAGGAACCGGTCGAACGGCGCGGCGGCGAGCGCGGCGGCGAACGTCTCCCAACGCGCGCGGGGCAGCGCCGTCGCGACCATATAAAGGAAAGGTGCGAGCACGAGGAGCGCGATCGGCAGGCCGACGGCCCAGGTCGCGCTCGGTCTACGCATACTCGACGCGCCGGTCGAGCAGTTTCAGCTGCGTCCGTGTCGCCACCAGCAGGAGCACGAAGAGCAGCAGCGACAGCACGCTGGCCTCGCCGAACTGGAGCTGCTCCCACGCGGTCCGGTAGATGCGATACACCACGACGTCGGTGCTGCCGATGGGGCCTCCCCCGGTGAGAACCACGACCAGCGGGAATACCTGGCACGCGCCGAGCACCCCTGTCACGAGCACGAACAGGATCACCGGGCGAAGCAGCGGGAGTGTCAGGCGTCGGAACCGCTGCCACGCATTCGCGCCGTCGACCCGGGCGGCATCCACGTAGGCCCGCGGGATGCACTCGAGCCCGGCGTGGAACAGGGCCATTTGATACCCGAGCTGTGTCCAGACCGACACGATCATCACCGCGAGCAGCGCCACTCCCGGGTCGCCGAGCCAGTTCACCGGTCTCACGCCGACGCGTGTGAGCAGGTGATTGATCACTCCCGCGTCCGGGTGATACATCCACCGCCACACGAGGGCGACCGCGACCACCGACGAGACGGCGGGCAGCAGGACCAGCGCCCGCACCAGCCTCGCGCCGCGCGAGCGGCCGCGCACGAGCAGGGCGAGCGCGAGCGCGAGCCCCATGGTGACCGGGACGTAGCAGGCGTAGAGCAGCGTCCGCCCGAGCGCGGCCCAGGCCTGCGGGCTCGCGAGCGCCTGGGCGTAGCCCGCGAGTCCGATGAAGGGTCGGGCGGGCTCGACGGGGCTGAACCGATGCACGGAGAGATACACGGCGAACAGCACCGGACCGGCGGTGAACGCGACGAGGTGCAGCGCCGACGGCGCCAGAAACCCCCAGGCCGCCACGGTCTCGCGCCGCTGCCGCGGCGATGCGGTGAGGCTCCAACCGGCGAGCAGCGCCGCGACCGGGCCGAGCGCAGCCAGGCCGAGCAGAACCACAAGCCAGGGCGCCGTGCCGGCCTCCACGGGGCGGGCCCGCAGCTCGATCCAGCGTCCGGGCCCGAGGCGCACGGCGATCACGGCGCGCACGACGCCGGCGACATCGCGCCGCACCACGCCCGCGCTGAGCGACTCCGCCGGCACTACCTCGGCCCCTCGGGCAATGGACCCGAGGCTGGCCGGCGCGCTCCGCGTCTCGGGGACCCGGGCCAACGCCTCCTGCATGAGCAGCCGGGCGTCCGAGAGCCAGTGATCCGTGGCGGCGCCGCCGGCCAGGCGTACATCGGCGAACATCGCCGCGCCGAGCAGGCCGGCAGCCGCTGTGTAGCGCCC
>DATDFC010000008.1:0-48439 GCA_036522815.1 Gemmatimonadales bacterium | reverse complement strand
GGCGCGCCTCGGCCCAGATCCGGCCGCCGTGCCGGATGACGATGCGCTGCACCGTCGCGAGCCCGACGCCGGTCCCAGGGAACTCTTCCTGCCGGTGCAGCCGCTGAAACACGCCGAACAGCTTGTCGGCGTACTGCATGTCGAACCCCGCGCCGTTGTCGCGCAGGAAAAACACCGGCCGGCCCGATTCGACGCCCCGTTGGCCGAATTCGATGCGCGCCTTCGAGCAGTGAGCGGTGAACTTCCACGCGTTCTCGAACAGGTTCGTCACCACAGCCCGCAGCAGCGCGGGGTCGCCCATCGCGCGCAGGCCCATCTGAATCACGAACTCGGCCGGGCGCTCGGGCGCGCTCGCGCGCACGTCGTGACCCACCTCCTCGGCGATGGCACTCAAGTCGACCGGTACGCGACGCAACTCGACCTTCATGACGCGCGACAGCGCCAGCATGCCGTCGATCAGCTCGCCCATGCGGCGCACGCCTCCGCGCACGCGCTCCAGGTGCTGCAGGCCCTCCTGGCCGAGCGCCGCGGCACACTCCTCGGCCAGGGCGTCGCTGAACCCGGAGATGGCACGCAGCGGCGAGCGCAGGTCGTGCGACACGGAGTAGGAAAAGGCCTCGAGATGCTGGTTGGCGGCCTCGAGCTCCGCCGTGCGCTCGGCGACGCGCCGCTCCAGATCGCGATTGGCTTCCTCCAGCCGTTTCAACGCGCTGTCGCGCGTCTGTTCCGCGTTCAAGACCCGGATGATCTGCTGGCACATCCACTCCACCTGCCCGCCGCGGTTCTCCCCCTTGCGGGACTCGAGCAACAGTTCTGGAGGGATGTAGAACAGGTTGTCCTGATTGAGCGCGGCGCCCATGTAGGTGCTGCGATGCGTGAGCAGGGCGTCGTTCACCGCCTGCGGGGGCAGCACGTCCCGGTGGTATTGGCAGATCCCTCGGAGCGGCATGTCGCGGAACACCTGTTCGAGCCGGGCCTCATATTCGAGCAGGCGGTCCAGGTTCTGGTCGTCGCCCAGCTCCCATCGCATGTCGCCGGTCGCACACAGTCCCTCGTAGCCGTCGTGCACCGCACGGTCGATCAAGGCTCGCAACCCGTCGATCATGAGCTGGGGATCGAACCCGCCGCCGGCGAGATGGCTGCGGTCCGAAGAGAAGATCAGAGCGCCGCGTCCGGTGGCGCGCGCGGTGTCGATGCCGTCGGCGCCGAGTGCCGAATCGACCATCCGCACCATCTCGGGGTCCCCGAGGTAGAGACAGCGCCAGTGGTGCTCCAATCCGTCCCGCAGCAGCGGCACGACGACCGGCAGCTGCTCGGATGGATGCCCGTCGTAGATCAGGCATTTGTGACGACTGACTTCGGGACGTCCGCGCTCGCTGTGCATAGTGAGACGCTGCCTTCCGATGCCCCTACGGTCCGTGACGAGGGTCACGAGGCTTCTCGCATCGCATTGACACCCCCTGCAACGCCATGGTACTACTCGGCATGGCTCGAGGAGGTACTGTGCCGAACGATATGGGAAGCTTCCGCGTCGACGTCGAGCTCGAGAACCCTGCCCGCCCCGGTCAGCGACGCACGGTGAGGTCCGTACTCGTCGACACGGGCGCCGAGTTGAGCTGGGTCCCGGCCGACGTGCTCGAGTCGTTGGGGGTCGAGCGCAACAATCAGTGGCACTTTCGCCAGGCGGACGGCACGGTGCTCGAGCGCCGCGGGCCCGGCGCCCGCCGCGGTAACAGGGTAAGCCGACTGATCCCAGGGCTTGCCCCGGGGGTCAGTACAACCTTTCCTGATCCCCGGTGTCAGCACGCTCCGACGTCGCCAGCTTTGCATCGGAGGATACAGCGTACTGCGCACCGCGTACGCTGTTACGTAGCGCACCAACCCCTTCGGCTGCCGAGGACGCATTATGGCTTTCGCGTTCAGCCTTGAGGACCTGCTGGCGTATTCCGACTGGGATCGCGCGCAGTGGCACGGATGGTTTCGTGACCAGGGGCCCGACGCGTTGGCCGTCGGCTTGGGCGCCAATGGTGATGGCCGATTCGCAAACGTCGGCGAGCTCGTGCGGCACATCTTTTCGGCGGAGCAGCGCTACGTCGAGCGCTCACTGCGGGTGCCGCTCACGGACACGTCGACCGTTGCCGCGAACGACGTCGAGGCGCTGTTCGCGTTCGGCCACGCAAGCCGCCGCGCGCTGCGTCAACTGCTCGCCACGTTTCCGTCCACGGAATGGGACGCGCCCCGGGAAATGCAGTTATTCGGGAAGCGCACCCTGACTGTGACGCCAAGAAAGATGATCCTCCAGGCCGTGACGCACGAACTGCGGCATTGGGCGCAGATCGCTACGTTCCTACGATTGGCTGGCCGGAAGCCTGGTATGCACGACCTGCTGGCGAGCCCGCTGTTCGACGTAGCGGCGGCCACGCCCGGCGGCACGTAGCGTCGATCAAGCCGTGCCGAGCACCCGGGCGAACAGGGTCGGCAGGTCCAAGCGTGCCGCGATCGCGGGAAGGGGCTCCCACACCAGCTCCTCGCTCACCACCTCCGGTCGTGCGTCGCCCGGCCGCCACCGCTCAACCAGTCGCGCGTCCAAGTCCACGATCCAGTATTCGGCGACGCCGGCGCCCTGGTAGATCCGGCGCTTGGCGCCGCGGTCACGGGCGGCAGTACCCGGCGAGAGGAACTCGATCGCGAGAACGGGGACGCCGACCTCGTTCCACCTCTTGAGAATCTGTCCCGGCTGCTTCCGGACGACGAACAAGTCCGGCTGGACGAGCGTGAGAACTCCCCGAGGACACCCTGGTGCGGGTATTCGGGGGCCGGGGTCACGACGTGCGCCCCGTCGAGCAGCTCGTGGCGCTTGCCGTCGTCCGGGAGAGCCAGCAGCTCCTCGATGGTGGTGACAGCGGTCTCGCGGGTGGGCATGGCCATAATGTCGGGCTCCTCGGCCGGCGGGGGCAAGCCATCAGGCGAGGGTAATAGCCGTCCCCCTGGCGGCCGGCATCGAATCCCTGCGCACGACGTCATTTCATCCCCGGGCTGATAGCCCGGGCTCGGCCCCAGAGTGTGCCCTTTAAGGGCGCACCACGCGCCGAGCGCGCCCTCTCAGGGCGCGTATTCCACACTCGCGGGCGAGAGACGGAGCCTCACGCTTCTCCATTGACTCGGCGGGACCGCTCGGCCGATCTTGCACTCACTTGAGGGATCTCCGCGTAGCGGTTCGCTACGCTAGACGAAAGCCGGGGAGCGTGATGCTCTCCGGCTTTCGTACTCTCGGGACGTGACCGTCTCGCTCGGCGCACGCAATAATTGGGTCCCGGCTGAAATGCCTCGGTGCTCGGAGTCCCTTCCCAGTTCGCTATCCTCGTGCCGCGGCTCGGTAGCACTTGCGTGGCGCGCGTTCCGGTGCTTCTGCCCTGTCATGGTCTGCAACCGCTTGGTGCCGGCGTGGCGGAAATGGCAGACGCGGACGCCTCGCAAGCGTCTGGGCGAAAGCCCGTGCGGGTTCGAATCCTGCCGCCAGCACGGCCGCTCTTGCCGCATGAATGCTTCGACGGTAGTTTGAAGTTGCTTGCGAGGCGTCCGCGCAGTCAGTCGGCTGCGCCAAGCGAAAGCCGGGGAGCGTGATGCTCTCCGGCTTCCGTATTCTAGGACCGCCCCGACGAGCCTCTACCGGACCTTCACCCTGTACCCTCCCTCCCCATCATCCAACCTCCATTCTTTCACCAGCGCGTACAGCTCCCCTTGCAGCAGGCTCTTCACCAGGCCGCGCAGCACCGGCCCATCCGGCGAGCCCTTTCCCTTGCCCGTGATGATGAGGACCACAGCACCGGCCTTGCGCCGCTGCCAGCTCTCGAGGAATGTCCGCACCGCCGACGGCGCCTCGGCGGCACTGAACCCGTGAAGGTCCAGCTCGGCCTCTGCGCGCGCATCTAGCAGCGAGTCGGTCGAGTCAAAGACCGGATGCCGACCCCTTCCCCGCTTACCCATCCCCGACCAGCTCCTCCAGCTTCTCCAGCAGCTTCACCATCGCCCACGTATCCCGTTCACAATAGTTGAGCAAGTCCTTCCGCACCCGGTCGTGCTCGTGCCGCGGGATCTTCCCGGCCACAAAGAGCAGCCGAGCGATCTCCACGCTCGCGATGCGGCCATCCACGATCACCAGGTCGTCGTAGGTCAGCTCCGGGACGAGCGGTGTGAGGATCTCCTTGAGGCTGTAGCTGCCGTTGAAGCCGGGATGGTACACGCAGTTCCGCATCACCGGATGGAGATCGATGAGCTTCGCCTGGAGCGCGGCGAGGTCGCCGGCGAGCTGCGGCACCGCCTGCTGCATTTCCCGAATGCGGGTCTTCTCGAATGACGTGTACATGACGACCCGGTCGGCGTTCGCAGTGGCCTTGATCATCGCCTCCACCAAAGGCGGGCGCGCGTCCGCCGGTCCCTCGGCCAGGAACTCGGCGTGGGTGTACGTGCCGTCCGGCTGCCGCTCGTGGTAGCTGAACTGGGCCGGCGCCTGTTGCCACGGCGCCATCCCGGGCCAGACCGGGACGGCGCGCTGAATGGTCTCGAAATCGAGGAAGCCGAGCCGGAAGTCCTCACCCCCCGAGAAGGGAGCCAGTGCCTCCGCGAGCGTCGGCTCGACGATGAGGCGATTCTCGGCCATCGCCTTGAGCTGGCGGCGCTGCTGGAAGTTGAGCTTCTCCGTCGGCGGCAGGTCGCGAATCCACTGGATGCCGCGTTGGAAGTAGGCCGCGGCCCGTTTCGGCCCTACGCCGCACAGCTGCACGATGTGGTCGGGTGAATCGGGCCAGCAGCGCTTCATAAAGGGGCACTCATGTGGCTCGAAGCAATGCACGCCGATGGCAACGTCGGGTAGCGGACCCGCGAGCATCTCCTTCTGCCGGGCCAGCTCGTCGGGGACGTTGGGGAGGAACTGGGCGACGGCCTCGGTCACGTCGGTGCGGGCGAACAGGTCACCCACATCCGGGTGGCGGAACTCCTTGTTCAGGTGCATGACCTCGGCGCTGTTGATCTCCACGCCGCACGCCGCCGCGATGTACGCCTGCACCGCGACATCAGGGACGTGTTCCTCCTTCTGCGAGTTCGACGCCTTGACCTCGATCAGGTGGTGCCCGTTGCCGCGCTGCGCGAGCACGTCGATGGCGACGTAGGTGTCGTCCGCGATGAACGTTGCCTCGAACACCGCGGGCGCGCCCGACTGGAGCGCCGCTCGGGTCGCCGCCACTCGCTCCGACCGGGTGATGTTAGCTCGTTCGATCAGGACGCCACCGGGGTAACGGGTGCGGGCGAGCTCTCCAACCTGGTGGCCCTGATCGAACAGGTCTTGCAGCACCTTGTCGGGCTGCAGCTCGACGGCGTCCGGCTCGTGCACCTCCCACCACAGCTTCTTGTGGCACTGGAGGCCGGAGGTGAAGCGGGACTTGGAGAGGGAGTGGGGCACAGTAGGCAAGGTCGCGAGCTTGGAGCGAAGGGGGTAGGGGGGAAACGGCCCTGGACGCATTTTCTTGATACCGCATGGCGCCGAGCGTACCGTTAGGGTGGTGCCGCTGGAGTGGTTCAACTCAGTGGATGCTACATACCGGTCCGACCTGCGGGAGCTGAACGAGCTGAATTTCGCGCGGTTCGACGCGAAGGTCGAACAGCGGTGGGCGCAGCTCGACGCAAAGCTCGAGCACCGATTGACCCAACTCGACGCAAAGTTCGAGCAGCGGTTAACTCAATTCGACGCGAAGTTCGAGCAGCGGTTGACTCAACTCGACGCGAAGCTGGAGCAGCGTGTTTCGGAGTTACGCGCCGAAATACAGGTTCGAGTAGCGGAAGCGAAGAACGAGCTGGATGGTCGAATCAACGCCCTGCGGGTGGAGATGCAGACTGCGTTCGCCCGCGTCGACCAGCGCTTCGCAGAGCTCGAGACCAGGCTCACCAAACGGTTATTCGGCTTCTGGGTCGCTCAAGCTGCCACGACGGCGGGGCTTGTCTTCGGCGTGGTAAAGTTGTTGGGACGCTGAGACCACGAACAAGCGCCCTTTAAGGGCGCACCACACGCCGAGCGCGCCCTCTCAGGGCGCGTATTCCACACTCGCGGGCGGGAGATCCCCGCGCCCCTCCCGTGATCCCCGGGCTTGCGCCCGGGGTCAGCCGAGCCTGGGCGGACCCGGATTGCGGAGCGGAGGAAAAGGATATGGCCCGCATCGCCCTCGTCACCGGCGCCAACCGCGGCTTGGGCCTCGAGATCGCCCGCCAATTGCTCGCGCAGGGCCTGCGTGTCGTGGTGACCGGCCGCGACGAGGCCGCCACGCACCGCGCCGTCGAGGCGCTCGACGCGGCGGGCAAGAACGCGCTCGCCGTGCGGCTCGACGTCACAGACCCGACGACCATCGCCGCCGCCCGACGCGCGGCCGAAGAGCGGCTCGGCCCGGTGGACGTCGTGGTGAATAACGCCGCGGTGCTCTTGCACGAGAACGACGACCTGCTTGCGATCCCGCGCGACGCGTTTCGCGCCACGTTCGACACGAACGTGCTCGGCGCGATTGAAGTGTGCCGCGTGTTCGTGCCCCCCATGGCGGAGCGCGGCTACGGGCGGGTCGTGAACGTCTCGTCGGGTGCGGGACAGCTCGGCCGCCTGTCCACCTACGCGCCGGCGTACTCGATCTCAAAGACGGCGCTCAATGCCTTCACGCGCGTCCTCGCGGCGACCTATCAGGGTCAGGGGGTGCTCGTCAACGCGGTCGATCCGGGATGGGTCCGCACCGACATGGGCGGCACATCGGCGCCCCGGTCGGTCGAGCAGGGCGCGGAGACGGCCGTGTGGCTCGCGACCCTGCCGCAGAGTGGTCCGACGGGAGGATTCTTCAGGGATCGGCGGGCCATTCCCTGGTGAAGGGCCGCCGCTAGGGCTCCTGGCCAGGGGGTGTGTACAACTCGGTGTGGAGGAATCGGCGCAGCTCATTGAGGCGCGTCGTCGCGTCGCTCCACGACTGGTGGAACACCGCCTGAGATGCTGCCTCGAGCTCCCGTTGGAAGCCGCCCTCGGACGACGGTGATGCGACCTCAACAATCGTGATGTGAGTGTACTCGCCGGAACCAGCACTCTTTGTGAGCAACAGATACGACAGCATGGCTTTGCGCTTCACCATTTCGTCGAACACCGGGGTCACGACGTGGACAAGGAGCGAATCGTATGCCTTCTCCGCACCGGTCCGCACCTGGTAATAGTTGAAGTGATAGAAGGGCCCACGTTTCGCCTGACCGACGAGCGGGGTGGCGAGCGCAAGGACGCCGACGAGTATGGGAAGCGTGCAGCGCCCACGGCGCATGCTGTGCTCCAGAACGGCGTTCGTGCGCGATGACATAGTTCCCTCCGAGGGGAAACGTGTGACGGGACCGGGGACTTGCTGGCAACGTACTCCGGGTGCAATCGGTTCCCGCGGTCATGCTACCGTCATTTGACGCGGCCCGGTTGGCTCGCAACGTATTGACACCGCCTGCAACGCCATGGTACTACTCGGCATGGCTCGAGGAGGTACTATGCCGAACGATATGGGAAGCTTCCGCGTCGACGTCGAGCTCGAGGACCCTGCCCGCCCGGGTCAACGGCGTACCGTGAGGTCCGTACTGGTCGACACGGGCGCCGAGTTGAGCTGGGTCCCGGCCGACGTGCTCGAATCGCTGGGGGTCGAGCGCAACAATCAGTGGCACTTTCGCCAGGCGAGCGGAACGGTGCTCGAGCGCTGGACTGGCATCGTGATCGTCAGCGTCGCGGGAAGGCGAACG
The DNA here is from genome assembly GCA_036522815.1 of Gemmatimonadales bacterium. Lineage (GTDB taxonomy): Bacteria > Gemmatimonadota > Gemmatimonadetes > Gemmatimonadales > GWC2-71-9 > AG41. Next base: position 40,648 of record DATDFC010000008.1, on the reverse strand, counting down.
GGGGACGACGTCGTGTTCGGAGAGCCAGGCGACTTGGTACTCCTGGGGTCGCGGACCCTGGAGGGCCTCAACTTCCGCGTGGAGCCGGTCACGAAGCAGTTGGTGGACGCGGGCCCCGCGCCGGCTGCGGTCGCGGCGTAGAGTTGGGTACGAAGCAGATCCTAATGAAAAGCCGGCGGGCGTCATGCTCACCGGCTTTTCCCATTCGTTCCCCCGAGGCAAGGGGGAAGCTCACGCCGCGGACTTGACCGCATCCGGTCCCGTCCCTGAGGGCGTCTGCCCTGCGTTCGCCGGTTGCGCCGGCTGCTCCGTCTTGGACCTGAACGGGCCGAGCACGTTGCGGGCGCTGGCCCAGGCACCCATCAGCTCGGCGTTATCGCTGAACCGATAGCGCACCAGTCCATCGAGCAGCCGTACCTGCTCGGTGATCTCGCTCAACACCGACTCGAGATCGGCGCTGGCGCCCACGTGGTCGCGCCGGCCGGCGCGCGTCGCCTCGAGGGTCTGCTCGAACTTGGTGAGCGTCGCGGTGAGATCGTCGATCAGCTGCGCCGACATGCCACGGCTCACGAGCAGGTCTTTCTGGGCGGTCGCCTTCTCCAGCATGCCGCGGGCGGCCGTGAGGAAGACCTGGTTACTGGCGCCGGCGCGCGGCAGCTGGAACTGCGGTGCCAGCTCGGTGTTGGCTTTCGCGGCCACGGCGCCCACGGCCGCCAGGTAGATGAGGAGCTTGGACTGGAGCGCGTGCCGGACCGCGCCCTCTCAGGGCGCGTATTCCAGCCTCGCGGGCGGGAGACGGCCCCGCATCGCCACGAGCGGTCACCTCCGGGTCGGGGCCCGTGCTGCGTGCTGAATCCCAGTTGCTCCGAATTCTGAGACTCCGATCTGCTCCATGCCCAGCACCTACCGCTGTTTTGGATGCTGGTCCGGCGCTTGCCCCGACGCCCGAACGGCGATGATCTTGCTCAACACGTCGAACCAGAATGGCGCGCCAAGCGAGAGGGCGAGCGCAGTCAACAGCAAACCGAACACCTTCGCGGCGTTCAGCTGTGAACGCAACGATCCGCTCTGCCAACCGAGTGGGAGACCCAGCCGCTCCAGGTCCGCGATCTTAGTGCCAACACGGGTCGCGAGCAACTGCAGACTTGAATCCGACGCGGCGACCGTGTCTCTGACAGCAGTGTCGGGGTGCGCGATCGCAGCGGGTTCCAGCCGACGTTGGGCGAAGACCTGTGCCTGCGCTATAATCGCCTGCCGAAGCGCAGCGTCGGTAGAGAGCCTGTTGGCGATTGCGACGGTGTCGGCATTGGCGAACGCCGCGATGAGAACCCCAAGAGCAAGGGTGATCCACTGCGCCTGTCGCTTATACCAGCCCGAGACCCGATCCATCGCTTGGTCGAACCACTCCTCAATGCTCTTCTGCAACTGCTCCATGCTTCCATTGGAATTGGCGATCAACAGCAGGAGCGTCTGTCGCAGATTGTCGTTTCGGAGCTTCAGGACCTCTGCCCTGACGCGCTCTACGGTCCGCTCGGCAGCGACGTGCGCCGGCAGCAGACAGTCGATGACAGCGAGGGCGAAGTCGCTGGATGGGATGTAGGACGGCCATCGCTCGTGATATAGGCTTCGGATCAGAGGATGGTCGTAAAGGTCGGTCACCCCAAGATCGCGGGTCCGATCGGGTGCTTGTTCTAGGTGCCCTGACCCGTACAGGAGATTCTCGATCCCTGCGAACAGCTTCTTTCCTCGGAGGTTCAGGAACCCCGCCACCAGCTCGTTAGCGGCGGTGCAGATCAACGACAGCAAGAGGTAGGTAAAGACCAGGCCGAGGGCGACATCGAGCATCTCCGAGCCGAACATCCGCACCTCCTCACACCGCCCGCGCCTCTACCGGCGTGGGAGGCCCCACTTGAACGCAAAATTGGTTTTTAATGCGGTCGTACGACTCTCTCGATCGTAGTCGAGACCGCCCGCAAACGTGATCCACGCGCCAAACGCGACCTTCGCCTCACCCCCTGAACTGAGGAGCCACTTCGCCGCTCTCCCGTGACGGAAGCCCCCCTGCCCCTCGACGAACAGCTTGTACTGATTGCTGCCGATGTAGATGCGGTTGCTGACGCTCGCATTCGACCGAAAGCGATGCGTGACACTGTCGCGCTCGCTGCCAGCGTTGACACCGATGAGCAGTTGACCCCACGTGCCGACACCATCTCCGTAGCTGGCCCAAGCCGAATACTTGTCCGCCACGAGACCGTTGCCGAAGGAGTCGGCGGCAGACGCCCGGGCGGCGATGGCGAGCTGCAGCGTCCGTGCATTCCAGTGCTTGTCCTCCCAGTCGGTCCAGCCAGCCTTCAGGGAGGCATGTAGGGAATCGACCCGCGACTTTTCCGCCGCGTCCAAATCCGCCAGCCCGATGGCTCGGCCGCCCATCGGACCCAGCCTCGTGCGTGCTTGCAGGAATACGGCGTTGACCGAATCGGCAATCGCTGTCGCGCGAACCCGGTATGCCGTGTGAGTCCGGAGATCGCCGGCGTCGAGCAGGACAGTTCGCACGCCAATCGCTATCACCCTTGGCGCCCGGTCACCGGCGCCCCGGCCGGTCGCTGCTGAGACCCCCAGTCGATAGAGAAACGGGTGAGCGGCGTAGCTCGGGACGGTGAGGGTCGGACCTCCGATGAGCAGACCGGGAGCGAACTCGACGGCGAACGCCTTTGGGATGGTGATTGAGGCTCCGGACCCGATGAAGTTGGAGACCGCGGCGCCCAGCTCGCGGACCTCCGCCGGTCGAAGGATGTTACTGGGATCGACCGTCAACATCGTGAAGGCCGGGGCGTCGGGTACGGCGAAGTCCAAGCGAAAATCCGTCAGCTTGGGCGTCACGCCCATCGGAGTCTGACCAAGCGCAGCCGATACCGCCGCAGTGCATCCCACGACGAGCCATACGACCGGGCGCGCGGTCACGTCTCGACGACCAGCTGCGCAAACAAGTCCACGGTCTCGGACGGCTGATCGGTCTCGCCCGCTGCCTTCACGACGCCGAGCTGCTTCCCGTCCTGGGATAACGTGAGCGAGACCGCATATTTCTTGATCGGAGGGGTGATGACGACGGTGGTCATACACTCTACGATTCGGCCATCGTTCACCTGGTTCGGGGTCGGCAGCTCGTACGAGTCGTCATCGGGGTTCAAGAAGTTGCCGGGATACTCCTTGACGATCACGTTCTTACCAGCTTCCCACAGCCTCAGCTTGTAGGACCCCTCCTGGGCGTGGCCACAAGTGACTTCGACCACGACAGGCCCGCCGTCCGTCGCGAACTGGATGGTCTGCACGTGCGTGTCCTCAGATCAGTATGAAGTCCTTGCTCGCATAGCCTCGCACCCGCTGGCACACTTCGTAGCCCTCTCTGCTGCCGTCGTCGTTCGTGTTGCCTTCGATCGTTTGAAACACCTCCGCTTGTGCGTCGAGTATCACTCCGGTGTGCACCCAGTCGGTTGCTGTGCGCCGGTTCAGGAACAGCGACCCCGGCGTAAGTCTGGCTCTGTCGGTAACCTCCGCTTCCGCGATGAACCGCCCGTTCTGCTTCGCACTGGCTGCGAGTGAGTCGCAGGAAACCGAAGGTGTGACCGGGACCGGAACGCTCACGGAAGTGCAGGCTTGGGTCAGCATGAACGACGCAAATCCGGCGCACCACGGCCACTCGGGGCCATCGTGCCCATTCATGTACAGCCGCACCCAAGGACCGCTATTCTGCCCGCCAACTTCGCGTGGCCGCTGTGCCAAATGCTGTTTGGCGTACGACACGACCATAGCGCCAAGACTCGCGCTATCGGCGGCGACGGGAGCAAGCGCTCGCGTGATGGGCAGCACGAGCCGCGAGAAGGTGATCGGACCGACGACTCCATCAACCTCGACTCCCGCTTGCACTTGAAACTGGCGAACGGCTACCTCGGTGGCAGGCCCGAACGCTCCGTCGATGACAACCTGAAACCCGTCGAGGCACAGCCACTCCTGGATCAAGCGAACCTTCACCCCTTGATCACCCCGCTTGTAGTCGCGGTCCAGAACCAGGTCGTCCATGGACTGGCCCTAGGATCCTGTTAGCGCGACGGGCTAGCCGTGTCGCTGTACACCGCGACCACCAAGATCTCGTACGGCAGGCTCCAGGTCAGCGCGTCTGGCCGCGTGGCGCGGTTTCTGACGCGGTACGACACCAGGGCCAGGTCGATGCGCGGAATCCCGAGCACGTGCAGCGTATCGCCGGCCTGGAGCGTCTGCACTTTCTGCTCCGGGGCCGTGCCCTTCACGAACACCATGCGGCGGTTGTGTACGAGCAGCTCGTTCTGCAGGTCGAGGACCTGGGCCATCACGAAGCGCCCGTCGGCCACCTCCTGCTGTTCACCGTTCAAGACCATTTTGAACTCGACGTAGTTGTAACCGGCCATCGTGGTCGTAATGGTCGTCGTGTTGCGCGTGGCGTTCACGGTTATCTGACTCTTGCGGTTCTCGTAATTGAGAAACGCGGCGCCTGCTTCCTTAGGGGTGTATCCGTCGATAGGAACCCACGAGTCCAGAACCGTGTTGGCGCCCACCTGCGTGATCGGATGGATCTCGAACACATGAGGCGGATTGGTTGTAGTGAATGGGGCGAGTTTCTTCCCCTGTACCTGGGCCACGATCCCCGCGTGTTCGCACCAGATCCGCCACGCGCCCGTGATGTGCACGGTATCGCCCGTGCCTTCAACGCTGTGCACGAGGGCGACCGCAGCGCTCTCGGAGGCGGCATTCACTATCTCAGCGACCGTCGCCAGCCCGATCTGAGGCGCCCGGCCAGCGATGTGCATGTCGCCGTCCTTGGCCGGGGGATTTGGCGTACGGTGCGCTTTGTCCACGGTGTAGGTCGCTTCGATCGTAGTGCGGTCCTTGTAGTTCTCGATGAACGAGTTCTTCAGGGTAATCTCGATCTGGGCATGTGAGACGACGGGCAAAGACGCCAGGTACGTCGCGGCGACGATGCTACGTAGCGATGTCACGAAACTTGCTCCCTTCAAATGCACTTTGTGTGGTCGAATCCGCAGCGGCATGGTGCTACTTTGCCGTCGTTGTTAACTCGAGCCAGAGGTGCGTAGTGATGGTCAATGCCGTGTGGTGGCATGGCTTTCGGGACCGAAACGCCGCTAGAGTCGGTTTGACTGGGCCACTCGACGTTGCCGGTGGCCGTACGGGCTGGAATCAGCCAATAGTCCCCGGTGCGGTAAACGTTCTTGTCACTTAGGGTCTTGTCGATTCCGCTAGGAGCCAAGAAACTCACCTGCACCCCGTCTTCGAGCCCGACCCATTGGTTCGAACCCTCGCTGATCCGCAGGGCCCCATCGTCTCCATCTTTGTCGAGCGATGCGTGATGGTCCCAACGTCTGAGCAGCGGATGCCTGGCTGCGCTGGTGTCGTCGTAATCGGGCGGGGTGGCAACGGCCCTAGCCCACTTGAGGGTAACGATCATCGAGGCGCGGTCCACCTTCTCCACACTGGCTATGGGCCCGGCCTCGCTGCGAAGCATCGTATGGTCGTCCAGAATCTCAACCAGATCCCCGACCTGCAGGGTGTGTCGATCATCCCGACCAAGCGAATGGAGCGTCGCCGTTGTGCCAGCAAGTGTCCTGATCGCAAAACAGACCGACCCGTTGTCGCGGGACCACTTGAATGTGGCCCCGCCCTTGGCATCGCTTCCCGCATGGATCTCGACCCGATACAACTGGTTCTCTGCACCGCGGTATCGTGATTCCGGCGACAGCACGCATGGATCTGTTGACGCGACCTGCTCGGCGACTTTGGCTCGCAAGAGTCCGCGAAATCTCGGCTGTAAACCGGTAACGACGCATTCGGTGATCTTGGGAGCAATCTTCACTTGCCACACGATCTTGGCACGTGTGCCCGTATCGGGACCCCCGAGGGCCACCTCTCGAATCCCGTCATCTTGGATGTGGCTGATTGCGAGCTCCCACACATCGAGATAGACGAGAAAAGGGAAGGCGGGGAGCGCGTCTGCGCTCCGGTCTAGCGGATAGTCACCTTGAGTGAAGTACGTGCACCCGGAATGGGGAACCAGTTCAAGACCGTTCTCTTGTAGTGCAACCTCGTTCTCGCAGAGAATTCCATCGACGTAGTAGCGCCCGGGGCTGATGGAAAGGTCCTTCCCTTCGGCACCGTCGGTCACGGCGATCACGAACCCTGGATTGGGCCAGTTGGGGCCGCCGTGGGGGCCGATCAAGTCCATGGCAAGGGTCCGCACGTAATGCAAAAGGATCGCCGTCTGCTCATTGGGATCGGCATCGAGCGCGACGCGCCCCTGTTGCCACAGCACCCGTGCGAAGTGCTTGCGTCGCTGGAAAGTGTCGCGGGTGATGTCGCCGTTCATGGTGCGCTCCTAGCTGGCATGAATCACCGCGGCGTCGGTGCCCGCGGGCGTGTATTGTGAAACACGAGCTTGTAGGTTCGCGTCGCGTTGCGGCTGGAAGAGATCGTGAAACGCCCCCATCTCGGACTCATCATCAGCACCGCGTACGATCTCCTCGGCACACTGTTCCGCAAGCTGGCAATACGTCGGCCGGCCATACCGTGTGCTGTTGACCTGGGGCCGCACGCGCTCCGCTTCCCTCGCTTCGGTGGCAGCGAGGACGAGTGGGTCCGGTACTCCCGGCTTCGCCTCAGCCTCGAGCTGCTCGGCGACCGCCTGCTCCACGAGGTCCGGTTGGCAATGGTAGCGGCGTGGCGTTCTCGATCCGTCCGGCACATAGCAAAAACGCATGCAGCCACGCTGCCGCCGCGCCACCGTCACACGCCCCACGAACAGCGAGTTCTCCGCGAGCTCGATCGCATGCGCCTGGACAAAACCGATGACCGTGCAGCGCTGCATAGTGAGCACCGCGTGTGCGACCGGCGCCCCCGGTGCTTCGAGCGCTCCGAGCTGCTCAGCGGTCGCGTCGAGGATGCTGTCGCTCATCTGGATCGGCACCGGGTCGGTTCGTACCTCGTCTTCGTTCACTTCGATGGAACCCAGAATGCTGTGCTCGATGTCCAGGCGCCCGCGGAAGTTGAACAGCGTTAGGCTCGGCTCGGTCGGCCGGTCCGGTTCGCAATCGCACCCCAGTCCCCAGCCCGGGACCAGCGTCGAGTGTCTGATCGTGACGCACGAGACCGCGCCCCGGACCTCGACGCCGCGTCCGGTGATGAGCAGGCCGTCAATGATGAATCGGCTGCCTGCCTCGCCCTTCACGGTGAGGGCATCTGGCTGAGCGGTACGAAAGTCGAGCACGCGCAGCACGGGACGGTGCCCGTCGGCCGCACGGATCTCCAGGCGCTGGTCCGCTTTGAGCGTGACCTCCAATTGCTCCGTGTAGGCCGCGCTGTCGATGATCTCGATGATCGCGTGTGGTGACTGCGCGGCGTCGCTCATCCATTGCAGCAGCGCATCCCCAATGTGCTGAAACGCGGCCCCCTCGCCCACGCGATACACGCGGTAACCGGCGACCCGCCGCGCGGGACGGTCGTACTCTCCGCCCGCCATGTCGGCGCTGAAGCCGTAGTAGTACGAGACCTCCACTCCCTCCTCCGGCGGTTGGCGGGGTGGGAACACGATCCGGCCGAGCTGCGGATCGACCGCGACATAGCCGGCCGGAGGGTGATAGTGCCAGCCGCTCAAGTCCGCGGCCACGATCTGCTCGAGCGACACCGGCGTGCGCGCTGGACCGAGCGTGATCGCAAAGCTCTGCCCGGGTCCGTAGTAATCCCCCGGGCGGGCCTGGAGCGCGCGCCGCCGAATCGGACCCGGCACACCCAGCTCGCCGAGCCCGTGTCGTGCCGCCGGATCGGCCGCTCCCGGCGTGAACAACGGAGTGTCGTTGCCGAGGACACTGAACAAGAAGCAGTGAGGCCCTTCCTCTTCGAAGCAGTAGGCGGGAGCGTCGGTTATCGAGTAGGCCTTGAGCCGCCACACGAACAAGCCGACGCTGGGGATGTTGTAGCGACCCAGTGTGCGATGGGACGTGGGCCGCCGCACATCCACGTTGTGCGCCAACCTGTCGAACGGACCATCCAGCAATTCCAGCGCGGTAGAGCTGCGCAGATCCACCGTGCTGCCTCGCTCCAGGTGGACGTGATTGATGTGCTGAGCGACAAACAACAAGCGATAGAACTCGACCGCGCGCCCCGGCCAACCGGCTACGTCGTTCGCGAGCAGCTCGAGCAGCGCGAGGGTGCCCTTGCGACGGCGATAGCGCAGCGTGTTGGCGACTTCACGGCGCGGGATGAGGATCCGATTGCGGAGCCTGCCTTCGGGGTCCCGGACGTCTGCCGCTTCGCCGGCCTCGTGAATCGGCTGGTAGCCGATCAGGTCCCCGATGTACGGCACGACCCAGTCCTGGCAAGTTTCGATGAACCAGTTCTCGTAGAGCTGAGTGATGCCCTGGTCCAGCAGGTCCGCCTGCTCCGCGATGACCTGTAGCAGAGCGCGCAGCGGCTCGCCCCGCTCCACGTCCCGCTGCCGATAGATGGCAGGGAGCAGCAAATCGAGACGATCGCGAGCGTTCATGAGGTGATCTCGTTGAGAAGCAATGTCTCAGGAACCTTCGGATCGAAGACGGCGAGGTGGGCCGGTGTGATCGGATCACCGGGCGCTACGCCGGTCTCGGCAAGTCGCGCAGCGACGTAGTCGCTTTTTCCGAGCGTCACGGCCAGACCGTCCAAGAGCGTCTGGGCATCGATCGTCTCGGACACGCTGGCGAACTTGTCTACGTCGACGTACGCGACTCCTTCGACTGCCTGCATCGCGCTCACCACCTCGCTGAGATAGGCGGTCTGGCCCAGGTCTCGTCGATCAAAGCTCATGGTGTCGAGCGCCGCGCGGCGCACCGTGGGTTCGAGCGAGTCCCACGCGTAATCGGGCTGTAAGGCAACCCCCGCGCTCATGATGAGCAGGAGGAGACCGCGGATCGCTAGTTGCACAGGGAGCGCCGGGTCACCGAGATCGTGAAGCGCCCCGAGCAGGTTGCGGTACAGGTCGGAGCTCGGATCGATCGGAATGTCGTCGGCCCCGGCGATCGTGACATGAACGAGCTCGCGCCGTCCATCCGAGAGCCGTCGCGCACTCGCTTTCCCGATCCCGGCGAAACTGCGGGCGAAGTCGGCGTAGTCCTGCAGCGACACCAGCCGGTCGAGCGCCTGAAGGGCGACGGGCACGTTGCGCCGCGCCTGGTCACGACTGTCGCGGTCGGCGCCACCGCTCGCGCGGATCGGATTGACGACTTCCTTGACGCCGAGCGGCTTGGTCGCGAGCAGCGTCAATTGCCGCGCTCGCACGTTCCCTGCCTTGCCGATACCAGTCCGGTACTTCGCTTTCACGTTCGCGGTGCCGGTGGGGAGTCGTGCACCACGGTGCCCGACACCGAAGGTGGCGGTCGTCTTGTCCGCATCGTCGGTACGCGTGACGTAGACGTGGTCGGTCGGGCCTGCGTCCGCGATCGTCTCCACCTCGTGCCACAGGACGTCATTCACGCGCACGTTCAGGGTGCTCGAGGCGCCCGTGGCCGTCGGTGCGGCGACAAACGTGAGGGGCGACGCTTTGAGATCGAAGCGTTGACGGGGCACCGCACCGTCGCCGCTGCCCAAGAGCTCGTTTCTGGTCTCCCCGTGGGTCCCTTTGACCACATTCCCATAAATCTTTGCGGTATCGCGTTTGAAGCAGAACGCGAGGCCGTCGTTGGCGAGCGTGAGCGTGGTATGCAGACGGTCACCCGGGAGGTTCTCGTCGAGGGTCTGTGAGACGCCTGCCAGCATCGCGAGCTCGGCGTCCTGGACCCCGGTGACGCCGGGGACGTCGGCACGCTCCCCCGCGACGATGATCCAGCGGCCGGCTTCGAGCCCGTCGTACACGCCGTCCAGCTCGATCTCATCGTCGCAGATGGCATCCGTGATGGGTTCTTCTGCAAGGGAGAGTTCTTCGCTTTGTGCGTAGACACGGGTGGTCCGGATCGCCAAGAAGTCGGCCAAGTTTGGCGCCGCCGTGTCAGGCGACGGGGTGAAGGTGTCCAGATTCGTTGTGATCCAATTGGCGGCACCATCTGAGGCGCGCACCAGTGTGATTTCGGTGGTCGTCCCGCTTGTTCCGTAATCGGCCCGGGCGCGAGATGAGTTGACGCTGCCAGCCTTCGCGATCAGGGTGGACGCTTCGGTCAGGTTAGTCTTTGCGGTCGCGATAGCGACCCAGCCCCCAGGCATGATCTTGTCATAGGACGCGTCGAGGTCGACGACGCTAGGCACCTCATGCTTCACCCTCCCGGCTGCGTCGTCCCTTACACCCTCTCGCGCTCCGATCACCAAAGGCGGTGCTTCTACCACTGGCCATTCCCCCGTAGATGTGACGACGCCTGCGCTTATGGCTAGCGGCCTCACCGGTGTGTTGTGTCCGAAGAGTCCGGCCTTTACGCGGAAGGCGTACACCTTCAGGCCGGCGGCTGGAGTGACGGACGCCCCAGCCAACGCTGGGTACAGAAGCGGCCCGATGTACGGTCGCAACGCTACGAGCAACTTGGGGGCGATGTCGGCCTTCTCCCCGAACGTAGCAGTTACGCTCCTTCGGAGCGCAAATTGACTGCCCGGAGCGACAGAGTGTGAAGCGGAGATTCCGGACAGCACAGTGACGAGCGTTGTCGCCTCGAACGGGGTCGCCTTTGTAGCGGCGGCGGGCACCTTTGTGGTTGGATCAAACTCGCCGAGCGCCGCCACCAGATCCGTTTGAATTGTCGCGATCAGTTCCTTGAGCGCCCTAGGTATGGTGCGACGTGCTCCGATCTTGGCGAGTTCGGCTGCGTCCCTCGTAACCTGTTCGGCGATCTGGATCGCTACCGTGCCTGCATCGACCGCGACCTGCCATTCGGTCACGAGTTCGATCAACCGAGGAGGAGGTTGCTTCGCAAGGTGCTGAAAAGCCTCTTGGGCCTTCTTGATAGCGGTCGCAAGGGCGTCCAGAAACGCCTGATCCCTGTCTGGCTGCGTAGGCCGAAGAGTGACCTTCGTCTGCTTCGCGTCGAAATCGGGCTCGACGCTCTTGGCGAATCGCAGTACCTGCTGGTCATCACCGTCCCCGAATACGAACAGCAACGCGTCGTTCGGTTGCAGCTTCGTCGCGGTGCCCGCGAAGTACACGACCTCTATGACGTCCGCGTCCGTGAGGAGCGGGTGCACCTTCTCGGGCGGAGCAACCCGCGGCCTCAGCGTGATGCGCTGGGGCCGCGTCATCCGGGGCTGCAGGTCGTTCCACGCTGCCCGGGCCTTCAGCGGCTCCGCCGTCTCGAAGGTCTGCGGCAGCTCGCCCGGTCCAGGCACGCTCTGCACCCGAGAGCCGGCCGGGATGTCCGTGTCGTGACCTTTCTCCAGCGTGTAGGCGAGGAAGGTGCTCGCCGCTACGCCGGGCCGGAGCTCGTACCCGACCAGGCGGGCCAGCTCCAGAATCGAGCGACGCTCGGTCGCGGTCCGAAGGTATCCTTCGTTGCCGATCCGCTCCTGATAGAAGGTGAGGACGTCCGCCACTGTGGCCCAGGCGTCGAGCAGCGCGATCGCGGGGTCGCTGGGATCGCGCGTGCGCAGCGCCGCCAGCGCCGGATAGTCCTTGCTGGACAACCGGGCGATCATGCGCGCGAACAGCGTGCCGTGGTTGCCGACCCGGTAGGCGAGGGCGCTCAGGCCTGGCCGGTTGGCGATCGCGGCCAGGGTCTGCCCTGCGAAGCCAGCGCACCAACCGCAGGTATCGCTCATCGGCCACCACTCAGAGTGAGCGTCAACGTTCCGTGCTCAGGGAAGCTCGGGTCGTTGTCCAACCGCGCCACCTCGAGCGACCCAAGCCGCAAAACGCCGAGCTGCAGCGTGTCGTCGCCGTCTCCGCCAAACTGGCGCGCGAGACGGGTGACCGTGACGCTCTGCACGCCGCCCTCGGCCTGGGCAGCGGCCACGAGCGCGCTCACGTAGATGCCCTTGCCGAAGGTCAGCCTGTCGGGATGGAAGAACCCCAGACGGCCATCCGCGAGCCGGCGGTTGCTGAACGCGTCGAGCAGCGCCGCTTTGACGTGGCCGCGGAGCACGTGGGGCTGGACACAAACGTCGAGCGCGAGCTCGAGCGAGACGTACTCCGCCGGTGCGACCACGAGATCGTGCCCGATGCGACGATACCGTTCCAGGTCGTCACGCATGGTGTCGCGTAACGCCTCGTCGGCCGTCTCGGAGCCCCGTGGATCGACGCCGACCCTGGCTTCGTACCAGCTCCCGGTCCAGTCCAGCGCCGCCGCGGCTCCCTGAAGCGCGACGTTGCGCTCGGCCAGCGTCGCATAATCACCTGCTGTTATGGCGCGCTGACGATCGGAGCGGAACGCGTGCGGCGCGAACATTCTCACGTCAGCGAGTGTCTCCGCGGCAGTCCCGCCGGCGGCCGCGAAAGGATTCTCAACCTGGAGTGAAGCACCGCTGATCCGCTCGCCGCGGATCACGAGGTACACGATCGACTCTGCGGCGACATTGCCTGCGGGGCCGTTGCCCACACGGTAGTTCGCCGTGAAGCGCGTTCCCGCGGTGGGCCGCCTTCCCGCCTCTCCGTCGCCGAACCGGATGTGGGCGTACCCATCGTCATCGATTTCGACTACGAAGTGCGCGTCGCGGGGGCCGCTTGCGAGCAGGTCCCGGACGGGGATCCACACGCCGCGCAACAGCCTCAGATCGTCCAAGAGCGCCGCGCGCAACTCTGCCGGCAGAGAGCCGGACCCGTCGTAGGCCGCAAGCAACTTGAGAGTTGCGGGAGACAGCAACCCGTGGAGCGCTCGCTGCGTGTCGGTCGCCGGCGCGGCGAGAGCCCGGGCCAGCGCTGTCGGGTCCTCCAGATCAGTGGGAGTGAACAGCGCGTCCTCCCCGTCACCGGCCGTCGGAGTGCTCCACAGCCGGGCCCGTGGTAGCGCTTGTCGGGGGTCCTGAGACAATAGCCCCGCTGCCGGTGCTGGCCGGATGACAGGCCGCTGGATAGGGCCCGGCACCGGCTGCGCGAAGGTCAAGGGAATCTGGGCGAGCCGCGGGGCGAAGGGTGCGGGGACGCTCCCTTCTTGCTCGTCGCCGCACGGCTCGCACGTACCAGGCACGGTGTCCGTCGGCACAGGTCCCAAGTCCTGTGGAGGGACTACGGTCCGGCCGTGATCTACGAGGATCGCGTTACCCCACACCACGGTCACGTCGGACAGCGGCGCGCAGTCGGGCGGCTGCCCGATGCTGGAGAGACAAAGCGGGAATGGCAGCGCGTCCTCGGGACCCCACGCGATCTCGACGACCGGCAGGCCCGACAAGGGATCCTCGCTCGTATGGACGGCTGTCAGGCGCACGGCATGGCGGTGGGTCGGGTCGGCGTCCGCCGGGATCCCGGTCGTGGGGCCCAACACTTCGGCGAAGATCACGACGTCTCCGACTTGCAAGTGAAGCCGCCGCTCTCGCCCTTCGCCTGCTCCTTCAGTGCCCCACTGGTCCCGCAGCGTCGCCGTCGTGGCCCCACCCGCGAGACAGCACTGTTGGTTGCCCCACGTGTGGATCGAAATGGAAGAATGCGCCGCCCGCAGCTCGAACGGCTGCCCCGGGTGTAGCGGCAGCGGCTCGAAGACCTCATACGCGCTCGGCGGGACGTCGAGCAGGTCGTCGCTGCTCAGCACCATGTCCCGGCGTGGGGCGCCGTCGAAATCCGTGATGAAGAACACCTGGTCGGGAGGGAGCGGCGGCAGATCCACGGTCGTGCCCACCCGCACCCACGCGCGGGCGTTGCAGCCCTCATGCATCGCGTAGTCGACCAGGCGCGCATGCCGTCGCACCGAGATGCGTCGCCGTGCGGTGTCGAGGTAGGCTTCCGTGGCCACGGCGTCCTGGTAGTAGCTCAGGTGATCCCCGACGTAGGCCAGCGCTTCCACCAGCGCTATACCGAGATCGGGCACGTGCCGCTCGGTCCAATCAGGCATGATGAGCGATAGCCGGTCCAGCATCAGCTGGCGGAAGCTGGCGTAGTCCTTCGCGAGATAGGTGATCTCGGGCTTCGGATATGGGGTCGGCGGGCAGACTGGCTGCTGGCCGCAGTCAAGGTCACTCGGGCAGCCCGCCTTGAAGCTGAACTCGACGCAGGCGTAGCGTACGTCGAAGCCTTCGAGCGGCCGGTCGGTGGGCCGCCTTTGCTCATCGCGTTGCACCAGGCATAACTGATAGGTAGACGAATCACCCGGCCGATCGACTGTCACGTCCATGGAGTCGTCGAGATCCGGATCCTGGACGCGGTGCACCTCGATAGCGACGACGTGAATGTCGGTCACGCGTACACCACCGCGAATCCGGACGTTGCGCGCGTCGATAGCCGCGGGCGCCTTGCCGAGAAAGTAGACAGTGAGCGTCAGCTGATCGTCGCTGACCTCCACATAGTCGAGGCCATTCAGGGAGGCGGCGCGCACGGCGGCACGCCGGGTTTCCTCGCGGCAGACCAGGACGTCACCGTTCATCAAGCACCTCCCTGGTGGAAGGTCTCGGTGTGGCGCACACCGGTCTGTCGTACCACATAATCCAGCACGACCTGGAGCGTTGAATCGGCGCTCGTCACTTCCAGGTTCTTGACATCGATCACGTCGCCGAGCCACTGCTGGAGCGCCGCCTGGATGGTGAACTGCAACGCAGCCGCGAGCTCCGGGCTGTTGGGCGCGAACACCATCTGGAGCAGGCCGCTCCCGAAGTCGGGGCGGTTTACCCGCTCGCCCGGGCTCGTGAGCAGGAGCTGCTCGATCATGTCGCGCACGTGGTCCGGGTCATGGGTCGCCGCCGTGCGGCCGCGCGTATCGAAGTGCCAGGGAAAGTCGATGTTCACGCGCGCCTCAAGTTCCGGTCACCCGGGTCTGGGTCGACACGATCAAGAGCGGTGTGCCCGTGGGAGTGCACGTGGCCTGACTGTCGAGCAGCACGACCGGTGATCCCAGCGCGAAGACCTTCGTCGCAGCACTCGTCCACTGCGCCGTGGCGCACGGGGGCGCGCCGCTGCTCATCGCGGGAAAGGTGCACCCCGCGATCGTGTACGGCCCCGGCTGCGTGACGATCGGCTGGCCACTCACCAGCACGCGACCAATCGGTGCGGTGGGCGTCGCGACCCCCTGGTGCATGCACTGCACCGTTGCGCCGACGTGGACGAGGAATCCTGGCATCGTTGCCGTTTCCTCCCGATCTCATTGCACGACCAGCGCGCCTTGATTGATCGTCACGGCAGCGCCCGTAAGCGAAATCGTGGCTCCCTGACCATCGGAGATCGTGATCCCCGTGTCGCTGAGCGACAGCATCGCTCCGCTCTTCGTCTGGAGCAGGATGCCGCCGGTTGGCCCCGGCATGTCACTGATCATGATGGTGTTCCCACCCAACGTCTGGAGTACGATGCTGGGCGATGCCGGCAGCCCCGCCAACGCAAGGGTGGGCACTTCGCCCAGGCTGCCCCACCAACCACCCGACCAGATTGGGAAATCGGGATCGCCCTGCTCGAACTCGATCCACACCCCCGCCCCCACGGGCGGGAGGACGAACACTCCCATCTGGTTCCCCGCTACGGGCACCGCCGGCATCGCCCACGAGGTCGGTAGTGTGCTCGACACGTCGGGCACGAGGGCCTGGATCCGGCCTTTTTGGAGCGGATCGACGTTGCTGATGACCGTGCCGCGGTATTTTCCGTAGAACTTGTGCGGCTTGTTGAGCGCGAACGCGCTCTCGAGCAGGTCCGGGATACTCATGCCGGCACCCTCGGCAAGGTCGAAATGAGGCCGTTGCGACTCAGCGTGAAGCTCTGCTTGTACTCGCCGCGCTTGAGCTCGTGGGTGACGCTGTCCACGTAATGCAGCCCGTCGAACGGGTCGCCCGCTCCGCGCACCCCGACAAGCTGGCGCGCCTTCAGGACGCGACCGTAACGCAGCACGTCGAGCTTACCGGTGCCGTGCACCACGTCGCCGCTTTGCGCGGCGACGGCCAGGCCGATCAGCAGAGCCCGGACGGGCGACAGCTTGGCCGTCATGGGGACTTCGGGGAACCGCATCGGGATCGGGGGAACGAGCCCCAGCGGCGGGCTGAGCGGCGTGACGCTCGGCACCGGGATGGTGATCGTGCTCTTGCTGTTGGGCTCCTGGATGATGACGAGCGGCAGCGCGGCCTTGTCGGACTCGTAGCGAAAGCTCAGGCTCTCGACGTTGGTGAGCGCGTCCATGTCGACATTGAGCGCCGGCTGCGGCACGCCCACCTTGATGTCGGGTCCCCAATATGCGACGCTCGTGCCGACCACGGGCCCTGGGACCATGTAGAACGTGTACCCGACGTCGTTGGCGAGCTGAGTGATGTATTGGAGGTCCGTGCCCTGCTGTCGCGGGATCTGGTCCACCGGGATGGGCACGTCCAACATCACGCTCGGAATCACCATGGGGATGACGCCGAGGACCGCGTACTTCGCGAGCATGATGGCCACGCGTGCTTCCGGCGGCATGGCCGGGTAGGGGACGCCGTCGAGCGGCAGGTAGTTCATGACGGTGCTCAGGTCCTGACCGGAGATCGTCAGCGTCGATGGCCCACCGCCCGATCCGGGGCTCAGCTGGTGATCGGTCATCACGCCGTCCATCAGCACGTCGACCAGGCCGTTGATGGCAACGGAGATCACTACGCGCACGAGCGGGATGGGCGCGCTACCGGTGACGAGAAATAGCGTCGCCAGCGGTGAGTTCTTGCTCACGGCGAACGCCAGCTGAAACCCGCTGGCCTGCCCGCGTTGTGCGGTGGTGGTGACCTGGACGCTCTCGAGCGCATCGAGCACCGCCTGCGGCACCGGCACAGGGACGGCGGGCCCGATGTAGAGCGAGAGCCGGACCGGTCCGTTCACGCCGCGCCTCCCCGTGCCGTCTCCGGTCGAGGAATGCGCAGTCGCCGGCCGACGTCCTCGAGATCCTCGGGCCGCATGGCGTCGTTCGCGTCGCACATCATCCAAAAGAGCAACGGATCGCCGAGGAATTGGGCAGTGATGTGGTCGAGCCTTTCGCCCTGGGTGACGACGTGCTCCTGCTGCGAGGCCAAGCTCGCCGCGGGGGGGACAAACCGACGCCGCAGGTACGTCACGGTCGAGCCGTCCGGCAGCGCTAGCGTCGCAGTGGCACTCCCCGCGTAGCGGCTGGTCGGCGGGAAGAAGACGACCGGC
The DNA here is from genome assembly GCA_036522815.1 of Gemmatimonadales bacterium. Taxonomy (GTDB): domain Bacteria; phylum Gemmatimonadota; class Gemmatimonadetes; order Gemmatimonadales; family GWC2-71-9; genus AG41. The sequence goes on along the minus strand of DATDFC010000008.1, from coordinate 23,388 downwards.
AGCGCCCCTGGGTCGAGGAAGGCGGGGATCAGCGGGCCGCTCATGGGATGCCCGTTATACCGAGGGCGCCGAGTGCCGCCCCCGGGCTCATGGTGGCGAGCCGCTCCTGGCCCTGGAGGTAGCTCATGAACAAGGCTCCGCCCTTCTGATCGAATCCGAGGTCGTTCACCGTGAGCACTCGCATGCCGAGGCTGACTTTGGCCCGGATCGGGTTGAGCGCGGGATCGAAGGCTTCTTCGGTGACGCTGAAATCGGTGATACGCACCGGCATGAGCCGCCGGATGCTCCACACGAACAACGCGAGCGGCGCGATCATCGGAGCGATCTCGAGCGTCCCTTGGGCGGCGAGGGCGTTGGCTTGGAGCAGCTGAGCGCTCGTGGGATTGACGAGCGATTCGAGCACCGCGAGCGCGGGATAGATGCCGACTCGGGTGGCAACCGGATTCTGGTCTGGCAGCTCGAGCTGATCGGTCGCATCGATCTCGGCGTCGAGCTTGATGGTCTGGACGGCGGGCGCCTTTAGACGGAGCGCTTCGGAGCGGTCCTGGCTTTCGGTCACGGCCTGCACTTGAAGGGTGCGCGTGACGGTGTCGGGGTTGTACTGGAGCGCGATGATGCGCACGACCTGGCTCGTGACCGGGTCGAGGAGCACGAGGCCACCTTTGAGGAGCCGTGGGGAACCCGGGAAAGACATCACGGACAAGCTCCAAGACTCTTCCCCAACCGATGCGGGATGATAGCTCCAGTCAACGTTTGCCGGCCTGCATCATTGTTGCCTTTCAGGTGAGTTGCGATGCTGCCGTTCAGCGCGGTCGTGGCGGCGGATTAACCCACCCTCTGACTGTCTCGATGTTCTTCACCACCCAAGGTCCCATCTCATCGCCCATTTGGGGCTGAGCGCTCGCGTCAACGCTTCGTCGCTCCTTGAGCCTTTGGGCCCGTTCCTCGCTGTGGCCTCCTTGGTACAGCGTGCAAAGCACACCCACGTTAGTACTCACGTCGACGCCCGCGATCCGCAGGTAGTTATCCGCATGCCGGCGCATGATCGCAGCTATGTAGGTGATGGCTACCTTGGAGTCCTTCAGTACCTCGCCTCGCTCGGCCCCACTTGCTGGGAGCCGGTCCAGGGGTCCACCCGCCGGGCGGAGCTTGATTCGTCCCTCTTGCTCTACCTTCTCAGCTTCTTCGCCCGCGAAGGGATGCACTTTACCGGGCCCGAGGCGACTCGTCCTTGGGCGCAGGACCAAGCGATAAGGATTCTCTAGGGCTTCCCACAGTATGGCTCCCGCGATGGCCTCCGCGGGAATGCTGTACTTGAGGGCTTCAGAGCGAAGATACGAGCGATGCTCGGTGACGATGTTGAAGGCTTCGAGACGCTGGGCCTCCACGTCAGGATCTTCCCGAGTCTGCCACGTCTCGAGGCCACTCGCCACCGGCGTACGGCGTTGAAGCAATTCACCGGGCGTTGCGCCCACACACTGACTGTCGAGTGAAGGCACCTTGCGCTGGAGGGTCCTCTTCTTCGGTTTGGTACTCGTCCATGGTGCGGTGGGCGCCTTACCGGAGACGCTCACTCTAGTCCGGCTGGTGACATTGCGGTTGATGCGCCTGGCTGTTGTCTCATCAACACGGACGCACCCGTGGGAGGCGGGTGCGCCAGTAACGGGCTGACTGTCGTGTATGCCGATTGCTCTGCTGCTCTCGAATTCCACATACCACGACATCTTGTCGCCTTTTTGATTCCGATAATCGGCGCCGCCCTTCTTTCCTACCGCAAACTCACCCACGGGTGTGCAGTTCGAGCCGCTGACGTTTGGGGTCTTGCACGGGTCGCCCGCCGTATCAGGCAGGCCTTTGCCGCTCGATATCGTTACAGGCGTACTAGTGTCGCCGTCGCTCCAAGTCAGCGTCAGCGTCTGTGACGAAAGATCCACGCCGATGGCCGTGATCGTCCGCTCGGCTTTTTCGGCGTGACCACCCTTCTTCGCGGCACCCTTTCGCTTCTTGAACTGAAGAGGTGTCAAGGTCACACCGGTCTCATCAACATCTTGATCTTCAGTGTCGGACAATCCGTCGACCCCCCCTAACGCGCCAGCTGGTGAGTCACCGTCTTGCACATCATCCTGCGCACGCACAACCTCCTCTTCGGGCACCGCGTTCACCATTCGCTGAATCGTTGGCGCAGCATCTTGTCGATGTCTCGATGACGAGTTCGGCATTCGCTGGATGTCCTCGCTCGCGCGGTCCGCCTCCCGCTCAAGGACATCGCCGCTGCTACCCACCCGGAGAGGGAGCTGAGAGGGCCTTTCGATTTGTTGCAACACATGCGTCAGCTCGTGCGCCAGCAGGCGTTGACCTTCACTCGTGGATGGCGCGTACTGGCCCGCTCCAAAAACAACATCTTTGCCAACCGTGTACGCCGCGGCGTCCACAGCCTTCGCTGACTCTGCCGCCCGGGCATCCACATGGACTCGCACGTTACTGAAGTCGTGCCCGAAGCGTGGCTCCATGAACGCTCGCGTAGCGCCTCCCAGCTCTTGCCCGGGCTCTCGCAAGACCTCACGCACTACAGGGGGCACGTCGTCTACAGCGGAGGGAGGCGATAGGAATCGTTGTAGAATTCCCGGACTCGACCTCGTACCCGCCCACTTGGCGCTCGCTATTTGGTGAGGCGCGCAGCTGCGCTGGAGTCGCCCGCCTGGAGCCGCGGCAGGCGCCGTCGACCGAGGCCGCACAAGGAGATGGTGTCTCATCAAACCACGTACCTCATTTCGCTCCGCATCCTCGCGTTGCCCGCACTCGTTGCCGACCGCCCGGTTACTTGGACCAGGCCGGCGCCGGCTCGGCCGCGCTAGTCCAACGCAACGGAGCCCGATTGGGCGAGGCTTGCCCCGCCCCAAAGACTCCATGCAGTTGTCTTTGCAGATGGCATGTACGTGAACACCGTCCGACCTGGGCCGTCGTTGACGGCGGCGTACATCTCGAAGGCAGGGAACGGATCGATGCTCCCTTCGAACCGGAGCCTTTGCGCACGCGGATCGATTCGGACCATCCCAGCCACGTCGAGATCGGGTGATCCGGTAAAGCAAGGGTCGTTTGCAGCACCCGTGACGGGGAGCTGGAAGAGGTCAGGGTCTTCTTGATAGGGAGGCCAGTTTGGCACTAGCGTGACAAGGGCACGGGGTGTGGCCCTCCGATCGCATTCGATGTCCCCGTCTTCGCAGTCCACTTCCCGAGTCGGGTACGACCAGGAGCCGGAGAAGGTCAGGTCCCGCCGGGTGATAGCCACTTGTGCTTCGATATGCATTCTCGCCGATGCAGTGATGTCGCTGCTGAACTCCCTATTGTCGGTGAGGAAGCAATCTGACCAAGGAAACGGTCCGTTGAACATGGTCTGGCCATGGAGGGGGCCTTTGGGGACCGGCTTTCCCCCTCTGATAGAACTAGGGATAAAAGCATTGATCCAGAACTTTACTCTCTCCGGTAAACCGCGCGCCGGCGGCGCCTCGGGACCAGGCGCGGGGGAGCGGTGAAGTTGTGGCTTTGTCTGCTGCAACACCAACGCGCCCTCATCACGTCCGTGCCAAGAGCGAGCGCGTGGCCCTTCGCTCGACTTCTCCGAGAAAACCTCCTTGGCGATGCCATGAGCCTCCAACTCCGAGGCGTCATCCGGCAGCGCCACCTTCAGCACGGGGCGGGCCGATGCGCCTCCCAAGTCGTTCCGATGCTGCTGCACGGTGTGCACAAGCTCGTGTGCGAGAAGCTGACACTCCTTGGTGCTGGGGAGGTCACGTTGAACGGTCCCGAAGACGATGTCGCGCCCTACCGTGTAGGCCTTGGCATTCACCGCCCGCGCTGACTCCGCCGCTCGCGAATCTGTGTGGACCCGTACGTCGCTGAAGTCGAGCCCAAACCGCGGCTCCATGTACGCGCGCGTCGCTGCGTCAAGTGGCTGCCCCGGCTCTCGCAGCACCTCGTGCACGATCGATGGCACCTCATCGACTGTGGCGTGATCAGTTGCGGAACGCTGAAGAATCCCCTCCTGCTCGTCCCCACATTCCGCGCATTCCCCCGCAGCGTCCGACCCCCCGCAGGCACACTTGCGCTGCAGCCACCCCCGCGCGACTGTCGGCACGAATGGCCGGCTGATCTCGCGCTGCAGTGTCGCCGCGCGTCCGCCGACGCAGAACTCGGTCACTTGAACAGGTCCGTGTCCACGAAGTCGGCGCGGACGAGGGACCAGAAGTCGTCCGCCAGCCCGCGCTCCACATACGCGTACGGCATCCAGCCGTATCCCCCATCGCCCCAGTCCGGGCCCCATGAGTTGCGAATCAGCAAAGCACCCCGCTCGGAGCCGATCACCCGGGCGTCGTCGTACCCCACAGCGACGACGGCATGTCCGCCCAGGACACTGTCGCCCTGCTGCGGGAACGAGATGTCGACCTTCCGGTCGCCGACTCGCGGAAACGAGCTGAACACTGTGAACCCGAACATGCTGGGCAGGCCAGCAGCGAGCTGCGTCCTGATCGCGTCCTTCACCTGAGTCGGTGTCGCACTCGGCGGGTCGAGCCGGAAATAGGTGACTGCCTTGTAGTTCTGACCCAACGAGTAACAGAACGAGGGCGGCTCCTCGTCGAACCGCGGAATGTTGTACGACCAGTACTGCTCCGGAGGTACACCGAGCATGACCATCGCCTGCATCGTGCTACGCAATGTGGCGCCTTGATCTCCCTGCCACCCCAACAGGTCGCGCGTCACTTTGTAGAGAAACAAGCGCGACCCGTCGAGGTAATTCCCAAAGGCGCGGCGCTCGAAGTATTCGAGCAGGCCCACACCGGCGTTCGCGGTGCACGAGCCGAGATCACCTTGATCCTCCACCGGCGAGCACCACTCACGGAGGTCTTGTTTAGGGAGCATCGCCTCAGCGGTCGCGGCAAGCCGCCGCGACTTCGTCAAGATCTCCGCGACTTTGGGCGTGCTCACGGTGTAGTCGCGGAAGTCCGGAAGATCACGCTCCCAACCCATGCCGCGCAGCTTTGCTTGCTCCATAGCTCCTCCCTCAAGCACCTATGCCGCGGTACACCGCTCGGGCCACCTGCCGTCCGAGCACATTCGCTTCGGGCCCATGCGCGAGATCCACTGTCCCGCCGCGGAGCGTGGTCACCGCCCCGCCCCGCTCCAGCTCCCTTCGCACGCCGCCCTGCGCCAGCAGGCGACTCAGCTCGCGCTCGACGTGCGCGCCGATCGCCCCAGGCGATCCGGGGAGGACGGCCAGGCCGTCCAGGATCAGTCGGTCGATGTGCACAGCGATGCTCACGCGGCCCCCTCCGCGCGTTCCAGCCAGCGGAAATCCGCGTCGTTGATCGGTCGTTCGAGTTTGCGGAACTCGGTCTGCGCCGCGCCGAGTACCCGAGCCATCGTGACCTTCTCACCGGCGTGGGCCGCGTGGAACGCCGCGTTGAGCGCGACGTTGTGAATGCTGCCTCCGGTGAGGCTCAAGCGTGCCAGCCGGTCGAAGTCGAGCCGCGCCAGGTCAGCGTCCGGTGGGAACACCTGTTCCCACATGCGCCGCCGGTCCGCCGCCCCCGGGAACGGGAAGTCCACCACGAAGCGCAGCCGGCGGAGAAACGCCTTGTCCATCGCGCCCTTCATGTTGGTCGTGAGAATCGCGAGGCCGCGATAGGCCTCGATGCGCTGCAGCAGGTAGTTGATCTCGATGTTGGCATAGCGGTCGTGGCTGTCCTTCACTTCGCTGCGCTTGCCGAACAGGGCGTCTGCCTCGTCGAAGAGAAGAATGGCGCCGCCTTCCTCGGCCGCGTCGAACACACGCCGCAGGTTCTTCTCGGTTTCGCCGATGTACTTGCTCACCACGGCCGAGAGATCGATCCGGTAGAGGTTGAGCCGTAGATCGTTGGCGATCACCTCGGCGCCCATCGTCTTGCCGGTCCCGCTCTCGCCCGCGAACAGCGCGCTGATGCCGAAGCCCCGGTTCATGCGCCGGCCGAACCCCCACTCGTCGTACACCCGGCTCCGCTGTGCCACCTGAGCGACGAGCTGTTTCAACGTCGCGATCTGCTCGGGGGGCAGCACCAGATCGCCCCATTCGGCGCGAGTGGCGATGCGTTGAGCGAGCAGCTCCAGTCCCGGCCTGGTCACCTCGAGGCAGGCCGCCCAGAGGCGTTGGTCGAGCGTCCCATTGGTGGTGGCGTCGTCGCGCGTCGCCTGCGCCACGACCTGGTGCATCGCCGGCAGGCCAAGGTCGAATTGTCCGGCGAGCCGGGCCGCGCTCTCCGCGCCGGCCTCGCCGATCAGAGCGGCCCACACCGCTCGCTGCTCCGCCGCACTCGGGCGCGAGATATCCAGCACCACCGCGGCGGCGCCCTGGCTGGGCCGTGCTTCGCGGGTCGCGACGAACACCACGCTCCGCGTCCGCACGGTGAACCGCTCGATCGCCGCGGCGACGGCGTCCAGGCCCTGGCCCTCGCCCTGTGGGTGGTCCAGGTACAATGCCAGCGGCAGGAGCGCCGCCTCCCGATCCCACAGTCGAACCAGCGTGTCGACCTCGGTCGCCTGGGTCGGCATGGCTTCGGGCGAGAGCCGGTACACTCGCAAGCCCAAGGTCGCCGCGATGCGTCCTGCCACGAGCAGCTTGGTCGGCGTGTCGCTCCCCGCCAGCTGGATCAGCGGCAGGCGTGGAGCGGTACTCGCGCGTCGCAGCGCGTCGAGTGCCCTCTGGAGAATGGCCGCGTGGGAAGACGGGAGGTCGACTTGGAGGGCGACCTCCGGCACGGGCGTCACGAGCGGCGCCAGCCGGTCATCGAGGTAGTTGAGCCCTTTCACGTAGTTCATCACGCGCTCGTCCGCCCGCAGTGCACTGACGGTCAGCGGTCGACCGCCGGACTGCGTGATCTCGATCAAGCGCCAGTAGCGGAGCGGACGTTCGGGGGACAAGACGTCCCACGACGGCTCCGTGAAGAGCGCCATGGCGAGGGCGAACGTTGGGTAGGGCTGCGCCGGGTCGTCCTGGGCCCGCGCACACAGTGCGCCGATGCGAGTGTCCAGCTCGACAGACACCGCGAGCAACAGCACGTCTTGCTCGAACCGGGACAACCCGAACCGTTCTGAGAGAAGCACCAGGGCGGGAGCGGGCGCGCCGGCGTTCCGCTCCGGGAGCTCTGAGACCGGCGCTTTGGCTGCGCCGGGTCCGCTGGGGAAGAGCGCCGTCGTTGCCGCCGAGCGCTGGGACTTCGACCGGCGCCCCGTGAGCCGCGACCAGAACGACGGCTTCGCCCGGCTTTGGGCGACCGACTGCGCCGGCACTGCTGCGGCCGGCGCCAAGTTCTCGAGTCGGGCACGCAGCGAAGCGAGAGCGGCGCGAAGGTATTCGTCATTGGCGCGCTGCCAGGCGTCGTAGTCGGTCACGCGAATGTCACCGTCTGTTGCGGGTCGAACGCGGGCGGGCCCGCTCCGGGAGCGCCCAACGGAATGCTGTCCACTCCGTCCACGCGCAGGCGCAGCACGTACGACTTACCCGCCGTGCCAACCACGTCGAAGCTGATTTCGGCAGGTTGCGTCGGATCGACGGGAAAGGTGATCGGCCCCGACGCCACCTGTTGGTCCCCGAACAACAGCTCGATTCGCTGGCCAACGCGCGGCGGGGGCGCACACGTAACGCCGATCGTGAGCGCTCCCGCGGGCGCGGCGGTCTGGGAGAGGGTGATCGTCGGCGCGACCGCGAACGCCACTTCGTTGCTCGTCCAATTCGGCACGTTCGGCTGTCGCACCACGACCGCGGCCGTATAGAACCCCGGTGCCCACGACGTCATGGCGCCCGCGCTCGCGAGATCGGGCAGGTGCACAGCGAGGTGGTCCGGCGAGCGTTCCACCGGGGTAAGCTCCACCGGCTGCGTCAGGAGTGAGCCGGTGATCCTCACGACGAGACCATCTTGGCCGAGCTGCCCACCCTCCAGGCGCAGCGGTTGGCCTAATCGCACCGCAGCCTGAGCGTTGGGCGCTACGGCGCTCGACAACCAAGGACTCGCGGAGGCGACTGCGTAGGGACCGCGATCGGCGGCTCCCCGCCGCAACACCGGTAGCGCGGCCCGACGCGCGCGGTCGCTTTCGATAATCACAACGTCGACCTCGTAGGCGGTCGACACGCGATAGTTGGTCTGGAACGCCGTCCACAGCTTGGAGATCTCTTCCAGCGTCATGGGCAGCGGGGTGATGCGGATCCGCTCCACCTGCGGCTGCGCCTTATCATGTGCCAAGGCTTCGACGACCTCGGTCGGGCCGAGGACGGGATGGTCGTGCAGCACGCTCACGGCGGCGCCCAGCACGCGATGGCTGAAGTCTCCGCGGTCCGAGTCCACAGGGCCATACGCCGTAACCAGATAGTGGAGATTGAGCCCCAGTCGCGGCTGAGCCAGGTCGCTGGGACCCACCTGAGTCGGAACATCCCGGTTGCGCCACCCTCCGTTAAGCACGGCATGGTAGAGGAAGAGGTTGAGCTGGGGCTGCGTCAGGTCCGAACCGACTCTATCCAACGGCGTCGTCGTCACGCTGATGGAGGTGATCGCGGGGTCGCGGTGTGGCACGCCGTCGAGCAGGAGCTTGCGGAGCGTCGCGGTCGTGGCGGCAATGATCTGCGCGTTGCTCATCGCCCGGCTCCGGACCTGCCGCGGAGGTATTCATCGAGCGTCGTCCGTGGCGGCACAGAATGCGGCACAGCACGCCCGATCGGCTGTTGCACCGCCCGGACCTCCACCTTTCCAATCGTCACCTGAATCGGCCGCTCGGTGGTCGGGACGTCGTCTTGGTCCACTTGCGGCGCCGGCTGCTCGCGCGGTCGGATCGTCGCCATGCCCAGCCCCACGGGTGCGGACCGGGACTGCCCCGAGGGTTGCTGCTCCGCACCAGGCGATCCGGCGTCCCGAGGGGGATGACTAGCCACGTCGCCATGAACGACCGCCCGACGAGGGGCATCGGACACAGCCCCTGTCGGACCCGTGATCCCTCTGGCCGCTGTGGTGTGACGCGCTGGGACCGGGTTGAGCGTGGAGGCCGGTGGGCTCGTCGGAGGACGCACCGAGCGCAGCTTTCCCAGCACAAAGTGGGCGGGAACCGAGGAGCCGGACCACGTTTGATTCGACGGTGCGGCGGGGCGAGGCGGTTGCTCGGCCTCGTTTGCTCCCGACACCGGTGAGGACGGCGCCGCGTCGCTGCCTGCCCGTGGCCGCGACGGCTCACCCGCGTGTCGGCCTCGGGCATCGCCGTCGGGAGCCGGCCGCGCTTGGACAATCGAGGCGGACTCGCGTGTGCGAGATTGGGTCACCTGCTTGGGCGCCGAGACGAACGGCGCCGGACGGGGCGTCGGCTCGTACCACTTTGCGAGCCGCGGCGTGATCGTGCCGACGGCGCCTCGCTCGCGAGCGACGAGCAGCCCCAGATAGGTCTTCATCCGTTGACCAAGTCCAAGTAGCGTTGTCGCCGCGCGGTCGGCAGCTGTAGAACTTCGGCTTCCGTCCACCCGTACGCGCCCGCCAGCGTGTGGATCTCACGCAGGATTCGCTCCACCCTGGCCTCGAGCTCCGCCCAGAAGAAATCCACGACGTCAAAGAGCTGTGACCACGCGTGGGTGCACACCGGGCATTGCAGCGCGATCGCCAGTCGAGCCCCCGGGTCAGCGTCAGCTAGCTCGTCGTCGATCGCCACAACCAGATCAGGGTCGAGGCTCGGGCCCCCGATCTCCACGTCGTCGCACCGCACCTCGGTCAGGCAGCGGTCCAGGAGATCGTGCTCCGTCCCGGTGGTGCCGAGCGCTATCAGGTCCTTGCTGGTCGGCAGCCGGGCGGTCACAGCGGTACCGGCATACTCGAGCGCTACCGTCGCCGCGCCGCCGGGCCGGTCTTGCTCGAGCAGGTCGCGCGCGTCGAGGGAGAACTCGAGCCGCTCGCCGCATTGTGGACACGCGGCCGTACATTCGAGGGCGGGACCGAACGTGGCGAGGCGCAGCTCCAGGAGAAACCGATCGCGCCGTCCGATGCTGAGCAGGGCCGCGCCGCTCTCGTCGAACCCGGCATCGGACGCGGCGATCAGCCGCACCGCCCGGCGCGAGGGCGCGTCGACCGCACTGAGCTCGAAGAGTCGGAGCAGCGCCGAGTCTGAAATCCCATGCATGTGCGTGCGCGCGCTCAAGCGGGCTCGGTGAAGACGGGCTCGGTCGGCTCGGTCACGGCGTAGTCGCGCTCCCAGCCTTCATTCTCGAGCTTCAAGTGCTGGATCACCACGGCATTGGCGTTGGCATCGAGGTCGGATTGCGATTGATATTCCGACACCCAGCAGCGGTAGACCTTGTAGGCGATGGCGAGCTGGCCGGCCTCGTTGTACAGCTCGATGATCACGTCCTTGCGAAAGTCCTTGAGGGACACTTCGGAGCCCAGGCCCGACCCGAAGTTCCACACCTTGTTGGCCCATTGCTCGAACTCTTTGTCGTGTGTCACACCGCGCTCCAGCGTGACCGGGTCGTACTCGGTGCGCCCGGGCGATTTGCGGCTGCTGCTGGGATCGCCCCCCTCGCGGTGCTTGACGACTTCGGTGGTGCGCTTCAACGCGCTCACCTTGCTGACGCCGGCCACGTAGCGCCCGTCCCACTTGACCCGGAACTTGAAGTTCTTGTACGGGTCGAAGCGCTGTGGATTCACGCTGAACTGCGCCATGCCTCCTCCTTCTGCGCCTCAGGTCTCGATTTGGCCCGCCATCTGCTGGAGCCTGATGATCACGAACTCGGCTGGCTTGAGCGGGGCGAAGCCGACGACGATGTTGACGATCCCCAGGTCGATGTCGTTCTGGGTGGTCGTCTCCTTATCGCATTTCACGAAGTAGGCGTCCTTCGGAGTGGTGCCCTGGAACGCACCCTGGCGGAACAGGTTGTGCATGAAGGCGCCGACATTGAGTCGGATTTGTGCCCACAGCGGCTCGTCGTTCGGCTCGAACACCACCCATTTCGTGCCGCGGTAGAGACTCTCCTCGATGTAGAGAGCCAGTCTCCGAACGGGGACGTACCTGTACTCGTCGGCAAGCTGGTCCGCGCCACGCAGCGTCCTCGCTCCCCACACAACCCGCCCGTAAATCGGAAACGCGCGGAGACAGTTGATGCCCAGAGGGTTGAGCATCCCGTTCTCCTTGTCGTTCAGCTCCGCGTCGAGCGCGATGATCCCGTTGATCGCGGCGTCGAGACCCGCAGGTGCCTTCCACACACCCCTGTCAGTATCGGTGCGCGCCATGATGCCCGCGACGATGCCGCACGGGACCAACGTCTCGACCCTGCTGTCGCGCATCGGGTCAGGCTCACGGACGCGTGGGAAGTAGATGGCGGCATTGCGGGCCGCCAGGCCGCTCAAGTTCAGATCGCTCAGGCCATCGTGCGCCTTTTGAGCGGCGGTATCCCGATTCGCACTCCACGCCGCTGGACTGTCGACGAGAAGCACGGCGCGATGATCGGCGCAGAACTGCATGGCGCTCTGGTACACGGCCGGAAGGGTGTCACCGCCGTCCGTATCGGGCGGGATGCATAACAGATTGAACAGATCCGCCTTCACCAACGCCTGCAGACCGGTTTTCTTATCAGGGTCGCCTAGATAGGCGGCCTGATCGAGCGGGAGGCTGTCCCGACCATTCAACCCGCTCTCGCTGTTCCCCGCGTCCGTTTGCGCGGCGGTCAGGGCCGCCTGAGCGGCGTCCAAGGCCGTCTTCGCGGTGTCTACAGCTCCCTGGTCGAAGGGGACGGCGTTCTTGGCCGCTACCCAGACGTTCTTCTTCTGGATGTAGTCCGCCGCCGCTGTGGCCACGACGCTTTCCTTGACCGTGACGGGATCTTTTGCCGCGGCAACGCCCACCGGATCCTGTGCGGGCCAGGCGCCGTCCCAACGCACGAGACTCGACTCGGCCGCAACCACTTTGTCCACGCGCCGAGTAGCGTCCTGGAGCACCGCAAGGTTCATGATTGTTTCGATCGCACCACCCGGGGTGGTGTCCCGCACCGTGAGGTTGAAGAGATCTGCATTGGCCGGCAAACCCAGGGCATCCCTGGCATCTTGGCCAGTGACGAGGACAATCTCCGCGCGCAGCTTGTTGCCCCACCTGCCGGGGCTCGAGGCCTTCAGTTTGATCTTGTCGACCGTCAGACGTGCGTACCCGTCCGTCTGCCCGTCAACCGGTTTGTACGCCCGCACAACCAACGCCGTGCTCCCGCCATTCTGGAAGAAATCGCTGACGGCGTAACTCATCGGGTAACCGGCCGCCAGGCCGCCGAACCGGCGCACGAAGTCGGCGAAGCTCGTGATCGTCTCGGGACTGTCGGCCGGTCCCCGAGGCGCCCGGCCAAGCAATGCCGTGATCGACGTGGCCACTCCGGTAATCGTCCGTACGCCGCTCGGAATCTCCTCGATGTACACGCCCGGATAGGTGGGTGCGATCGGCATGTGCCTCGTCCTTTCAGAAGACTTTGCTCATTCGTGGTGCCATCAGGGCTCCGTCGCGATCATTCCGGTCCGAACAGCCGCTCGGATCGCGTCCACCAGCCGCTGCGGCGACACTTCGCCCAGCGCCGTGCGCTGCGGTCGCAGGTCGTACAGGAACGTGCGGCGGCCGTCGCCCGCGACGCCGAGCAGGCGGATGCGGGGTCGAGCATCGAACAGCGCGCCGCATTCGGCGGGCAGCTCCGAGTCGTCCAGTTGCAGAATGATCACGTCTGCCTCGGTCGCCCGAGCCGTCGTCGCGAGATAAGATCGGTCTGCCAACTCTCCGACCACTTCCATATCGGACTCGTTCTTGACCGCGTGCTGGATGATGTCGCACAGCATGCGTGGCATCTTCGCCAACAGAATTCGGGTTCGTCGCAATGCGGCCCGCCCCGTAGCTCGTAGCGCCAATGTTCGCGCCTAGCGGGCGCGGTGGAATGGACCAAGGGAGCCGATTTCGGCCTAGGTGTCGATCTACGGGTGTGAGAAACAAACGGCGAGGTGCCGACTGGGCCGGACGACCCAGCCAGGCCAGCCGCGAGATCTACATCGTTGGGCGCAGGGCCCGTGAGCGCTGAACCTGCATCACCCCACCCGGTCCGACGTCCGTCCCTGGCCGGTCCCGCGCATGCGGGCCGCCGCTTCTCCGCGGCGCCGCACTTTCAGCTTTTCAAGGATGTTGTGCACGTGATTCTTCACCGTCGCCACCTCGATGCGTAGCTCCTGAGCGATCTCCTTGTTGGATAGACCGCGGTCAACGTGACGCAGGATCTCGCGCTCGCGTCCAGTGAGCGAAAGAAGCGGCGTCGGGGGAACGCCCCGCCCCGCGGCGAGCGCAGCGACACGGCGCAGCAGGGTGGCTGCGATGTGGGGGGAGCAGAGGGCCTCACCGCGGCCCACGCTCGCCAGCACCGCCTCGAGCTCCGGCAGCGACGCGTCACGGGCGACGTAGCCGTCCACGCCGGCTTCGGCGCAGGCGAGCACGTCTTGGTCCACCTCGGACACAGCGAGCGCGACCAGCTTGACATGGGGAGTTGTCTCGCGAAGCGCGCGGACGGTCTCCGTGCCATCGCGCATCCCCATGTCCAGCAGCACGATGTCAGGTTGGAGCTCAGATACGCGAGCGACCGCCTCGTCGCGACTCGCTGCGGTCGCGGCGACCTGGATCGTCCCGTTGCGGCCAAGGATCTGCCCCAGGCCTTCGCGGTAGAGGCGAATGTCCGTTACGACCACGACGCGAATCATGAGCGCTAACTCGCCGCACGAAACCAGAGTTACGTGCGCTCCCCTGCCCCGCCACGCCAGCACCGACCTCGTCAGACGGCCTCCGACCATATGATCGGTGACCAGCGTCACGCCCGCTAGGGCGTTTTTACGGCACGAAGGGGCGTTTTTGCGACACGGCCCGCCGTTCGTACGCTTGAACGTCTGGTCTCAGATGATACGGCTGGAGACTCAAGTCCCCAACAAGTGTGCGGCCCACCACGACTTGCCTACTCAGATCAGGTGGTTCAAGCGCCCGACGGACGGGGGACCGGGAAGACGCCTACCGACGCTGCAATGTCGTGATGAGCGAGTCCACTCGCACCACGTCCTCGTTCTGTCCTGACTCGAGGTAGGCGCTTCGCACCTCGCGAGCGAGTGCGAGGGCGGTCTTGCCGTAACCCTCGGTGGGAGAAGCGCGGTCCAGGGTACGGTAGCCAAGGACCAGCTTCTCGAGCAGTTCGGGAGGATCGCGCAGAGCCGTTCCTGTCTGCCTTGCAACGATGGGCGTGAGCCGGCGCATTGCCTCGAGTTGAAAGATGGCCCCGCGTACATCCCACGGCCCCTGCCCCCACTGCCCGCGCGCCGAGAATAGACCGCCCAACGCCATGTGGAAGTACCGCTCCCGCCGAACATCGTGGTCGTGGTACGCACCACCTTTGGCATTGAAGAGCCGTTCAACGAGAGCGTCGAGCTTGTACGGCTCCGTCCCATGGGAGTAGATGACAGCCAGCGGCAGGAGCGCGTCGAGATCGATCCAGGTCTCGCCCAACGATCCGTACGGATATCCGATAGCGGCCTCATAGTAGCTGGCAGCGAGACGATCGTTCCCTACACGGTCGTACCAGTCGCCGAGCGAGCGGAGGGTCGAGCTCCACGCCGCATGCCGAAACGCCGTGGCATGCCACCAGTCGGCGCCCGCCGGCTCACGATAGGGATTCGCTCCGTCGCGAAGCTGGTACGCATCCACCAAGGCGTCGACCCCCGCGTGCACCGCCGGCGTGCGCGCCCCAACACTCTGCAGCGACGACCGGAAGGCACCGGCAAAGTAGAGCGGTGCCACGCCTACGCTCGCGAGATTATGCGTCCAGAGGACGAACGAGGACTCCCGTACCTGGGTCCCGACCTCCGCGTTCGTGAACGTTTCCACCAGCGCGTCGTTCACGATCGGCACGAGCTCCGGTCGATTGCTCCAGCGCACACCCAGTGCCAGCAGCGAGTCCATGTGGCCGCTGCGGCCATAGAACGCGAGCAAAGCCTGCCGCGCCTCGGTGTAGTTTGAATCGACGGCGATGGCAGAGCGGTAGGCGGCGGCCGCGCTGTCCAACCACGAGCGGCTCGTGGCTGCAAGCACCTCGGATTCACGACCTGCATTGAGGTAGAAGTAGGGCCGGGCGTGATGCGCCGTGCTGGCCGCATCCAAGAAGGATAGCCGGGCCTCGAGGTGCTTCCCCATATCGCGCAGGATGATCCCACGGTTGTTGCTGGCGGCGCCGAAGTAGACGCCAGGGGCGAGCGCCCGGGCGACCTCATAATCGCGCAGGGCGACGTCGAGCGGCGCAGCGGAGCCCGAGTCGCCGCCGGCCGCACGCCGCTGTTGCACCACGAACGCTCGCCCAAAGCTGGCGGAAGCGCGCTGCGCGGAGTCGGCGGCGGGGAGTTGTTGGAGCACGGTGGTGTAGAGGCGCTCCGCTTCGCTGAAGCGCTTGCCCTCGAGCAGACGCTGGGCGCCCACCAGTGCTGCCGCCGTGCCCCCTTGGGCAGGCGCGCCGGCCGACGTTGCGAGGGCGAGGAAGAACGAAATGGCCCCAGCGAACCGGGCGCGCATCAACGTGGCTTTCCCTCCGGAGTGACGGTACCGTTGCCTCCCACGTCGAGGGTGGCAGGCCGATAGCCCCGGCGCAGGTGCAAGGTCCCCAGGGTGACTCGGGCGCGACCGAGCACTTCGGCCTCTTTGGTCGCGGGGAGCGTGTCACCCAGGTAGACCACGGTGGAGATCTGGCAGACGTATCCGTGGTCCACCGGATGTAACCCGCACCCCCGTAGCCACAATTCGGCGTGAGTGTCCACGCTCGGGATCGTCGCGGAGTCATCTTGTATAGACGCGTGCAGACGAAACTCAGGGCTCTTGCCGATGTCGGACGCACGGATGTCCGAGGGTTGGATCGACAGATGCGCCTTGAGATCCTGTTTGAGAGACAGGTCGACTTGCGCGTGGAGCGGTAGTAGTCCCAGCGGATCGTCGACCAGTTCGTCGCGCTTGGTCGCGAGGATCTTCGTCAACTTCTCGGTCCATTCGAGGCGCAGCTGCTGGGGCTTCCAGTCCGTCCGGTCGACGATTTCCTCCCACTTCTCAAAGTCGAGGCGGCACGCCGCGGTGTCCGCACTGGCGACTTCCCCCCGCACGGTCAGCCTCAGGCATGCGTCTCCCGTCGTCGTGGGCTGGTACACGGTGAGAGTGACCGTGTCGGTTGGAGACGATTGGCCGTCTCCCCAAGCGAGAAACCCGAAGTTGTCGCGCAGCACGGCCCTAAGCGTATCCCGCAACATAGCACGGACGGTGCCTGTATCCTGCTTGAGCTTGCGGCGGTAGTCGGGGCCGTCGATCCTCAGCTGGAACGACACCGCGGTACGGACCTCTGGCGGCGTCGCCGTCCGGTCCCCGGCGTACAGCGCAACCAGCGCGAACGCTGCGGTGGCCCTGCTAAGAGCCCAAGTAGAGATCTTCCACCTCCCGCTTGAGCTTGAGCTTCCCCGACCAGAGTATGGCGCCAGCCGCGGACCGCGCCTGCCAATAAATGACATCGTCCATTCGGAGCGGGCGCCGGGCGCGAACAGAGTCCGCGTTTTGCCAGCGCTTGAGCATGAAGTCCGCGTGTGCCGGCGTCAGCTTCTCGCGCCACCTCGCGACGACCTCCGCGCTCGGGCGCACGACATCGGCGAACGCGATCAGATATCCGTGGTCTAGCAGGTTGACGGTCGCGAGCGTGTCGCCACGTGGATCGCTGTCGAGCAGTATCAGCCGCACATCCCTGTCCTGGAGCCGGGTCACCACGCTGTCGGCAGGTAGGACTGCGATCGTCACCATGGGAACGAAGTCATCCGGGTACTGAACGGCAGTGGGACGCCACGGCACGAGTGTGAGGTTGCGGAAGAGGACTCGCGTCGGTGTGTATAGCCAGACGGACCGACCGACGGGCAGAATGACCTTGGTGCGGTACACGGGTGTCGTGAGACGGTTGAGACGAATGGATTCAGCCGCTGTGAGGGCCGCCGTATTGGGAGACTCCTGACGCCCAGCGACAATCGCGACCGTGGTCGCGAGCGCCGGATCGACCGTCGTGATCACGACGGTCGACAGGAACAGGCTCACGATCAGCAGCAGAAGGCCGACCACGAGAACGACGGGGACTACGAACCGCAGTCTGAGAACCTGCTGGACGAAGATGCCGAGTGACTTCTTCGAGTCGTCGGGCAGAAAGCCCCAAGCGAGTCCACCGATACCAACCAGCGGCACGTGAGCGGCGGAGTACAGGGAGAAGGCGTTCGGGGTGTGCAACCGCAGCCAGATCCCGAGCAAGCCATCTACCAGGAGCAGAGCGCCGAGCGAACGGAGCTCTTGGGGCACGCTGGTGCTGGGCGGGTTCGCGGTCATCTGTGCGAGGCACCTCCCTGTACCATAGGGGCCTCCCCGACAGGTGGCTAGGGTGATTTTGGGGCACGGTAGGGCGGTTTTGCGACACGAGTGTCGCAAAACCACCCCTCCGTGCCGCAAAAGGCACCTAACGCTCGGACCAACCGGTGCACAACTTGGTTACGGTGGATGCGTAACCGACCGAGGTGACCATGCCCGACCCACCCGACGTCGTCTCCGACCGCCTCCTCGCAACGCTGGAGCCGGTGGCGGGGGCGGCGTCGGCGGTCGATCGCGGGCTGGACCTGGCCGCGCCACGCGCTGGAGGATGGCACAGGTCGGCGGAGCAGAAGCAAAATCAGGACGCCGCTGCGCTGAAAGACCGACACAAGCGGATTGTGGTGTGCGCCGACGGGACGTGGAATACGCCGCGCCAGCCGGCCGGCTGTGGCCTGGCTCCCACTAACGTGTGGCTTTTCTACCAGCTGGTTCCCCCCCTGGCGCGCGACAATGTTCCGCAACTCGCGCTGTATCATGCCGGCGTGGGCACCGGCGGTCTGGTGGACCGCGTGCTCGGTGGGGCGTTCGGCCTCGGTCTCAAGGGCAACATCCTGGATTGCTATCGCTTTCTGGTCGAGTATTACCATCCGGGAGACGCGCTCTACCTGTTCGGCTTCAGCCGCGGGGCGTACACCGTGCGGAGCCTCGCGGGCCTCATCCGCAACTGCGGCATTATTAACCGGCAGGGACTCGACGACGCGGCGCGGGACGCGGCGATCGATGCTGCGTTCCAGCTGTACCGCAAGCGTGGCGACGACACCGCGCCGGTGGCGGCAAAGGCCGTGGACTTCCGCGCCAGCCACTCCCACCCTGACTTCCGGATCACCTGCATCGGCGTGTGGGACACCGTCGGCGCGCTCGGAATCCCGGTGGGTCTCCTCGGCAGGCTCTCCCAGCACCTCTTTGGATTCCACGACGTGACGCTGAGCAGCCGGGTGGATTGCGCCTTCCATGCCATCGCCGTCGACGAGCGCCGCCGTCCCTTCGTGCCCACTCTCTGGGAGCAACAGCCCGGCGCGAGCCAAGCGGGACAGGTGCTCGAGCAAGTGTGGTTCACCGGCGTACACAGCGACGTCGGCGGCGGATACGGATGGGCGGAGCGGGCCCTCGCGAGCATCACACTGCGATGGATGGCAAACCGTGTGACGGCCCGGTGTCGCCTCGAACTCGACACGGGCGGGATTCCCGCGCCGAGCCACGGCGCGCCTGAGCTGCACGATTCGTTCAAGTGGTACTACCGGGTCCTGGGGCCTGCCGCCACGCGTTACATCGACGGCGGGCTCGGGCGATATGGCAGGAGAGATCCGTTCCGGGTGACGGCGGAGACGCTACATCCCAGCGTCGACGCCCTATGCCTAGAATACGCGTCCCGGCCCATGCCGCTGGTCGACCGGTCGTACGCACCTGTGAACGTGGCGGACTACGAGGCTCGGAAGAAGGCATCGCTGAAAGCCACGTCCCGGGCGACCGCCACATATCCGCCGGACGTGAGATAGCGAATCGGCGCTCTCGGCGACGCGAGGCGGCTCGCCACCGAAGGCTTTCGACTCCTGGGCGGAGGCTCCGATGACGACCCCGCAGATCTGGAATCCTGAAGAGGGTCCGAAGGAGAGGATTGCCTTATACGTTCTCGCCATCGGCGTGTTCGTTGTGCTCGGCTATCTCTCGATCCGAGCGTACCTCAGTCTCGCCGGTCTTGTGAGCGATGAGTCACGCCAGCCAACCATCGTCTGGGGCTTCCCCATGGGTCGGCCCGTTGCGGCGTGCCTCCTCGCCGGGGCGCTGGGCGGTGCCCTGTCGGCGCTGCTCTCCGCAGCCAACCGTCTGGCTCACGGCCTTGAATCGTGGGCCGGCAAGAAGCATCCGGATGCCACTCTGCCAGACAAATTCTCCCTCCGAATGGCGCCCTTCTTCTTGATCAGGCCTGTCTTGGGTGCCTCAATGGGGTTTGTCGTCTACCTGGGCATCGTCAGCGGGCTTTTATTCGCGAGCAAGCAGACGGATAAGAATCCGTACCAGAATGGCCTGAGCCTTGAGGCGCTGGCCTTCTATTCTACACTCGCGGGACTGTTCGCGAAGACGCTCCTCGAGCGCCTCAAGACGATGTTCAAGGCTTTCCTTGGTGCGACGGAGGGCCAGACGTAACCGCCCAGGGGCCCTGGTGATCCGCGGGTGAGCATGAGCGAATGAGAGTCGTTCTCAGCAAGAACGCGGCCTGATTCTGGTAATCAGGCGCGGGCGGGACTCGGCCCGTCGGGCGCGGAGGCCCACGACAGCACCCGGTGCCCACCACCCGGAACACAACGAGGAGCTCGATGGTGAGCTGTGTCCCGTAGGAAACGGCCGCGGCGTCCATCGCGACTCAGACCTACGGGGCGCCTCGCCATCCCTCTGGCCTGCCTGGGCGCACAATCCTGGCGCTCCGCGCAAGTGCGGTGCGGTCAGTGCGCACGCCGATGAGAAGTTGGAGGAACCGAACGACCCGGCGCTGGCCCGACGGCCAACTGCCTAACGGAGCCACCGTTGCGGGGAAACTCGTCCGGCGCCGTACCGATGTCGCCCAGGAACGAGAACGACCGAACGAGGTTGCATTCCGAGGTCCGTAGATTGCGCAGAGAGACCCGGTTGAGAATGCCCGCTTGCCGCTCCAGCGCTGTCCGTAATTCCGTCCAATGTGTCCCAGCGATCGGGACAGCGGCGTGTTGACGCACTCGCTGCTTCAGCCAGGTCCCCAACACCGTGCGTTGCCCATCGCGACTCGCTTCACTGAGCTCATCCAGCAAATCGCGCATGGCCCCCGGAAACCGGGCGGCCAGCGCAAGCAACAGTACGATGGCGTGCTTGACGATCGGCGTTGGCTCTGCGTGCCGCTCGCTGCGATGCCAGATGATTCTCAGCAGTTTACAGACGTTCACCACCCGCTTCACGGAGCGCGGGCTCAACTCGATGGCGGCGCAGCAGTCGCTGACGATCCACCGCTCCTCCAGGGAAAAGTCCAACACCGTACGCGGCAGGGGTCGCGTGACGGGAACAACCGCCGGAGGAGATGGTTGCACCGGCGGAAGTGACGCGACCGATCCCACGTCACCGGAGACTCGACGCCCTGCGCCTGCTGCGCCGGAGGCCCCCACCCGCATCTGCGACGCGACGAACCCGGCGAACGCGTCTTGTTCGATAGGCCGGACGCGATATGGGACCTGGACGATTTTCTCGATATAGTCGAGGCCCGACGGTTCCCCTCGCCGCCACAGAATCCCCTCGTAGCGCTTCTCGAGGGCCCGTGTAACGTAGCGGACGTCCATGCCGAGCACCACGACGAAGAGCCGGGTCTTGACGAGCAATTGAACCGCTTCCAGCACCGCCACGACCTGGTCGGGGGGACAGCGGTCCAGATCGTCGATGAATAGCACGACTCGCGCCGGACCCCGGGGGAAGAGCGCGATCTTCTCAGCTCGATGGAGATCTTCTTCGTGGACGACGAGACAATCGCTGAGCGACGCGATGTCGCGCTGGACCTGATGCATCAGCCCGAGCTTACTCTCGTACTGCGCACCCTCGAGCCGCGCGCGGACGAACTCGGCGAGCGACACGAACCCCGCGGGGGTCCCGATCTTCTCTGCGTACGCAGCTTCCTCCGCCTCCAGTCGATGGATCTCGCGTTCCAGTGCTGCCACGTTCTCGTGCTGGAGTAAAGACGTCACCGCGTCGGCTGAGAAATCGGCGGTGACGAGCGTGGTAGACAACGCCTGCTCAAGCTCCGCTCGCTGCTCGGCAAGTCTGCGCTCCACCCTCGTATCCCGCTGCACCACCAGCCGCGCCCGAACTTCTTGTCGCCGGGTCTCGTAATCGCGCTGCACGCCGGACCACCACTCCTGCCAGTGGAGCGCGACGCGCCGCCAGGCAAGGAGCATGGTCACGGCTCCCGCCACAAGTCCGGGGACGCGTAGCTGCTCCAGTAATTGGGTGGCGAACGGGGTCGCGACTGCCGCCAGCGCAACGGCCAAGAATAGGGCGACCTCGGCGGGTGGCGCTTGTTTCAACTTCTCGAAGAAGTGAACGTCGGCGGCGAGGGTGTTGAGGTCTGCGGGTGCATCCTTGAAAGCAGCAGCGCTCTCCGGAGACATTCGCTGCACGGCGCCTTGGAGGGCACCCATGACCCCATCGACCACTGGCGCCCAGGCTTCCCGCCGGGCTTCCTCGTCAAGCTCTTCAGCGACCTCCTGCGCGATCCTCCCTTTGGCCTGCTCCAACTGCTGCTGCAACGTCGAGCGTCGTTGCCTGGTCCTCTCGAGCTTTTGCAGCTGATCCCTTTTCAAGTCCTGCATCCGCTTCCACAGAATGTCCTTCGTGACTGCATCGTGGGGGGCCGCGCGCAAGAGTGCGGCGTCCTTGTCCGCGAGTGCGGCGGCGACGACAGCCAGTCGCTCGGGTTCGTTCAACAGGCTAAGTGCTCTCCAGACATCGCCTCCGGCGAGTGAGTTCACACCCGACCTCTCTAACTGATACTCGAGAGTGATCTGTCGGCTCAACTCGTGGAAAATCGTTTGCATCAAACTCGCCCAGAGGTCAGCATTGGCATAGGTCCAGGCGTCGAAGCTGATCACGTACGGATGACCGACATAAGGGAACAGTCGACCCTTGTCGGCCTGCCAGGTGGTGGAGGGATCGTCGATCCTGAGGGTGCGAATCTGACTTATGCGCTCGCGCATCAGGTGCATCACAAACGACTTCCCGCTGCCCCAACCGCCGAGCACGCCGACCACCAGAGGTGGTTCCATTTCGCGCAAGAGGATTGCCTCGGCGAGCGCCGCGACTTCGCCCTCGACATCTAGCAGGTCGCTACCTGAGGGGAGGTCGTTCGCAAGGCTTTGGGCCCGCGCCGAACTGCGTTCGCTCAAGGCTTGAACCGCATTTGCGTCGAGCGTGACGAGCGTTACCTCGCGCACGTGCTCGGCGGGCAGGGCGGCGAGGACGCCGTTCATAACGGCGATCGCGACGTCCACTGCAGGCAAACCCGCCGATCCACTGCCGAGCAGGGGGAGGATGAGGCGCGCCCACCCGGAGCGTTCAGCCTGGAGCACGACCATCCGGGCGGCCACGCCAGCGGCGACCGCCGAGTGCCCGCTGCTGTCCTCGGTGAGGGGATCCTTCGCCTCCGCCGTGGCCAGTATGAGGTGAGGTGGGAGGCCGGGGACCGGTTCATCCTTAGAAGGCGACAGCGCGACGGGGTCTTCCGGCGTCATCCGCGGCCGCTTTCCCAACAACTCCGCCAGCCGATGGGCGTACTTGGGAAAGGGTGAAGAGATGGCGGCGAGAAAAGCCTGCGCCAGCAGACCGCCGGTACCGCTGGCCGAGACCGGAACCACGAGCGCGTCACAGGGCAGGTTCCAGGCATCGGGTCGCCTCGAGATCCAGATCGTGGTCGCGCCCCGGCGTGCGAGGTACACGCGCTGGTCGCGTGGATCGGAGGCGTTGCTCGGGGCCGGTCGGGAGTCGCCGGGGTCTTGCGTAGCTGCGGTATGTCCCGCGTCGGAAGCTGCGCTCGGCAGGACATCCTCGCCGGTGGTTTGCGCCTTGAGGGTTGGCGTCTGCGGTGCAGATGGTCCGACGGGCGTTACCATCGGTAGCAATCTGCAACGTCGGTCCGGGACTGGCTAGGGCGTTTCTGCGGCAGCCGATCTCACCGAAAACGTTGGCCCCGACGATTCAGCGCCGTGTCGATCAGATCATATCCTGGAGAATCGGTTGCAAGCGCTTGCAGAGAGTCCCGTGGACCTGCCCCGATTTGGTGGACACCTGATTCCTCGCCCATAATTGGGCGGGAGGTGTCCGATGGGGCAGACGCGTCGCCGGTACACGGTCGAGTATAAGCGGGAGGCCGTCCGGTTTCTGGAGGAGACCGGGCGGCCG
>DATDFC010000007.1:0-6427 GCA_036522815.1 Gemmatimonadales bacterium | reverse complement strand
GCGCCAGGCGGAGCTCGACGCGGGCCGCCTGCCCGACTTCCTGCCCGACACCAGATCCATCCGCGAGGACGCGTGGACCGTCGCGCCCATTCCGCCCGATCTGCGCGACCGGCGGGTGGAGATCACGGGCCCGGTGGACCGCAAGATGATGATCAACGCGCTCAATTCGGGCGCGAACGTCTTCATGGCCGACTTCGAGGACGCGAACGCGCCGACGTGGGAGAACAATGTCGTCGGGCAACGGAACCTGAAGGACGCCGTCGCCGGCACGATCTCCTACGCGAGTCCCGAGGGGAAACGTTACGCGCTGGCCGCCAAGACGGCGACGCTGTTCGTACGGCCCCGCGGGTGGCACCTGGTCGAAAAACACGTACACCTCGACGGCGCCCCGATCTCGGCATCGCTCTTCGATTTCGGGCTGGCGTTCTATCACAATGCGGCGGCGCTGATCGCCAAGGGCAGCGGTCCTTATTTCTACCTGCCCAAGATGGAGAGTCACCTGGAGGCGCGGCTCTGGAACGACGTCTTCGTCTTCGCGCAGGACGCGCTCCGCATTCCGCGCGGCACGATCCGCGCGACCGTGCTGATCGAGACGATCCTCGCGGCGTTCGAAACCGACGAAATCCTCTGGGAGCTGCGCGATCACTCGGCCGGGCTCAACTGCGGGCGCTGGGACTACATCTTCAGCTACATCAAGAAGCTGCGCCGCTTCCCCGAGCGCGTGCTCCCCGATCGCGCGCGCGTCACGATGGAGCAGCCCTTCCTCAAGAGCTACGCCGAGCTGGTGATCCGTACCTGCCACCGCCGCGGGATCCACGCGCTCGGAGGCATGGCGGCGCAGATTCCCATCAAGCGCGACCCGGAGCTGAACACGCAGGCACTCGAGAAGGTGCGCCAGGACAAGCTGCGCGAGGTACGGCAGGGGCACGACGGGACCTGGGTCGCACATCCCGCGCTGGTCCCCCTGGCGCGCGAGATATTCGACGCCCACATGCCGGGCCCGAACCAGATCGAGCGGCAGCGCGACGACGTGCGGGTCACCGCCCAGGACCTCCTGGCTACGCCGTCGGGCGCGATCACGCTCGCGGGATTGCGCACCAACCTGGACGTGGCGGTCCGTTATCTCGCGGCGTGGCTGGGCGGCCTCGGGTGCGTGCCCATCAACGACCTGATGGAAGACGCCGCCACCGCGGAGATCTCCCGGGCGCAGGTGTGGCAGTGGCAGCGCCACGGGGCGCGGTTGCAGGACGGGAGTTACGTGAATGCCGCCGTGATACAACAGACGCTCTCCGAAGTGATGGCCTCCCTACCCGAAAGGGTAGGTGCGGAGGCCCCCGGCGCCGATCAGCTTTCGCTCGCGGCGCGGATACTGGCCGATCTGACCACTGGCGCGGACTTTGCGGAGTTCCTGACGACGGTGGCGTACGACTATCTGGACTGACCGACTGGACGGGGCGGCCATGGACAAGCACGCGGTGACTGCGGCATTGGAGCGCGCCTGGGCGAACGAGGCGCGCTGGAACGGCATCACGCGACCGTACAACGCCGGCGACGTGTACCGGCTGCGCGGCTCGATCGACATCGAGTACTCGCTGGCGCGCTACGGCGCGGCGCGGCTGTGGGAGCTCCTGCGGGACGACGATTACGTCGCCGTGCTGTCGGCCATCACCGGGAACCAGGCGATCCAGCAGGTCCAGGCCGGGTTGAAGGCGATTTATGTGAGCGGCTGGCAGGTGGCCGCGGATGCCAATCACGCGCTCGAGATGTACCCCGACCAGAGCCTGTACCCGTCCGACTCCGTTCCCGCCCTGCTGCGACGCATCAACAACGCCCTCAAGCGGGCCGACCAGATCGCCCACCTCAAGGACGACCACTCGACCTACTGGTTCGCCCCGCTGGTGGCCGACGCCGAAGCGGGGTTCGGCGGGCCGCTGCACGCCTTCGAGGTCATGAAAAACATGATCGACGCCGGAGCGGCGGGCGTGCACTTCGAAGATCAGCTCGCGTCGGTGAAGAAGTGCGGCCATCTCGGCGGGAAGGTGCTCGTTCCCACGAGTGAGTTCATCACCAAGCTGGTCGCGGCGCGCCTCGCGGCGGATGTGTGCGGTGTGGACACGATCCTGATCGCCCGCACCGACGCGAACAGCGCCACCCTGCTCACGAGCGACTCGGACGAGTACGATCGCCGCTTCCTGACCGGCGAGCGGACCGCGGAGGGATTCTTCCGGGTGCGCGACGGCGTCGACGCCGCCATCGCCCGGGCGCTCGCCTACGCGCCCTACGCCGACTTGCTGTGGTTCGAGACGTCGAAGCCGGATCTCGCGGAGGCGACCAGGTTCGCCCAGGCGATCCACGCGAAGTACCCGCGCAAGCTGCTGGCGTACAACTGCTCGCCGTCGTTCAACTGGCGCAAGCATCTGAGCGCCGCCCAGATCGCCGCATTCCAGCGGGAGCTCGGCGCGCTGCACTACAAGTTCCAGTTCGTCACCCTGTCCGCGTTCCACGCGTTGAATCACAGCATGTTCACGCTGGCGCAGGATTACAAAGCGCGCGGGATGGCGGCCTACGCGGACCTCCAGGACCGCG
Source organism: Gemmatimonadales bacterium (assembly GCA_036522815.1). GTDB lineage: Bacteria > Gemmatimonadota > Gemmatimonadetes > Gemmatimonadales > GWC2-71-9 > AG41. The sequence continues at coordinate 3,841 of DATDFC010000007.1, read as the reverse complement.
AGTTCGCGTCCGAGAAAGACGGCTACGCGGCGGTGCGGCACCAGGAGTTCGTGGGCGTGGGGTACTTCGACGAGATCACCCAGATCGCGACCGGGGGAACCTCGTCGGTGACGGCGATGGAGGGCTCGACGGAGCAGCAGCAGTTCCACGAGCCCGGACGCAAGAAAGCCGGCGCGGGACGCTAGGGACGGCGCCGGGCGGAAACGAGGGGGAGGGGGGCCGGGTGGCGACACGCTGCCCGGCCCCCTTACGTTGTGTGACATGAAGCGCTCGACCCTCTACGGCCTGGCCGCGGTGCTCGCCGTCGCGGCGCTGTTCTTCGTGATGACGACGGCCCGCGCCAAGACGCGGTGCCGTGTGTGTGTGGAGTTCCGCGGCCGGACCAACTGCGCCACGGCCGCCGGCGCCACCGAGCAGGCCGCGCGTGAGGGAGCGCAGACCACCGCGTGCGGTCCCATCGCGAGCGGCATGGACGAGCAGATCGGGTGCGGCCGAACTGCGCCGACCTCGGTGCAATGCCAGTAACTGCAAGAAACGTCACGCGAAGACGTCTCGCGAAGACGTTACACAACGGCGTCGAACGGAACCGTATCCGTCTCTGCGTGACGCTCTCGCGTGACGCCTTCGCGAGACGCCTTTCCTAGACGTTTATGTGTGACGCCTTTAGCTTTTGCTCGTGTCCGATCTGTCCTTGCCCCGCACCCCCGTCCCCGCCCGCCTGCTCCTCACGCAGGGCGTCTCGCGCCCCGGGCAGATCTACGTGATGGAGCGCGTGCCGCATCACGACGGGCCGGAAACGGTGCTCGAGCTGCTGAATCGTCCCGAAGGGTTCTTCGCGTTCCGCCCCGCCGAAGACGACGAGATCCTGCTGGTATCCAAGGTGCAGACGGTGTCGCTGTCGGTCGACCGCCAGGCGCCGATCGCCGACCCGGCCCGCCTCTCGGCGGCGCGGACCCTGGGCCTGGAATTGGTACTGGCGGGCGGCGCCACGCTGGGCGGATGGGCGAGCGTGGAGCTGCCGGAGCAGCACGCGCGGCTGCTCGATTACTTGAACACGTCCCAGGAAGCGTTCTTCGCCGTATGGAGCCACGCCGCGACCCATTACGTGAACCGCGCCTACGTCCTGTTCGCGCGCCCCCTGAGCTGAGATCTCCTGCGATGCCCGCACGTATCGATCCTTTCGTCGACGTCCTGCTCCGCGAGCACGGGGATCAGCTCTACCTGCTCCCGGACGAGCCCGTCACGATGGTCAAGGACGGCAAGCCGCGCAAAGTGAGCCGGCAGCCGCTCACCGACCAGCACATCTACGCGCTCCTGGTCGAGGTGGCCCCGTCCGAGGCGGCGGACCACATCGACAAGATGGCGGAGACGGAGTTCGAGTACATCGCGGACCGCGGCATGGTGCGGGTGCGGATCGTGCCCGAGCTGGGCCGCCTGACCGCGGTCGTCGCGCCGAGTGGGGACTCGGGTGCCGAGGCACGGGCTCCCGCGCCGGCAGCCCAGCGGGCATCAGGCTCCGCCGGGGCCGTCCCCGGGCCTCCCGCTCCGGCAGCCCAGCGGGCACCCGCCGTCGCGGGAGGCCCCGCGGCGGCCCCGACAGCGGTCCAGCAGCCGCCCGCCGGCCTGCCTTTGGATTTCTCCGCCTCCCAGTACCAAGGGGCCGAGCGCGCGCTGGGCGAGCTGCTCAAAGCCCTGGTCCAGTCCGCCTCGTCCGACCTGCACCTGCGGGTGGGGGAGCCGCCGGTGTTCCGCACGCATGGCGAGATGAAGCGCCAGAATGCGGCCCCGCTCTCTTCGGAGCAGCTCGAGCTCATGCTCCTGTCGGTCATGCCGGACCGCAACCGCGCCGAGTGGAAGGAAACGGGCGACACGGATTTCGCCTACGAGATCCGCGGCCTGGCGCGGTTCCGCGTGAATGCCGCGCGCGATCGCAAGGGACCGATGGCGGTGTTCCGCGTGATCCCGGCGCAGGTCGTGACGGTCGAGCAGCTGAACCTCTCCAAGGAAGTGCAGCAGCTCTGCTACCTGACCAAGGGCCTGGTGCTGGTCACCGGGCCGACGGGATCGGGCAAGTCCACCACGCTGTGCGGCCTCGTCGACCTCATCAACCGCACCCGCACCGATCACATCATCACGATCGAGGATCCGATCGAGTTCGTGCATGAGAACAAGAAATGCGTGATCACGCAGCGCCAGGTCGGCGTACACACCGACAGCTTCAAGCGGGCGCTGCGGTCGGCGCTACGCGAGGACCCGGACATCGTGCTGGTGGGCGAGATGCGCGATCTCGAGACCATCGCGATCGCGATCGAGACGGCCGAGACCGGTCACCTCGTGTTCGGCACACTGCACACCACCACCGCGGCCTCCACCGTGGATCGGATCATCGACCAGTTTCCGGCGGACCGGCAGTCGCAGATCCGCGTGATGCTCTCCGAGTCGCTCAAGGGCGTGATCTCGCAGACCCTGTGCAAGAAGCTGGGCGGCGGGCGGGTGGCCGCGCGGGAGATCCTGCTCACCACGCCGGCCATCTCGAATCTGATCCGCGAGGGGAAGACGTTCCAGATCCCGTCGATCATCCAGACCTCGAAACAGCTCGGCATGCTCACGTTGAACGACGCCCTGCTCGATCTGGTGGAAAAGAAGGAAGTGAGCCCCGACGAGGCGTACATGAAGTCGGTGGAGAAAGCGGGTCTGGCGGCGTCGCTCAAGTCCAAGGGCCACAAGATCACGTTGACGGCCTAACGACGTCACGCAACGGCGTCACGCAACGGCGTCACGCAGAGGCGTCTCGCAGGGACGTCAGTGGCTCAGTGACGCTCCTGCCCACCGCACCTGCAACGTCCCGTACCCGTTCCATCAACTCGCGGAAAGCGCCGAGCGTGAGTGACTGGTCGCCGTCGGACCGAGCGTGGTCGGGATCGGGATGCACCTCGATCAAGAGGCCGTCCGCGCCGGCCGCCACCGCCGCGAGGGCGAGCGCCGGCACCAGGTCGCGTCGGCCGGCGGCGTGGCTCGGATCCACGATCACCGGCAGATGCGTCTCCTGCTTCAGGTAGGGCACGGCGCCGATGTCGAGGGTGTTGCGTAGAGCGCGGTCGAAGGTCCGGATGCCGCGCTCGCACAGCATGACCTGACTGTTGCCGCGCGCCAGCACGTACTCGGCGGCGAGCAGCAGGTCCTCGAGCGTGGCCGACATGCCCCGCTTCAAGAGCACCGGCTTGCCGCTCTCCCCCACTTCCGTGAGCAGCGCGAAGTTCTGCATGTTGCGCGCCCCCACCTGCAGGCAGTCGGCCTTCTCCGCCACCAGGGCCACGTGGCGGGTGTCGAGCACCTCGGTCACGACGGGCAGGCCGGTGGTCTCGCGCACCGCCACGAGCAGGTCGAGCGCCTCGGCGCCGAGGCCGCGAAACGCGTAGGGAGACGTGCGCGGCTTGAAGGCGCCGCCCCGCAACGCCACGGCCCCCGCCGCCTTGACCGCCTCCGCCGTCTCGAGCAGCATGTCCCGCCCCTCGACCGAGCAGGGGCCGGCGATGGCGTGTACCGCCCCGTCGCCCACGGCCGCGCCGCCCAGGGTCACCTCCGTGTCGCGCGCCACGAACTCGCGGGCCGCGAGCTTGTAGGGCTTTTCGACTGGGAGGATGGTCTCTACCGCAGGAAACGCGAGCACCGGCACCTCGCGCAGGCGGTCTTCGTCGCCGATGCAGCCGATGATGGTGCGGCTGACCCCACGCGAGACATGCGGAGTCAGACCGAGCGCCGTGACCTGGGCGACGATCTGGTCCAGGTCGTGCTCGCTCGCGTTGGGTCGCAGGACAATGATCATGCAACGCTCCGTGGC
>DATDFC010000006.1:0-3845 GCA_036522815.1 Gemmatimonadales bacterium | reverse complement strand
CGGCTATCCGCTGGGCTTCGACCTGCCGATGGAATCGCAGGGCGGCAACCCGATCGCCGAGCCGACGCTGACGGTGGGCACGGTGAGCAAGGCGCTGACATCAGTCGTGCAGGTGGACGCGTACGGCGCGCCCGGGTCGTCCGGCAGCCCAATCTTCGATCGCAGCGGCAATGTGATCGCGGTGCTGTACGGCGGTGAGCGCGAGTCGAACGGCAAGATCATCTTCGCCGTGCCCGCGTACGTTGCGGCCAACTACCTCAGGAGTCTGAATCTGGTGCGGTGAGCATGCGCTTCGTCGCGCTTGGTAGTTATGACGTTTGGTGCGGTCTCGCTTGACGATTGCCTACCGACATGTAACTCACAATCACTCATGCGTTGCCTCCGCCTGGTCCCCATCGCGCTCGCGCTTGTCGTCCTCAGCGGCTGCGGCGGCGACTCCAGCGGTCCTCCCCCACCGCCGCCACCACCGCCGCCTCCCCCTCCTCCTCCGACGCACCTGCCGATTCAGCCCACGGCCACGGCCGGGACGGCACACACGTGCGTGCTGAAGAGCACGGGTGCGGTGTTCTGCGCGGGCGACAATGCCATTGGCGAGCTCGGTAACGGATCGACGGTCAACAGCGCCAGCATGGTTCCCGTTTCAGGCGCGATCGTATTTGCGACGATCGCCGCGGGCTCCTCGTTCACGTGCGGACTGAACACCGACTCGAGTGCGTACTGCTGGGGCGCCGGTTTCGGAGGCCAGCTGGGTAATGGCGGCAGCAGTAGCAGTCCCATACCAGTGCCCGTCAGCGGCGGCAGGCATTTCGTCAGCGTCGTCGCGGGCGGTGAACAGGCGTGCGCGCTGACACACGCTGGGGCCGCCTATTGCTGGGGCGCAAACTTCAACGGCCAGCTCGGCACGGGCGACACCGCACGCGGCAGCGTACCCGTTGCCGTTTCCGGCAATTTGACGTTTCAATCACTCGCGGCCGGCAGCGCTCATACGTGCGGGCTCACGACGACTGGAGCGGCCTACTGCTGGGGCCTGGCCGGGTCGGGACAGCTTGGTAATGGAGCGAGCGGCGGTGGGCCGAGCCTGTCCCCTGTGCCGGTCTCGGGTGGCCTGGCGTTTCAGGCGATTGCCGCCGGTGGGGCGCACACGTGCGCGGTGGCCGCGTCGGGATCGATGTATTGCTGGGGCTCGAATGGCTCCGGCGAAGCCGGCAATTTCAACACGTTCGGGTATTCGACGCCCACGCAGGTGCTGGGCAGCGTAACCTTCAAATCGGTCGCGGCGGGAGACTCGCATTCCTGCGGCCTCAATCTCACCGGCGCCGCCTATTGCTGGGGAGCGAACGGCGAAGGCGCAGTCGGAAACGGCACAACGCAAAACCAGAATGCTCCGGCGGCCGTGAGCGGCGGTTTGACATTCGAGTCCATTTCCGCCGGAGCCAACCATACTTGCGCGCGCACGAGCGCGGGGGCCGTGTCCTGCTGGGGTAGCAACACCTTCGGCCAGCTCGGCCACCCCCTCGAGCAAACCCTCACGCCGGCAGCGGTCAGCGGGCTGACCGGTGCGACGACGCTCGCCATTGGATCCACGAGCTTCCACACATGTGTGCTCGTGGGATCCGGGGCCGCGCTCTGCTGGGGACGAGACGCGGAGCAAGAGCTCGGGAACGGATCCAACGGACCGAGCGCAGTGCCGGACTCGGTCACGGGTGGCCACGTCTTCACGTCCATCAGCCTCGGAACGGTGCACACGTGCGCGGTGGCGAGCGGAGGCACAGCCTACTGTTGGGGGAGCGGGAGTGAGGGGCAGCTCGGCTTTTCGAGCGGCGGTAGCAATGTCGACCATCCGACCGCAATTCCCGACGGACGGACCTATACCGTAAATGCGGCAGGATTGTGGCACAGCTGCGGCCTCGCGGACTCCGGCTCGGCTTACTGCACGGGGTCCAATTACTACGGCGAGCTCGGCGACAGCTTGCCCACCATTTCTTTCACACCGATCGCGGTGACTGGGGGACATCTCTTCACCGACATCGCCGCGGGCGTCTTCGACTCCTGCGCGTTGACGGGCGCGGGCGCGGCGTTCTGCTGGGGCTCGAATACGAGTGGCCAGCTGGGCGACAGCTCCACCGTGTTCTCCAGCCCTCATCCCAGAGCCGTGGCCGGCGCATTGACGTTCACCACGCTGACGATCGGTGCCGAGCACGTATGCGGGTTGGTGACGTCCGGAGCTGCCTATTGCTGGGGGAGCAATGCCTCAGGACAGCTCGGCAACGGCTCGAACACGAAGAGCAACGTGCCGGTGCCGGTCAGCGGATCGCTGACGTTCTCGCGCATCGCGGCCGGCGCGCGTCACACCTGCGCGCTCACGACGGCCGGCAGTGCGTTCTGCTGGGGATTCAACGGCTTCGGTGAGCTCGGTAACGGGACGACCGATTCGACGAACGTCCCCGTGGCGGTTTCCGGCGGTTTGACGTTCAGCGACATTCAGGCCGGAAACACTTACAGCTGCGGGCTCAGATCGACGGGGTCAGTCTACTGTTGGGGCGATGACTACTACGGGCAGCTGGGGCACGGGATCTTCGGATTCGCGACGGTGCCCACGTCAGTCGTCGTTCCATAATCCGCGTCCAACTCACGATGCGCCGCCAACAGTCGGCGGCGGGACCGGCGGTCCACCTCTCGCACGCGCCGCGAGCATCAGCGTGACGACGATGAGCGCCCACGACAGCACGGGCAGCACCAGGAATCGCGAAGCCGGCTGCGGAATCGGCGGGCCATACGCGACCCGATAGTAGACGAAAAGCGAAACCACCGCGACGACCAGCGCCGTGATGTAGACCATCGACTGACCCGCGGGCAGCCAGCGCCGCGACACGATCGCCCAGCCGAGCGCCGCGAACGGCGCAACGTCCCAACCGAAAAAGAGCGCGAGCAACAGGATCGATTTTTGGTTGTGGCCGACGCGCAACATGAAGTACACGGACCCCACGGCGCCGGCGAGCACCGCAATGAGCGCGAGCGCGCGCAGGAGACGCATGCCGCTCGGGCTAGTGGCCGCCGCATGCATTCGGAGCCCCGACCTCTTCCGCGTTGATACCACCGGTCATCAGCAGCCACCCGGCCTGCCCCGACACCGGATCGGTCATGTGCACCCACCACCGTTGCACCGGTTCGCGCGTCACACGCAGGCCGCTCCAACTCATCTCGAGATCTTGATCGTGCCAGCGCACGCGAGCGACTTTCGCGCGCATGTACGTGATCACCTCGACCGTGTCGCCAATCGGGGGGCCGCCCGTCGTGTGGGACGTATCAGGAACCACCGTTGCCACGCCCACCGGCTGCAGGACCATCGCGCCGTCATCGGTGTGTACGGTGGCACCGCTGACCACACCGCCGACGCTGTCGGATCCGCTATCGGGCTCCGAGCGCAACACGCCACCCTGGAGCAGCGTCCAGTTGCCACCATACTTACAGCACTCAAACGGGCAGACGCCGCGGATGATGTAGGCGGGAAGCTCCGCGACCGGCGGCTGCTCGACAACGTCCGCGGGCGGCGGCGGCGGCACCGACTCGTGCGCCGTGGTATCCTCGGCAGAGTCCACGCTCGGACGCGCTGCAGGCCGCTCCCCTCCGCAAGAGCTCAACCCTCCCGCCATCACGGCGATCACGAGCCACGACAGCAGTGTCGAGCCTACGCCGCCATTTTCGCGCATGGATCGCATCAACGCTCCTGATCGAGGGATCACCGTCTCGTGAAGCCCTGGGCGTCCAGCCAGCTCAGGAAATCGTCGAACCAGTGATCGCTGCTGGTACCCTGCTTCTTGAGGCCGAACCCGTGACCGCCGGCG
>DATDFC010000005.1:0-22148 GCA_036522815.1 Gemmatimonadales bacterium | reverse complement strand
TGGAAAGTCTTAGCTTTGGGCAGCCTCCATGCGTATCCTCCACGTGGTCACGGCGTTCCCGCGTTCCCCGGACGACGTGATCGTGCCCTGGCTGGTCGAGCTGCTCAAGCGACTGCGAGCCGCCGGACACGAGGTGGAGGTGTTCACCTCGTCGTACCGGGGCGCCCCGGACCAGGTGGTGAGCGGCATTCCGGTACATCGGTTCCGTTACTTTCCCAGCCGCTGGGAGCGTCTGACGCACGAAGAGGCCGCCCCCGACCGGATGCGACGCGGCCTCCGCTACCGCGTAATGGCGCTGTGCTTCGTGGCGGCCGGCATGGTCGCGGCCTGGCGGCTGTGCCGGCGCCAGCGCTACGACGTCATCCACGTGCATTGGCCGTTTCCGTTGGCGCTGTTCGGCTGGGCCGCGCAACGGGCTCGCCCCGCCGCCCTGGTCACCACGTTTTACGGGGTGGAGCTCCGGTGGGTGAAGACCGCGATGCCGTTCCTCAAAGGTTTTCTCAGGTGGGCGGCGCGGCGGTCCGATCGCGTGGTGGCGATCTCGTCATACACGGCGGACGAAGTGCGCCAGCTCGTGCAAGTGCCGATCGAGGTCATCCCCTACACCACCAGCCTCCCAGCCCCCGCCCCGCGCGCCGGCCGGCGGGCCGCGGGAGCGCCCTTCACGGTGCTGTTCGTGGGCCGGCTGGTGGAGCGCAAGGGCGTGAGCTACCTCGTGGATGCGGTGCGTCTGCTGCGCTCCGCAGTGGACGTCCGGCTGGTGATCGTGGGGGACGGTGCGGAGCGGGCCCGGATCGAGGCCCGCGTCCGAGAGCACGGTCTCGACGGCCGGGTCGCCGTGCGCGGCAGAGTCTCGGAGGCCGAGCTGCAGGCGGCGTACGCCGCCGCGGATGCGTTCGTACTGCCCGCGGTGGTGGACCGGCGGGGAGATACCGAGGGTCTGGGAGTCGTGTTGCTGGAGGCGATGAACCACCGGGTGCCCGTGATTGCCAGCGCGAGCGGCGGCATTACGGACATCGTGGAAGACGGTGTGTCGGGATTGCTCGTACCGCCGGGCGATGCCAAGGCGCTGGCCGCGGCGCTGGAGCGGCTGGCGCGCGCCCCGGACCTGGCCGTGACCCTGGGAGACGCGGGGTACCGTCGGCTACATGAGCGCTTCAGCTGGGAAGCGATCACCCTTCGTTGGGTGGAGGTCTACGCGGCGGCCGCGCGCCGGCGCTAGCGGTCCCGCGGCCCTCCGTCCCCGCCGGTCGGCCGGTCCGGCGGCCGCCGGAGGGCGCGTACCTCTTCACGCACGCCCGCGAGCATCTCGCCCACGAACCCGAAGCCGAACAGCATCAGGCCGGCCAGCACCAGCAGCAGCACCAGGTAGAGAAACGCCCGGTTGCCCTGCTGGTACACGTAGCGCTCGATCAGCGCGTACACCGCGACCAGGAAGCCGAGGAAGATGAGCACGGCGCCGGGGACGCCGAAGAAGAGCAGCGGTTTGCGCCCGAACCGCAGCTGGAACCACACCGACATGAGGTCCAGCACGCCCACCGGGATGCGCCCGATGCCGAACTTGGACTTCCCCGCCCGGCGCGGCAGCAGCGGCACCGGGCGCTCGGCGAGTCGGAAGCCCTGCGCCGCCGCGATGACCACCATGAAGCGATGCCAATCGGGCCGGGTGGTCAGACCGTCCATCACGTCGCGCCGATACGCCTTGACCGAGTTCAGGTCGGTGACCCGGACGCCGAACAGCCAGCGGCACAGCCCGTTGTAGACCCAGGATACGAAGCGCTTTTCGTAATGCCCCTGTTTCGTGCCGGTGACGATGTCGGCGGTGTCGTCGAGGATCGGCTGCACCAGCGAGGGGATGTCGCTGGGGCGGTATTGCAGGTCGGCGGGATAGAACACGAGGACGCGGCCGCGGGCGGTCTCGCCGCCAGAGGCCAGGGCGTCGGCGATGCCGCGCTGGCTGCGGTGCGTCACCACGCGGACGAACGGGTGCTTGGTCGCCAGCTCGCGCAGCGTGTCCGGGGTGGCGTCGCGGCTGCCGTCGTCGATGATCACCACCTCGCAGCTGTACGGCAGGGGCAGCAGCGCTTCGCGTGCCTGGCGTACGAATTCCGGCAGATTCTCGGCTTCGTCCTTGGCGGGCACGAGGACGCTCACCTCGGGAGTGGACGTCCCCGTGGCGAGGCTCATAGCCGCTTGCGCATGCGGGCGGGGAGGATGCTCAACTGGTCGCGGTACTTGGCGACCGTGCGCCGCGCGATCTTCACCCCCCGCTGCGCGAACAGCTCGACGATCTGCTGGTCTGTCAGCGGGTTCTTGGGATCTTCGTCCCCCACCATCTTCTGAATCTGGGCCCGGATGGCACGGGCGCTCGCGTCCTCGCCGGTGGTGGTGGAGAGGCCGCTCGAGAAGAAGAACTTGAGTGGCAGGAGCCCGCGCGGCGTCTGGACGTACTTCTCGTTCGTCACCCGGCTCACGGTGCTCTCGTGCATGTTGATCACATCCGCCACCTCGCGCAGCGTGAGCGGCTTCAGGAATTCCACGCCCTTCTCGAAGAAGTCGCGCTGGCGATCGACGATGAAGTTCATGACCTTGAGCATGGTCTGGCGCCGCTGCTCGATCGCCTGGATCATCCAGTGCGCGCTGTTCATGCGCTGGTTGATGAAGTCCTTGTTCTCGCCCTGGAACTTCTTCTTGTCGCGCGCGATGTCCTGGTAGGTTTTCGAGATCCGCAGGCGCGGCAGGCCGGCGTCGTTCAAGAACACCTTGTATTCCCCGTCGATCTTCTCGACCACCAGGTCGGGAATGATGTACGCCTCGTTGGCGGCCGAGTGCTGCAGGCCCGGCTTGGGATCGAGCTTGGCGAGGTCGTCGGCGACCTTCTGGACTTCCGTGGCGTCCAGCCCGAAGCGCTTGCCCAGGTCGCTCCAGCGGTGCGCCTTCAGATCGTCGAACGCGTCGCGCACCAGTCGGTAGGCCAGCGTGTCGGTCTCGGCGCGCGCCTCGAGCTGGAGCAGCAGGCATTCGCGCAGATCGCGGGCGCCCACCCCGGGGGGATCGAGCTTCTGGATGACGCGGAGCATCTCCTCGGCTTCGGCGGTCGTGAACAGCTGCGGCTTGAGGTCCCGCTCCGACTCGGCGGCGTGCTCCTCCAGCAGCTGGTTCGCACCGCGCACGATCTCCTCGAGCATCGCGCCGAGGTAGCCGTCCTCCGCGATATTCCCGATGAATTCCTCGGCCAGGAGCTGCTGGCGCGGCGTCAGGTCGAGCAGCAGCATCTGGTCCCGCAGATAGTCGGACAGGTCTTTGCTCTCGACCGGCACGGGCTCGACGTACTCCCGCGCCTCGCTCATGTCGCGGGGGGGCGCGCTCGAGTCCGACCCGTCGTCCAGCAGAATCTCCTCCCAGTTGGGCTCGTCGTTGGACTCGGCCTCTTTCTTGTCCTCCTTGGCCTCCTCCGCCAACGGCACTTCGGTCTCTTCCTCGGGCTCCACCAGCTCGAGGAACGGGTTCCCGAGCAGCTCCTGCTTGAGGTGCTGCTGGAGATCGAGCAGCGGCATGTACAACAGATCCATGGCCTGGTACAGCCGCGGGTTGATGCGGAGCTGTTGCGACAGTCCCGTGTGCTGCTGCAGGCCGGTCTTCATGCCGCCAGGCGCGCGCGCAGCCGCGCGGTGAGGGTGGGCCCGAGGTAGAGATTCGCCACGCGGTCGTCGAACACCAGCTCACGCACGGTGCCGGCGACCTGCACTTTCCCCTCGAACATGATGTAGGCGCGGTCCACGATGTCGAGCGTCTGCTCCACGTTATGATCCGTGATCAGCACCCCGATGCCCCGGTGGCGCAAGCCGGCCACGATCGTCTGGATGTCGTGCACGGCGATCGGATCGACCCCGGCGAACGGCTCGTCCAGCAGCATGAACTTGGGCTCGGTGACGAGGGCGCGGGTAATCTCGAGCCGGCGCCGCTCGCCGCCCGACAGCTGGAACCCCTTCTGGCGCCGCAGGTGCTTGATGGCGAGCTCGTCCAGCAGGCGCTCGAGGCGGTCGGCCTGCTCCGCGGGACTCAGCGGCAGAGTCTCGAGAATCGCGCGCACGTTTTCCTCGACCGTGAGCTTGCGGAACACCGAGGGCTCCTGCGCCAGGTAGCCGATTCCCATACGCGCCCGGCGGTACATCGGCTCGGGCGTGATGTCCCGGCCGTCCAGCACGATCTCACCGCCGTCGGGACGGATCAAGCCGGTGATCATGTAGAAGCAGGTGGTCTTCCCCGCCCCGTTGGGGCCGAGCAGGCCAACGATCTCCCCCTGCTCGAGCTGCACGCTCACGTCGCTCACCACGCGGCGGCCCTTGTAGGTCTTGACGAGCCCGTGGGCTTCGAGGCGGCTCCCGCCCGAGACGACGGCGTGCTCTCCGCTGGGCGACTCGGCGCGCGCCAGGGCGCGCTCCGCGGCCTCGAGCAGCCGATCCGCCACACCGCTGCGGTCGGCGGCCAGCTCCGCCCACGCCTCCCGGGTGAATGCCACGGCGGCCGGATCGCCCAGCACCCCCAGCGGGTACGTCACGATCTTCAGGAGCGCCAGCCGCGGCAGCACCGATGTCCGGAGGCTGGTGCGGAACTCCTCGGCCGACAACGCCCCGAGTTCGGGCAGGTGCGCGCCGCCGAAATGGGCGCGCAGCTTGAGGAACTCCTCGCGGTAGGCCACGGCGAGCTCAGCGAACGGCGCGCTTCCCTCGGCGTCCCCGACGCGCGCCAGCGCCGCCGCCGCCAGCGGGAGCGACGAGTCGCGAGCGGACAGGAGGTCCGCCAGGTGACTGGGTGCGGCCGGTGTCGTCATCGGCTCGGAGCCTTTTTCTTGGTCGTGTCCGCCGGAGCCTTCTTCTTGGTCGTGTCCGGAGGAGCGGGCGGCAGCGGCTCGAGCTGGACGCCGTCGGCGCGGCCCGTGACCACCACCCGATCGATCCTGCCTCCGGCGAGCGAGATGTCGATCATCGCCCCGCGCGAGTAATTGAGCGACGGCAGGGAGTCGCGCTGGTTGTACTGATGGGTGAATGCGCGGGCGGATCCCCGCGAGACCACGCGGTGCAGCGTGCTCTTCGGTTGGCGGGCCCCTGCCCCTCCTCCGGCGGGGTCGGCCTGCTGCGCCCAGTGCGCCGTGAGCGAGTCGCCGGTAATCCAGTCCGGGGTCGAGTCCCGCCGGGCCGTGGAGTCGCGTTTCATGGTCGAGAGCGCGTGCCCGAACGCGCGCACTTCGGTGAGCACCTGATCCGGGACGTCGAGGGCGAGCGAGTCGGCGCGGATTGTCGTATTGCTCGAGACGGCCCGGGCGCGGACCGAGTCCTTGGGACCCCAGGCGAACGCCAGCTGCAGCTTCTTGCGGTCGACATGGAGATGAATCGTGTCGGCGGTGAGGCGCCAGTCGGCGCCCGTGGCCACGCCGTCGCCCAGGGCCTTCACAAGGCGGATGTCGTGACCGCGGAGGCCGAGCTCGATGCGGGTGCCCGTGAGCGTGTAGGACTCCGTTCCCTTGCCCTCGACCCGGGGCTTGCCCACGAGCAGCCCGAATCCCGCGACCTGGTCGAGCTGCATGGAGTCGCCGCGCGCCGCGAAGTCGCTGCGATCGATTGTCACGGCTCCCCCGCCCCACATGCGATCGTTGCCTTTGAAGCGTACACGATCCGCGACGATCACATAAGGCTCCGCGGAATCGGCGGTGCCGCGGTAGTCGATCGTCGGACGGCCGGAAGCGTACATCTCGAGCGTGTCCCGGACGCCCTTCAGCGCCCGGTAATACGTCAGGTTGGGCCCCCGCAGCACCGAGCCGCTGCTGCGGTTCACCGCGACCACGTTCTTGTGGGCTTCGAGCCGCTCCTGACGCAGGAAGTACGCGGCCGTCACGGCGTCGAGCGTAATGGCGGTGTCACGGATGTGCACCAGACTCTTCTGCCCGATCATGTCGAAGCGGCCGATGCCGGCGTACCAGGCGACGCTGTCGGATTGCAGGGAGCTCCCGGTGCCCCGGCAGTGCGCGAACACACCACCCCCCGCGAAGACGTTCGTCTCTCCCGTGCGCACCTCTACCTGCTGCGCCTTGCCACGGACCGAGTCGATTTCCACCGTGCAGGGCCGTCCCGCGGTCGTGTCCGCGGGCGAAGGGGGTTGTTGGACGAGGGCGACGAGGAGCATGGTGGCCATCATTGGTTCGGCAGGGTGAATTTCCCGCCCGTCCCCTTGGGGTGGAGCGCCGTCACGACCTTGAAGTCCGGGTCGGAGGTGAACCCGTCCCCTTCGATGTGCCGTGTCGGCTCGTCGAATATGAAGGCGCGGTCGGAGCTGACCTGATTCTTGGCCTGGCTGTAGCGGATCACCTCGGAGCGGAGCGTCGCGCCATCGGTCCGCACCACCACTACGCTGCCGCGTGCCTCCATGTCGCCCGTGCGCCAGTGATAGGTGCCCTCGCGGGAGGTGAGCGTGGATGTCTGCGCCCCGCGGGTATCGAAGAACGTGATGTGCACGTTGCGGAGCTCGGCCGTCTGCGAAGGCGAGTACATATATGCCGTATCGGCACGCACGTGCGCGCGCTGAATGCCGTCGTTGGTTATGTAATGCGACATGCCTTCGAGCACCTGATCGGCGGAATCGGCGGCGGAGATGGTGGCCGTGGGCTTGATGCCGGTGTCGCAGGCGCTGACCAGCGCCGCGCACAGCAGCCAGCCGGCCCTCATGCCGCGCCTGCCTTCATCAGGTCGTGCAAGTGCACCATCCCGACGACCTTGCGCCCGCCGTCGAGCACCGGCAGCGCCATGATGCCGTGCTCCTCCATGAGGCGCACCGCCGCCCCGGCGAGCTCATCCCGTGTGGTGGTCTTGGGCTGCCGCGTCATGACGTCGCCCACGGGCAGATCGAGAAAGGCGTCGGTCTTTTCCATGAGCCGGGTGAGGTCCCCGGCGGTGACCACGCCGAGCAGGCTGCCCGCGCCGTCCACCACGGCCACGGTGCCCCGCTTCTCGGCGAGCAGCACGACGCACTCGCGCATGGGACAGTCGGGCCCGAGGGTGGGGATGTCGTTCGCGAGCATCACGTCCGCGACGCGCAGCAGCAGATTTCGCCCCAGGGCGCCCCCCGGATGCAGCGCCGCGAAATCCTCGCGCCGGAATCCCTTCACTTCGAGCAGCGTCACGGCGAGGGCGTCGCCCAGCGCCAGGGCGGCGGTGGTGCTGGCGGTGGGTGCGAGCGTCTCCGGGCACGCCTCTTCGGCGACGCTCGCATCGAGCACTACGTCGGCCTGGCGGGCGAGCACGGAGTCCGGGTCGCCGGTGATCGCGACCAGCCGCACGCCCAGCCGCTTGAGCTGGCTCACGAGGCCGAACAGCTCGTCCGACGCACCGCTCCGGGACAGGAGAATCGCCACATCGTGCCGGCCGACGATGCCCAGGTCGCCGTGCTGCGAGTCGATCGGGTGGAGGAACGACGCGGGGGTGCCGGTCGAGGTGAACGTGGCGGCGATCTTGCGCGCGATGAGACCGGACTTGCCGACGCCGGAGACGATCACCCGGCCGCCCGCGGTCGCCAGCAGGCGCACCGCGGCGGCGAACGCCGGCCCCAGTCGCTGGGCCACGCGTCCGATCGCGTCGGCTTCGAGGGCGAGCACGCGGCGCCCGCGCTCAACGAGATCGCCCGGCTCCGTGCGGGACATCGCCACGCTCCAAAAAGTACGTCGTGAGGAGACCGTGCCACTCGCCGCGCGCCTTGAGGATCAGCTCGGCGACCTCGCGGACGGCGCCCTGGCCGCCCGGCACGTCGGTGACGAGGCGCGCCGCCGCCTTGACCTCGGACACCGCGTTCGCGACCGCGACCGGCAACGCCACGCGCGTGAGCACCGGGAGGTCGGCCAGGTCGTCGCCGACAAAGGCGCATTCGTCCCACGCGAGCCCGCGGCGGGCCAGCAGCGCCTCGAACGCCGGGAGTTTGCGGGCCGTGGGATCTTGGATCAGCTCGTCCACCGACAGCTCGCGCGCCCGCAGCGCCGTGGCCGTCGATTCCCGCCCCGTGAGCCACACGACCACGAGGCCCGCCGAGCGCAGCATGCGGATGCCGAGGCCGTCCTGGATGTGAAAACGCTTGAATTCGACGGGGTGATCGCCGACGACGCCCAAGTAGACGCCGTTATCGGTGAGCACGCCGTCGACGTCGAAGCCGACGAGCTTCAGGCGGCGGGCGAGAGTCGGGTCGAGCATGGTCACTTCTTTGCGCGGGCGAGGGGCACGGCTCGCGCTCGGTCCTCGACAGCCGCCCTGCCACTCCCCTGGGACCTCGGTCTCGCCGCGCCCCTCGCCCGCGCCGTGTGCCACACGTCCAACGCGACCGTCACGATTGCGGCAAGCTGGTCCAGCGGGATCATGTTCGGCCCGTCCGAGGGCGCGTGGTCGGGGTCGGGGTGCGTCTCGAGGAAGAACCCATCCGCGCCCGCCGCCGCGGCCGCGTACAGGAGGGGCGGGATGAACTGGCGCAGGCCGCCGCTCGCGCCCCCGGGGCCCTGCCCCGGCTGCTGCACCGCATGGGTCGCGTCGAACACCACGGGGACGCCGCAGGCGGCGCGCAGCCGCGCGAAGTTGCGCATGTCCACGACCAGGTCGCCGTAGCCGAAGAAGGTGCCGCGCTCCGTGACGGCGACCTCCGGGGCGCCGCCGGCGCGCAGCTTGTCCACGGCGCCCGCCATCCCCTCCGGAGCCATCCACTGTCCCTTCTTCACGTTCACGGGGCGGCCCCCGCGCCCCGCGGCGATGAGCAGATCGGTCTGGCGGCAGAGAAAGGCGGGGATCTGCAGCACGTCCGCCACCTGGGCCGCCGCGGGCACCTGGGCGGCCTCGTGGACGTCTGTGAGGATCGGCAAGCCGGTGTCCGCGCGCACGCGCGCGAGCGCCTCGAGACCCCGCTCCAGCCCGGGGCCGCGCGCGCCGGCGAGCCGCGTCCGATTCGCCTTGTCGTACGACGCCTTGTAAATCACATGCATACCCAGCGTGGCCCCAAGCTCGGCGAGCGCCGCAGCGACGCGGAGATTCAAGTCGTCCGACTCGACGACGCACGGCCCCGCGATGAGGAACGGGGCGGCTCCCGCCGCGAACTGCCGCGCCACGTCAGTCACGCCGGCCGGCGAGCTGGGACGGCCGCTCGGCCTGGGCTGGGGCCGGCCCACTTCTGGCGCGATGCTGCTGGCGCGCCGCCCCGATGAACCCGGCGAACAGCGGGTGCGGCCGCGTCGGGCGCGACTTGAGCTCCGGGTGGAACTGGCAGCCGATGAACCAGGGGTGATCGGGCAGCTCGATCATCTCCACGAGCGAGCCGTCGGGCGAGAGGCCGGCGCAGCGCATGCCGTATTCGGCGAGCACGTCGCGGTAGGCGTTGGACACCTCGTAGCGGTGCCGATGCCGCTCGCTGACTTCGAGCGCCCCGTAGGCCTGGGCGACACGGGAGCCGGGCCGCAGCTTGCACGGGTAGGCCCCGAGGCGCATCGTCCCCCCCAGCTCCTGGATCCCTTCCTGGGACCGCAGCAGCGCGATCACCGGGTTCTCGCATTCGGGGGCGAACTCGCTCGAGTTGGTGTCCGGAAGCTTGACCACGTCGCGCGCGAACTCGATGATCGCCGCCTGCAGGCCGAGACAGATCCCGAAGAAGGGCAGCTTGTGCTCGCGTGCCCAGCGGATCGCTTCGAGCATTCCCTCCACCCCGCGCACCCCAAACCCGCCCGGGACGAGCAGGCCATCGTAGCCGGCGAGCAGCTCGCCCGCGGCGGCCTGATCGGTGAAGCGGTCGGACGAGATCCACTCGACCTGCGCCCCGCACTCGTTGGCGATGCCGCCGTGCACGAGCGCCTCGTGAATGCTCTTGTAGCTGTCGGCCAGCTCGGTGTACTTCCCCACCACCGCGATGCGCACCCGCTCGGCGGGGTCGAGGATCTTGTCCACCATCTGCGCCCAGCCGCGCAGGTCGGGGTCCTTGGTCTCGAGGTGCAGCCGCATGCAGACTTCGCGGTCGAGCCCCTGCGCGTGCAGCTTGAGCGGGATCTCGTAAATGGATCGCACGTCCGGGCTCTCCACCACGCAGCCGAAGTCGACGTTGCAGAACTGCGCGATCTTGCGCTTCAGCTCTTCCGAGAGCGGCCGCTCGGTGCGACAGATCAGGATATCGGGCTGGATTCCGATCTGCATCAGCTCCCGGACGGAGTGCTGGGTCGGCTTGGTCTTGAGCTCGGCGGTGGCGGCGATGAAGGGAACGAGGGTGAGGTGGATGAACAGTGTATTGTCGCGCCCGACTTCCTGGCGGAACTGGCGGATCGCCTCGAGGAACGGCAGCGACTCGATGTCGCCCACCGTGCCCCCGATTTCCGTGATCACGACGTCGTGGTCGGGGGCGAGGCGGCGGATCGCCGTCTTGATCTCGTCTGTGATGTGCGGGATCACCTGCACGGTCGAGCCGAGGTATTCGCCGCGCCGCTCCTTGGTGATCACCGACAGGTAGATCCGCCCGGTGGTCACGTTGTTAACCTGCGACAGCGAGCGGTCGATGAACCGCTCGTAGTGCCCGAGGTCGAGGTCGGTCTCCGCGCCGTCGTCGGTGACGTACACCTCGCCGTGCTGGAACGGCGACATGGTGCCGGGATCGACGTTGATGTAGGGATCGAACTTCTGGATGGTCACGCGGAGGCCGCGCTCCACCAGCAGGCGCCCGAGCGAGGCGGCCGCGATGCCCTTGCCGAGCGACGAGACGACGCCACCGGTCACGAAGATGTACTTCGTCGAGCTCACGGGCTCACCTCCTTCAAGTGCCGGGTCAACTGCGCCTCCGCGTATCGCAGGTCCTCCGCCGTGTCCACGCCCGGCGCTGCGGGTCCGGGGAACAGCGCCACGCCGATCGGGATCCCGTGCAACAGTGGTCGCAGCTGCTCGAGCCGCTCCCACCGCTCCTCGGGCACCGGCGGCAGCCGCACCCAGCGCTCGAGGGCATCGCGCGTGTAGGCGTACACGCCCACGTGCTGGTGATAGATCACATCGCCGCTGCCATCGCGGTCGTACGGTATCGGCGCCCGTGAGAAATACAGCGCCCGGCCCCGCGGGTCTGTCACGACTTTGACACGATTCGGATCGCGCGCCAACGCCGGATCGAGCTCAGCCGCAGCGGTGCCGATCGGGTCCCCGGCGCGCACCCGGGCCACGGCGCCGTGCAAGGCGGCACGATCCACGAGCGGCTCGTCTCCCTGCACGTTCAACACGATGTCGAATGCGCTAAACGATTTGTTGGCAGCGACTTCCGCGACACGCTCGGTGCCGGACTGATGCTCGGGAGAAGTCAGTATTGCCTCGCACCCGATGCGCTCCACCACGGCAGCGACCTCCCGCGCATCGGTCGCGACGACCACCCGGTCACAGGGGCCGGCATCGAGAACCCGCCGGACCACCCAAACGACGAGGGGTTCGCCGGCCAGAGACAGCAGCGGCTTGCGAGGAAGGCGGCTGGAACCGAGCCGCGCCGGGATCACGCCGAGGACGGGCACGGGGCAACATACAAAATTCGTGCCGTGGCGTCTAGCCCCGCCTTAATTCCCTCGTGCGGCGTTGGTTAGGCTGCGGCGCACAGCTTCAGAAAGTTCTCGAGCAGCCGTTTTCCATGGGGCGTGCCGATGGACTCGGGATGGAATTGGACGCCGTAGATGGGATGGCGGCGGTGTTTCATCGCCATGATCTCGGCGTCCTTGGGGCGATCGGCGCTCCAGGCCGTGATGACCAGGTCCTTGGGGAGCGACGCCGGCTCGAGCACGAGCGAGTGGTAGCGCATGCCGGTCACGGGACTGGGAATCGCCGCGAACAGCTCGTCGTCTTCATGGATCACATCGCAGGTCTTGCCGTGCATCACGCGGTCGGCGCGCACCACGCGACCGCCGAACGCTTCGCCGATCGCCTGATGGCCGAGGCACACGCCGAGGATCGGTACGTGGCCGGCGAGCGCGCGCACCAGCGGCACCAGGATGCCGGCGTCCGCGGGCGTGCAGGGGCCGGGTGACAACACCGCCGCCGTCGGCTTGAGGGCGAGCACCTGTTGCACCGTAAGGGCGTCGTTGCGGTATACGACGGGCTCCGCGCCGAGCTCGCCAAACAGCTGGACGAGGTTGTAGGTGAACGAGTCGTAGTTGTCGAGCACGAAGAGCATGGGGCAAAGCTAGCGGGTTCTCAGGGCGAGCGCCCGGGGTCAGCCCCCGGGCTTGCGCCCGGGGTCAGTTCGCTCTTCCCACTCCTCCAGCGAGCGCGGCCAGTCCTGCTTCAAGAGTCGAGAGAGCGACCGGTCCGCGAGCAGCCGCCCGCCGGTCTGGCAGGTGGCGCAGTAGTTCACCTCGTTGGCCGCATAGCGGATCCGCTGCACCGGCGAGCCGCAGACGGGGCACGGCTGGCGGAACCGCCCATGCACGGCCATTTGGGGCCGGAACGCGGTGACCTTCTCCGGAAAACCGTCGCCCGTCTCCGCCTGCAGGCGGCTGATCCACGCGTGGAGCGTGCTGCGGATCGCGTGAAACAAGCGGTCGCTTTCTTCGGCCGACACCTGGGAGGTGAGTCGCAGCGGGGAGAGGCGCGCGGCGTGCAGGATCTCGTCGGAGTAGGCGTTCCCGATGCCGTCGAACGCCCGCGGGTCGGTGAGGGCGCGCTTGAGGGTGTGGGATTCCCGCGTGAGGGCCGCGCGGAATTGCTCGAGCGTGGCCGTGAGGACGTCGAGTCCGCCCGGGTCGTGCGCGGCGAGCGCGGCGGCCCCATGCACCAGGTACAACGACGCGCGGTGCTTGCTGCCCGCCTCGGTGAGCGTCAGCGTCCCCGACGCGAAGTCGAAGCCGGCGAGGCCGGCCCGGCGCGGCAGCGGCGCGCCGGGAGCCTTCCAGTGGAGCCGGCCGGCGATCATCAAGTGCAGCACCGCGAAGTATTCGCCCTCGAACGCGAGCACGATGCGCTTTCCGAGGCGACGTACGTCGGTGACGCCGCGGCCGGCCAGGGCGGCGGGCGGCGGCCCGGCGGAGCGCAGCACGAACGGGCTCGCGATGCGGAGCCGCTCGAGCCGTTCCCCGACGATGCGCGGTCGCAGGGCGTGCAGGTACAGGGTGATGTCGGGGAGCTCGGGCAAGCCGCCTCAGCTCAGGAACCGCTCGGCCAGCTGGGCGAGCCGCTCGTCACCTTCGACCCGAGCGCGTTCGAGGATACGCTCGATGTGGGCGCGCAGCTTCGGCTCCCCCCAGTAGTACCCCGTGGCCCGCTCGGCGCTGGGGGTCTCGCCGGCGCGCGCGGCTTCGAGCAGCGCCGCGGCCGCCGCGGCGTCGAACCCGGGGTCGTCGCGCGGCGGCAGCCCGTAGCTGCGCCGCGGTCCCCCCTCGCCGGCGTCTTCCTTGACGAACGCGCGCGACATGGGAACGAGCCCTCACCCTCGCGGATGATAGGTCTTGTGCACGGTCCGCAGGTAGTCCCGGTCCACGTGCGTGTAGAGCTGCGTGGTCGCGAGGTCCGCGTGTCCGAGCATCTCCTGCACGGCGCGCAGGTCGGCGCCGCCCTCGAGCAAGTGGGTGGCGAACGTGTGGCGCAGCGTGTGCGGTGTGACACGCTTGGTCAGCCCCGCGAGCCGGGCGGCGCGCTTGATGATGCCCCAGGCCCCGACGCGCGACAGGGGCGTGCCACGGGCGTTGAGAAACACGATCCCGCGCCCTTTGCCCCGGTCGAATCGCGGCCGGATCTCGCGCACGTACAACGCGACCGCGCCCAGGGCGCGGCGGCCCAGCGGGACGACGCGCTCCTTCGAGCCCTTGCCGAAGATCCGGGCCACGCCGTCCTCGTACAGCACGTCCTGCAGCCCGAGCCCGACCAGCTCGGAGACGCGCGCCCCGGTCGCGTAGGCGAACTCGAGCAGGGCGCGATCGCGGATGGCGAGGGGCTCGTCGGTATTGGGCGCGGTCAGCAGGCGCTCGACCTCCGGGACCGACAGCACCGTGGGGAGCCGGCGCCACTGACTGGGACGCTCCAGCCGCTCGCTCGGGTCCCGCGCGGCCTGGCCCTCGCCTACGAGAAAGCGATAGTACGTCCGAACGGCGGAGATCTGGCGCCGAATGGTCGCGGGCGCGAGGCCCAGGTCCTTGAGGGCGTACACGAACTCGCGCAGCTGGACGCTGGTCACGTCCTCGGGGTGGTGAGCGCCCTTCCCCGCCGCATAGTCGATGAGGCGCCGCACGTCGCGCACGTAGTTGCTCACCGTGTGCGCGCTGGTCCCGGCCTCGAAGGCGAGATAGTCCCGGAACTGCTCCACCCGGAACGCCCGCTCCAGCTCGCCCGCCGTCACAACCATCGGCGCACCCGCGCCCGGTAGGCGCGATACTCGGCCCCGAACCTGCGCTCGAGATACGCTTCCTCGGGAGCGATCACCCAGCGCTGCACCAGAACGATCAGCACCGGAAACAGCACGAGTGGCCACGCCGAGTTCACCAGCAGCGTCGCCCCGAGGTAGCAGAGCCCGAGGCCCACGTACATCGGGTTGCGCGTGAAGCGATAGGGGCCGTGCAGCACCAGCGCCGTGGTGGGCCGCGTGGGGTTGGGCGTGGTTCCGGCGCGGCGGAACAGCACTACCGCGCCGACGGCGAGCAGCACCCCCGCCCCGACCAGACTCCATCCGACCAGCCGCGCGAGGGGCGGCACGTCGCCCCACAGCCGCACCGGCACGGTGCGATGCAGCGCGTAGCCGACCAGGAACAGGCCGATGTAGATCAGCGGCGGCGGCACGCGAACGCCGGACGTGTCGGGCGACGACGGGGTGGTCATGGCTGGTCTCCGTGGTCGGACGAGGGCCGTTTCAGCCGGCGTGCAACCAGGACGCCCAGAAATATGAGGGCGCCGACGGCCCCCACGCCAAGCACGCGGTTCACGCGCGACAGGAGCGACACGACGGCGTCGAGATTCGTGCCCAGCGCGGCCACCGAGAGCGTCAGCGCTCCGTACCAGACACCGGAGGCGAGGGCGAGCGGGATGAGGGCCCGTGGGGCGGACAGGCCGGCGAGCCCCGCGAAGGGGGGGACCACCGCGCGCCAGACGGGCAACAGCCGGGACAGGAAGATTCCATACGCGCCGTGACGGCGGTACTGCGCCTCGATGTGCGCGAGCACCGACGCCGGCAGCAGGCGGCGCCCCGCCCGCCGCTTGAAGAAATCGCGGCCGTAGCGCCGGGCCAGCCAGTACACGGCCGCGCCTCCCGCCACGTTGGCGCTCCAGGTGAGGCCGAAGACCACACCCGCGTGGAGCGTGCCACGGCCGGCGAGGAACGCACCCAGGGCCACAGTGCTGTCGGCCGGGACGACGGGAAACACGTTCTCCAACGCCGCCAGCAGCGCGATCAATGCGTACAGGAGACCCGGGGGGAGGTCCTGGAGAAAGGCAAGGAGGTCGGTCAGCTGGGGAGCCTACGCGAGCAGCGCCACGGCGATCACCGCGACTCCCTCGCCCCGTCCGATCCATCCCATGCCCTCGTTGGTCTTGGCTTTGACGGATACGGTCGAATACCCGGCCACCAGGGCGGCCGCGAGCTTTTCGCGCATGCCGTCGACATAGGGCGCGAGGCGGGGCTGCTCCGTGATCACCGTGATGTCCGCGCTCACGAAGGTCAGACCGCCTTCGACCACCCGCAGATAGGCGCGCTTGAGCAGATCGAGGGAGTCGGCGTCCTGCCAGCGCTGGTTGGTGGGTGGGAACATCGTCCCGATGTCCCCCAGCCCCGCGGCGCCGAGGATCGCGTCGGTCAAGGCGTGCGCGACGGCGTCGGCGTCGGAGTGTCCGACGAGCCCGCGCGGGTGGGGAATCTCCACACCGCCGAGAATGAGCTTCCGGCCGGCTCCGTCCGCGAATCGGTGCGAGTCGTAGCCGACGCCGACCCGCATGTCAGACCTTGAGGATGCGCACGGCCAGATGGGCGGCGTTCTTGGCGTTGTCGATGCCGACGCACGCCACGGGGACGCCGCCCGGCACCTGGGCGGTGGCGAGCAGCGCGTCGAGGCCGTTCAAGGCTCCGACCGCGAACGGTACGCCGATCACGGGGAGGTCGGTGAGCGATGCCGCGAACCCCGGCAGGGCGGCGGACAGCCCGGCGCCCGCGATGATCACCTTGAACCCCCGACCCCTGGCCCCCGACACCAGTTTCGTCGTCTGCTCGGGCTGGCGGTGGGCGGAGGAGACGTGGAACTCGTAGGTCACGCCCGCCTGCGTCAGAATGTCGAAGGCGGGCTCGATACGGGGCTTGTCGTTTTCGGAGCCGACGAGGATCAGCACGTCCGCCACGTCAGGCCGCCTCGTCGATGAGGCGGTAGTCCTGGCGGCGCTGGCGGGGCGTGTACCCAGCGTCCGCGATCAGCCGCCGCATCTCGGGCAGCGTCATGCGCCACGTGGTGCCCGCGGCGGAGACGACGTTCTCCTCCATCATCAGGGAGCCGAAGTCGTTGGCGCCGAACCGCAGCGCCACCTGACCGATCTTCGGGCCCATCGTCACCCACGACGCCTGGATGTTGGCAACGTTGTCGAGCACGATGCGCGCGATCGCCTGGGTGCGCAGGTAGGTGACGGCGTCGGTCTTGCCGAGGTGCTCCAGCTCGGTGTGCTCCGGCTGCAGCGGCCAGCAGATGAACGCGGTGAACCCGCCGGTCCGGGCCTGCACCTCCCGCACGCGGAACAGATGCTCGATGCGATCGGCGAGCGTCTCGCCCAGGCCGTACATCATGGTCACCGACGTCCTGAGTCCCCGCCGGTGGGCCGTCTCCATCACCTCGAGCCAGCGGTCGGCGCCCGCCTTCTTGCGGGCGACGCGGTCGCGAACCTCCTGCACCAGGATCTCCCCGCCGCCGCCGGGAATGGAGTCCAGCCCCGCCGCGACGAGCTCGCGGATCACCTCATCGATGGACATCCCGAAGCGACCGGCGAAGAAATCCACCTCCGAGGGCGAGAACCCGTGGATGTGGATGGGGTGGTGCTGCTTGATGTAGCGCAGCAGGTCCAAGTACCACCCGAACGGGATATAGGGATTGTGCCCACCCTGGATCAGGATCTGCACGCCGCCGAGCGCTTTGAGCTCGTCGATCTTGCGGCCGATCTGCTCGAACGAGAGCACGTAGCCCTCGGTGTGCTTGGGTCGCCGGTAGAACGCGCAAAACGCGCAGTCGGCGACGCACACGTTCGTGTAATTGATGTTCCGGTCGATGATGTAGCTGACCACGTTCTCCGGGTGCAGCCGCCAGCGCGCCTGATCCGCGAGCGCACCGAGCTCGAGCAGCGGGGCGCGGTCGTACAGCTCGACGAAGCCGCGGAACTCGGGCGACGTCCGATCGAGCGGCATCAGGCCACCTCGAGGTAGCGGAGCGACGCCGCGGGGGCGAGCCCATGCGCCGCGAGCCCGCGGAAGAACACCGCCAGGCCAGCCAGATGCCGTTGGGTGAACGCGTAGTCGAGCCCCGCGAAGTACTCGCGGCATTCGTCCGCCGGGACGCCGGAGACGCGGTGCGCCTCGGCGGCCAGCACGTCGAGGTGCGCCAGTCCCCAGTCGCGCGACTCGAGCAGCTTCTCGTGCACCCGATCCGCGGCGGCACGGTCCACCGCGCGCCGGGCGGCCCACACGGCGAACACGAACGGCAACCCGGTCCAGCGCTTCCACGCATCGCCCAGATCCACGCGATAGGGGTAGGCGTGCCGCGCGGCGAGCAGCAGCGCCGCGTCGCCGATCACCAGCACGGCGTCGTGCGGCAGCCGACCCAGGGCGTCCAGGTCGGGCGCTTCGGCGCGAGCCTGCGCGAAGTGCGGTCGCACGCGCCAGACATCGCGGCACAACAGCTCGAGCAGCGCGGCCCCGGTGCGCGACGAGGCCGTGAGCAGCACCGTGCGGCCATCGAGCGATTCGACCGGGACCTTGCTGAACAGCGCCACGCTCCGCACCGGCCCGTCGCTGGTGATCCCGATCCCCGGGAGGAGCCGCAGCGGGCCGGCGTTGCGGGCGAACTCCACGGCGCTGATCACGCTCAGGTCGAGCTCTCCCGCTACCAACAGGTCGTTCAGCTCGGCGGGCGTACCCGTGACGAGCCCCGCCGGGACGCGCACCACGCCCCGGTCGATCGCGCCGTAGACCGGAAAGCAGTTGATGTAGCCGATCCGGCCCAATCTCATGCGGTCATACCCAGGCTCAAGCCTGGGCCCAGTACCGCACTGCCCTTAAGGGCAGTGTAACCCCGGGCGCGCCCTTCAGGGTGTCGATTCATTCGGCCCCGTCCACAGCAGATAGCACCGGCAGCGTGCGCTGACCCCGGGCGCTGGCTCGGGGACGATGGGAGATCTCGAAGGTCGGGCCTTCCGGGCCTTCCGGCCTGACCCCGGGAGCCCCGGGCTCGCGCCCGGGGGCAGTTGGTTCCCAATCCTCGAACGTGCGCACCACCCGATACAGCGAGTCGCGCTCCACCGCCTGCTTCCCCGCCCCGCGGATCAGCGACACGATCTGATCGTAGGACAGCCACATGGGGGTACCGGCCCCGGCTTCGTGGTAGACCCGCTCGAACACCACCGTGCCCTCGAGATCGTCGCACCCGAAGGAGAGCGCCACCTGCGAGATGAACGGGGTCACCATGGGCCAGTGGGTCTTCACGTGGGGGATGTTGTCGAGCACCAGCCGCCCCACCGCGATGTTCTTCAGGTCGTCGAAGCCCGTGGTAGCGGTGCCGGTCCTGCCGAGCGCCTCGCCCAGCTCGTTGTGGTCGGGGTGGTACGCGAGCGGGATGTAGGTGAGGAACCCGCCGGTCTCGTCCTGCAGCGCGCGCAGCGCCAGCAGGTGGTCTACGCGGTCCGCCATCGTCTCCACGTGCCCGTACAGCATGGTGCAGTTGGACGGAAGCCCCAATCGATGGGCCTCGCGGTGCACCGCGAGCCACTCGTCGCCCGAGAGCTTCTTGTCGGCGATGGTGGCGCGCGCCGCGGGGCTGAACACCTCGGCGCCGCCTCCCGGAAGGCTGGTGACCCCTGCTTGCTGCATGGCGACGAGCACGTCGCGCACGCTCATCCCTTCGATGCGCGCCAGATGTGCCACCTCGACGGCGGTGAGCGCCTTGATGTGGACGCCGGGATGACGGGCGGCGAGGCCCCGGAACATGTCGAGGTAATACGAGAGGCGGAGCTTCGGGTGGAGGCCGCCCACGATGTGGAACTCGCGCGTCGGGTTGTCCCGCGCCGCCTCGGCCTCGGCGAACACCTCGTCGAGCGAACGGGTGTACGCGCCGTCTTCCCGCGGCATGCGCGCGAACGAGCAGAACACGCAGGTGTTGCGCAGCACGCACACGTTGGTCGGATTGATGTGCTGATTGGCCGCGAACGACACCCGGTCGCCGTTGCGGTGACGATTGGCGCGGTCGGCGAGGCGGCCGATGGTCAAAAGGTCGTTGGACTCGAACAGCGCGAGCGCGTCGGCACGGGTGAGGCGCTCCGCGCGCGCGACTTTCTCCGCGATCGGATCGAGTGCTGCATCGCGGGCGGCCATCACGCCGCCCGCTTGATCGCCAGCGTCACATTATGCCCGCCGAACCCGAAGGAGTTCGACAGGGCCATCTCCACCGGCCGCTTCACGGCTTTGTTGGGCGCCGAGTCGAGGTCGCAGGCGGGATCGGGCGTGAACTGGTTGATGGTCGGGGGGATGGTGCCGCGCTGCACCACCAGGGCGCACACCGCGGCCTCGAGGGCGCCGGCCGCCCCCAGCAGGTGACCGGTCATCGATTTGGTGGAGGCGAACACCAGCTTGCGGGCCTGCTCGCCGAACACGGCCTTCACCGCGGCCGTCTCGGCGGCGTCGCCGTGCGGCGTGGAGGTCCCGTGGGCGTTGATGTACCCGACCTGGTCCAGCCGGATGCCGGCGCTCTTCATGGCGAGGCGCATCGCCTCCTGGGCGCCCGAGCCGTCCGGCGCCGGCGCGGTGATGTGATGCGCGTCGGCGGTCATGCCGTAGCCCGCCACCTCGGCGTAGATCTTGGCGCCGCGTCGCCGGGCGTGCTCCCACTCCTCGAGCACGAGCACCCCGGCGCCGTCGCCCATCACGAATCCGTCGCGATCCTTGTCGAACGGACGGCTCGCGGTCGCGGGATCGTCGTTGCGCTCGGACAGCGCTTTCATGTTCGCGAAGCTCGCGACCGCGAGTGGCGTGATCGCCGCTTCGGCGCCGCCCGCGATCATGACGTCGGCCTGGTCGTTGCGGATGAGCTCGAGGGCGTCGCCCACGCTGTGGGCGGACGACGCGCACGCCGACACCGTGCAGTAGTTCGGCCCCTTCGCGCCGTAGCGCATGGAAATCAGCGCCGCAGCCACGTTCGGCATGTACATGGGGACGAAGAACGGGGATACGCGGCTCGGCCCCTTCTCGAACAGGGCGCGGCAGTTTTCTTCGAAGGTCTGGAGGCCGCCGGTGCCCGTCCCGATCAGGACGCCCACGCGCCTCAAGTTCACCGTGTCCCAGCTCGTGGCGAGACAGGCATCGGCCACCGCCTCCTCCGCGGCGCCGATCGCGAACTGGGCGAACAGGTCGTAGCGGCGGATTTCCTTCTTGTCGAGGAACCGTCCCGGATCGAAGCCCTTCACTTCGCACGCGAACTTCACGGGGCTCTGCGCCGGGTCGAAGCGCGTGATGGGACCGGCCCCGGAGCGGCCGGCCAGCAGGCCGTCCCAGGTGCTCTGGACATCGGTCCCCAGCGGCGTCACGAGCCCCAGGCCCGTGATCGCGACCCGGCGCGCCATCCGGCTACTTCCCCATCTTGTCGTGCAGGTACTGCAGCGCCTGCCCCACCGTGCGGAGCTTCTCGGCTTCTTCGTCGGGGATGTCGATGTCGAATTCCTTCTCGAACGCCATCACCAGCTCCACGGTGTCGAGGCTGTCCGCGCCCAGGTCTTCCATGAAGCTCGCGTCGGACGTCAGCTTGTCGCGCTCGACGCCCAGCTCTTCGACGATGATGTCCTTGACCTTCTCTTCGAGCTGCTTCATGTCCATGGCCATGGGTGTCCTCAAAGGAGGAGTGGGAAAAAGGTCACAGCACCATCCCGCCGTCGACGACCAGCACCTGTCCCGTAATGTAGCTCGCGAAGTCGGAGGCGAGAAAGAGCACCGCCGCCGCGACGTCCGCGCCTTCGCCCAGCTTGCCCAGCGGGATGGCCCCGATCAGGGCCGCCCGCGCCTCGCCGGTGATGGCGCGCGTGAGCTCCGTATCGATAAAGCCCGGCGCCACCGCGTTCACGAGCACGTTGCGCGAGGCCAGCTCCTTGGACACCGCCTTGGTGAAGCCGATCAACCCCGCCTTGGAGGCGGTGTAATTCGACTGGCCCTTGTTGCCGGCGATGCCGACCACGCTGGTGATGTTGACGATGCGGCCCCAGCGCCGCTTGATCATGCCCCGCGCGGCGTGCTTGGTCACCAGGAAGGCCCCCTTCAGATTGGTGTCGAGAACCGTATCCCAGTCTTCCTCGCCGATCCGGAACAGCAGGTTGTCCCGGGTCGTGCCCGCGTTGTTCACGAGCACGTCGACCCGCCCGAAATCCTGCTCCACCGCGGCGACCACCGTCTCCACCTGCCGCGCGTCGGCGACGTCGCAGGCGTAGCCGCGGCCGTCGCCCAGCGCCTGGGCCGCCTGCTGCGCCCGGCCGCCGTCGCGCGCCAGCACGGCCACGCGGGCGCCGGCGCGCGCCAGGCCCTGCGCGATCGCGTGTCCGATGCCGCGGGTGCCGCCCGTCACCAGAGCGACTTTGCCGCTCAGGTCGATCTTCATGTCCACCCCAATTGCGGATTGCGGATTTCGGATTGCGGATTATCGCATCCAGAGCTTGTTCGGCCAATCCGCAATCGCCAATCCGCAATCCGCAATTTCTTCAGGCCGCCTCCAAGAAGCTCGCCACCTCATCCGCGGTTCCCAGGGACGTCACGTTCGCGCCGGACACGATCCGTTTGACGAGGCCCGCAAGCACAGTGCCCGGGCCGATTTCGATGAAGCGGGCACCCCCCTCCGGGCCCGCGAGCTCGGCCGCGCGCCGCACGCAGTCCACCCAGCGGACCGGCGTGGTCAGCTGGTCGGCGAGCAGGCGGCG
>DATDFC010000004.1:0-3426 GCA_036522815.1 Gemmatimonadales bacterium | reverse complement strand
CTCGAGTCCGCCATCGAGGAGCGGACCCGGCTCGCCGGGGAGCTGGAGGAAGCCCGCGCCGCGCTGTCTCGGAGCGAGGTCGAGCTAAAGAAGGAGCGCCGGGCGCGGACTGCGCTCGAGGCTCAGGCCGAGGAGCGGCGGCGGATCGCCGAGGAAGCGGTGGCCGAGGCGGAGGCGCTCGCCGCCGAGCGCGATCAGGTGCTCGAGGAGATTGCCGGGCTGCGCGGGCTGGAAGACCAGGCGGCCTTGCTGCAGGAAGCTGAGGCGGAGCTGGCCGACCTGGACGGGCGGCTCAAGGAGGCGCAGTCCGGTCGCACGCGCGCCGAGGCACGTTGCCGGGAGCTCACGTCGGAAGTGGAGCGCCTGTCTGCGGCCGGCGAAGCGCTCGAGGCTCTAGAGTCGTTGGTGAGACGCAGTCCCTAGCTGCCGAGAATAGTGGCGATGGCGCACGACGGGAGGGCGGGATTCGAACCCGCGTGCAACGCCACGCCAACGCAGCCTGCCCTCATGGGAAGAAGGGGAACAGCCGCCGGATCTCGGCTTCGTCCGGCTGGCGGCCGTATTCGCAGATCTCGAACGCCTCGGCGTATTTGACGGTCGACGCCCGCTGCCCGTAGCGCGCCGCCAACCGCGCGCGGAAGCGGTCTGCCGTCGAGGCGAACCGCCGGCTGAAGGCGTCCCGTACCTCCTGCTTGCGTGCCGCTTTGCCGGCGGCGTCTTGCGGCAGGCCGCCCACCGGCACGTCGCAGCATCCCCCTTCGTAGAACTGCGATTCCATCGCTTCGACCACGGCCAGCTTCTTGTCGATCACGTCGTCAATGGCAACCACGATGTCGCCGCTGAACGGGTTCGGCTTCTGGAAGCGGTCCTCGGAGAAGAGGAAGACCGGATTGCGACGGAGCGGTGGTACGTCGGGGTCAAAGAACGGCACCTGCACCATATAGGCCGCGTCCATCACCAGCACCCCGGTGTACCGGTGGTCCGGGTGGTAGTCGTTGGGACGATGGCTGATCACCACGTCGGCCTGCCACTCGCGGATGAGGCGCGCGATCCGGCGCCGGTTTTCCAGCGTGACCATCAGCTCGCCGTCGTGGTTGTCGAGCACCTCGGTCTCGATCCCCAGGATCTTCGCGGCCGCGAGCGCCTCGGCGCGCCGGCGCTGGGCGAGGGGGCCGCCAGCCACGGTGGCGTGGCCGATATCCCCGTTGGTCACTGCCACGCACTTGAACTTGTGCCCGAGCGCCGCCCATTTGGCGGCCACCCCTCCCGCAACCAGCTCGCAGTCGTCGGGGTGCGCGCCGAACGCGATAATGCGCAGGGGAGCCTGGGTGGGAGCCTGGGCGGCCTGCGCGGCCGAGTTGGACGGCAGAACCGACATTCCCAGCGTCGCGAGCGCGAGCAAAGCCTGATGTTGGTGCATAGGGATCTCCTGTTGGACACAGATTCGCCCCCGTCCGTGGCGCATCTCATGGAGCGCTATCGATCGGGGGTTTTCGGCACGATGTCCGTCTGGAGCGCGGGATTCGCCGCACGGACATCCGTCACTGGGAGTCCGAGCTCGCGCCGGACGATGTTCGTGCCCTGCGCGATGGCCGTGGTCTTGAAGAACGCGATGTCGCGGTTGCCGCCCTGCCGGCCGAAGCCGCAATCGCTGGATACGATGAGCTGCTCCGGTGCAATGTATTGCAGGGCGTGACGGATGGTCGCCGCGATGTCTTCGGGCCGTTCGACCTGGAGCGTGCGGTGGCTGACGACACCGACGCAGATCTTTTTCTTGAGCCGGCCTTTGAGCGGCGCGAACAGGTCCAGCTCCCGCATGTTGCGGTCCTTCATCTCCACCGTCCAAACGTCGCCCTTCATCGCATCGAGGTAGAGCTCGAACGACTCCTTGTAGCTGTCGTTCTCGATGACGCGCTGCATGTTCGGGTTGCCCCAGCACGTGTGCACCCACAGCTCCACGTCATCGAGACCCCGAACCTCACGGTTGTAGCACTCGACCATGAACTTCACTTCGTCGTGCGCGCGGCCGTAGGTGTTGGCCCAGAAATGCACGGTGGGCTCTTCGATTTGGATGCAGCGGCACCCCGCGTCGCGCAGCGCCAGCAGCTCGGTATTCATCGCCACGGCCATGTCCCAGATGACCTCGTGTCGGTCCTTGTACTTCGGCGTGTGGAGGTCGAGGAACAGCCCCATCACCTGCGAGCAGCAGGTGCCGAAGCGCACCGGCTTGGCGGACTTGCTCTGCGCGATGCGCCAGATCTTCGCGTAATCAAGGGGGCGATGCTCGATCTTGTCCACCACGCGCGGCCAGCGCCACCCGGTGTAGATCTCGTTGAGGAGCGTGCCAGGCGGATAGCGCAGCCACGGCGAGCGGGTTTCCTCGGATTGCAGGTAGTCGCCGGAGAACCCGGCCCAGCGTTGCAGCGGGTAGTGGTGCCAGGAGCGGCCGGCCATGTCGTCGTCGCAATGCAAATCGCCGTGCGTCAGGATGTCGATGCCGGCACGCTCCTGGTCGCTCAGCACAGTGGCCATGGCATCCTGGAGCTTCTCGCGGAAGCGCACATCCATCATGCAGCTGTCGATCGGCCGACCCGACATGCTGAGGTCGAACCAGCGCGGCCGGGGCCAGGAGCCGGTGATCGTGCAGGGCAGGATGTGCTCCGCGGTGAGGGTGTACACGTTTAGTTTGTCGTGTAGTGGTCGGAAAGGGCGCTGGCGAGGCGAGCAGTGTCGGTCATTGCCCGTGACGTGAGATCGGACCAAGATGCTACTACGGTCGTACGAGAGCCGCCAGTTGATGCGGTGATCCACGGAAACAAGCGGGTCCTTCGCTCGCGCTGGCGCGCTCGTTCAGGATGATTATCGAGCGCGTGCTTTGTAAGGAGAAAAGGTTTGATGAACGCTGCCGGCGACCTAACTCCAAGCGGGACGGCGGGATTTGAACCCGCGACCCCTGACGCGGAGCCGGCGCGCAGCGCCGGCGGAGCGGACGCGGTGGGGTGGGGAAGTGCCGGGGCGTCAACCCCATGTGACTCGTTAGGGGAGCAAGTTACGACACCGAGTAGCAATCACGCGAGGTCCTGGGCATCGGTGTCGTAACAGCGGACCCGAAGATCAACCGAGAGTCGTGAGAAACTCACAGCATAACTCACAGCACCCGACCCCCTGGGAGCCATTGAAGGAGGATATGACGCGCGACTGGCGCTCATGTTGAGCTACGCCTATTTCTCTTACACGCTGTTGCAAGGAGGAAGCGGTGAAGCATCGGCTGGTCCACGATCGCGGGTCGGAACCATCGGTGTCACGGCGCGAGTTCCTGGCGCAAGCCGGAACCGCGGCCCTGGGGTTCACGATCGTCCCGCGCCACGTGCTGGGCGG
Organism: Gemmatimonadales bacterium; assembly: GCA_036522815.1. Classification (GTDB taxonomy): domain Bacteria; phylum Gemmatimonadota; class Gemmatimonadetes; order Gemmatimonadales; family GWC2-71-9; genus AG41. Next base: position 48 of record DATDFC010000004.1, on the reverse strand, counting down.
CAAGGGCTATGTGCCGCCCAGCGACAAAGTCAACATCGCGTTCATCGG
>DATDFC010000003.1:0-33223 GCA_036522815.1 Gemmatimonadales bacterium | reverse complement strand
TCCAGGCTCGCCACGCGCGGCCACGCCGGGCGCGGCAGCCGCGCGGCGAGCAGGCCGATCGCGGCGAGTCCCGCGAGCGCGAGCACGGGACTCACGTTCACGCGCGAACGTTCGCGCGCGCTTGACGCCGGCGCAAGCCGCCGCATAGCTTGCCTCACCCATGCCTCCGTCTTTCTCGGTGACGGGCGGTCGCCCGCTCAAGGGGACCATCCGTCCGGCGGGCAACAAGAACGCGGCACTCCCCATCCTCGCGGCCACGCTGCTGGCCGACGGGCCCTGTCGCATCGACAACGTGCCCCACATTCGCGACGTCGAGACCATGCTGGAGCTGCTCGCGCACCTCGGCGCCACCGTGGCGTGGACGGGACCGAACAGCGTGGACGTGGACGCCGCGCGCGCCGAGCCGCGCGAGCTCGATCCCGCGCTGGGCGCCCGCATCCGCGCGTCCATCCTGCTCGCGGGCCCGATGCTCGCTCGCTTCGGACGGGTGAGCCTGCCCCCGCCGGGGGGCGACGTCATCGGGCGCCGCCGCGTCGACACGCATTTCCTGGCGCTCGAACAGCTCGGCGCGGCGGTGACCGTCGGCACGTCCTACCAGGTCGAGGCCAAGCGCCTCACCGGCGCCGACATTTTCCTGGATGAGCCGAGCGTCACCGCCACCGAAAACGCGTTGATGGCCGCCGTCGCGGCCCGCGGCACCACGACGCTCCGCAACGCGGCCTGCGAGCCGCACGTCCAGGACCTCGCCCGCTTCCTCATGAGTCTGGGCGCCGAGGTGGGCGGCGTCGGGACCAACACGCTCACGGTGGAGGGCGGCCGCCCGCTCAAGGGTGGCGCGGGGTTCGCCCTCGGGCCCGATCACATCGAGATCGGCTCCTTCATCGGGCTCGCGGCCGTCACCAACGGCTCGATCACCATCGAAGGCGTACGGGGGGATGACCTCCGCGCCACGCTGCTCGCCTTCGAGCGCCTCGGCGTGCGACCGCGGCTCGACGGTACGACCCTCGTGGTGGACGCGGGTCAGGAGCGCCGCATCCGTCCCGACCTGGGAGGGCACGTTCCCAAGCTCGAGGACGGCCCCTGGCCGGCGTTCCCGGCCGATCTCATGTCGATCGCCATCGTGGTCGCGTCGCAGTGCGAAGGGCTGCTGCTGGTGTTCGAAAAACTGTTCGAGTCGCGTCTCTTTTTCGTGGACAAGCTCATCGGGATGGGGGCGCGCATCGTGCTGTGCGACCCGCATCGCGCCGTGATCGCCGGGCCCTCGCCGCTGCGGGGCGGGGTGGTCGAAAGCCCCGACATCCGGGCGGGGATGGCGATGCTGCTCGCGGCCCTCGCGGCTCAGGGCGAGTCGGTGATCCACAACATCGGTCAGATCGAGCGCGGCTACGAGCGGATCGACGAGCGGCTGCACGCCCTGGGGGCGCAGATCGAGCGGCTCGAGGGACAGCCGGATATGCGGAGCGCGAGACGGTGATGTCCGACGTGACCGCCCGACCGCCCGACCGCCCGTCCGCCAGTCCCACCCTGCTCCGCGAGCAGCCCGTGGGCGATTCCGCCGTCCCCCGCATGGAGCTGCGCGAATGGGCCGAACGCTATGGCGTGGTGGCCGGCATCACGACACGCGGGCGCGGCTTCTCGCTCGGGTTGTGGAGCGAGGAGAACGTGGGGCAGGTGATGACCCGCTGGCGCGCGGTGCGCGCGGCCTTCGGCCCGCGCTTCCCGGGGCTGGTGCTCTCGCACCAGATCCACGGCACGGCCGTTACCTGGCATCGCGCGTCCCCATCCGGCTGGCTCATCCTCGACGGCAGCGACGGCCACGCGACCGGCGCGCCGGGATTGCTGCTCACGGTCACGGTCGCCGACTGTATCCCGGTATACCTTGTGGCGCCCGACAAGCGCGTCGTCGCCTTGCTGCACGCGGGATGGCGCGGCACGGTAGGGCGGATTCTCGAGCGCGGTGTGGAGCTCGTGAAGCGGGAGGCGTTCGTGCGCGCGGGTGATATCGTAATGCATTGTGGTACAGGAATTTGTGGTGATTGTTATGAAGTAGGTTCTGAAGTGCTGTCGCAGCTCTCCGGCCGCGCCGAGACGGAGCCGGGCCGGGTGGATCTGCGCCAGCTGCTGGTGGCGCAGGGGCGCGCGCTGGGGCTGACGCAGATGAGCACGTCTCCCTGGTGCAGTGCCCACGACCGCGACCAGTTTTTTTCGCACCGCGCCTCGGGCGGGCGCGACGGGCGCATGATCGCCTATCTGGGGCTGCCGCTGGCCGCAGCTTGACAGCCGCAGGCGGGCGGCTAGATTCCGCCTTCGAAGCGGGCGAAGTTCGGCCCGCGCTTTTTTTTGCGTTTGGTCATGCTCTCCGACAGCCTCGTCGAGTCGTTTCGGTCCCGACTGGAAGTCTTGGGTCTCGAGTTGGCCGACCTCCGTATCGGCGGCACGCCGCAGCGGCCCCTCGTTCACGTGCGCATCGAGTGGCCTCCGGACGACGCGTCGCGGCGGGTGTCGGTCGCCGACTGCGCCGCGGCCAGCCGGCTGTTGGAGGCGTGGCTCGATGCGGATGGCCCGCTGGGCCGCCGCTACGTGCTCGAGGTGTCGAGTCCGGGGCTGGAGCGTCCGCTCCGCTGGCACCAGCACTGGGTGCGGTTCGTGGGACGGGAGGTGCAGGCTACGGTGGCGGGGCTCGGCCGCGTGCGGGCGCGGATCGTGGCCGTCCCCGACGAGGCGACGGTGGTGCTGCAGCGGGACGGGGCGGCGGCGCAGCCGATACCGCTCGCGCGGATCCGCGACGCGCGCCTGGCGGTGGATTGGTGACGAGGAGCTCATGACGACGAATACCAGCGACGTAGTCTCCGCGATCCGCGAGCTGACGAACACCAAACAGCTCGAGCGGACGGAGCTGCTCGACCTGTTGAAGGACGGGCTGCATGCCGCCCTGGTGAAACGCTACGGCCCCAACGTGCGGGCTGAGATCGGCATCGACGAGCTCAAGGGCACCATCCGCATCGTCCTGCTGCGCACCGTGGTGGAGACCGTGGAAGACCCGGGCTCGCAGGTCACGCTGGAGGAAGCGCGCTTCGAAGACCAGGACTTCCAGGTGGGCGACGTGCTGGAGGAAGAGGTCCCGTTCGAGGCGTTTGGCCGCACCGCCGTGCAGGCCGCCAAGCAGCGCATCATCCAGCGGGTGCGCGAGGGCGAGCGGGCCCGCATTCGGGAGGAGTTCGCCGATAAGGTCGGGGAGCTCCTCTCGGGCGAAGTGCAGCAGATCGAGCGCGGCAAGATCGTCGTCATGCTCGCGAAGTTCCGCGAAGCCGAGGCGATCATCCCCTACCGCGAGCAGAATCACCGCGAGCATTTCCACCAGGGCGACACGATCCGGGCCGTGCTCAAGCGGATCGAGGAGACGCCGAAGGGCCCGCGCCTGATCCTGTCGCGCGCCGATCCGCTGTTCGTCAAGGCGCTGTTCAAACTCGAGGTGCCGGAGATCCAGCAGCAGATCGTGGAGATCCGCGCCACCGCCCGCGAGGCGGGCAGCCGCACCAAGATCGCCGTCTCCTCGCGCGACGACTCGATCGATCCCGTGGGCGCCTGCGTGGGGCTCAAGGGCTCGCGCGTCCAGGCCGTGGTCAACGAGCTCAACGGCGAGCGCATCGACATCGTGCCGTGGTCGCCCGATCCGGAGCGGTTCGCCAAGCTGTCGCTCGCGCCGGCGCGCGTCGCCCGCGTGTTCTCCGACCCCGACACCAAGACGATCCAGGCGATCGTGGACGAGGACCAGCTCTCCCTCGCCATCGGGCGCAACGGCCAGAATGTGCGTCTCGCCTCCGAGCTCACCGGCTGGAAGATCGACCTGTACTCGAGCCGCGAGTGGCTGGAGCGGGGCGGGGAAGGACCGCTGTTTGCGCCGCTGCCCCGTCCGGAGGAAGAGGCTGCGACCAACGTCGCGCTGGGCGAGCTCAAGGGCCTGCCGGCGGAGCTGGTCGACGTGCTGGCGCAGGCGGGTCACAAGACGCTGCAGGACATCCTCGATCTCGAGCGCGAGGACGTGGACAAGATCGCCGGCATGACGCCCGAGCTCGCCGACAAGCTCATGGCCTTCCTCAACGAGATGACCGAAGAGGGCGGCGAGGACGAGCCGGAGCCCGGACCGGCGGGCGCGCCGGGCGGAGCGCCCGCCCCGGCGGCGTGAGCGGGCGGGTGGTGCGGCTGCTGGGGTTGGGGCTGCGCGGTGGGGGTGGGCGGGTGGTGGTCGGCGTAGCGGGCGTGCGGGCGCAGCTGCAGCGCGATGCGCTGCGCTGCGTCGTGCTGGCGGGCGACGCCAGCACGCGTACGCTGGAAAAAGTGGAGCGCCTCGCGCGGGCCCGCAGGGTGCCGATCGTGCGGGGGCCCGGAGCGTTCGAATTGGGCCACGGGCTCGGCAGGCCACCGGTCCAGGCGGTCGGAGTGGCCGACGCCGCGCTGGCGCGCGGCCTGGTCGGTTCTTTGGAGGAGTGAGTGACGACGACGCGGATTCACGATCTGGCGGCTGAGTTCGGCATCTCCTCGGAGCAGCTCATCGGCATGCTCAAGGAGCTGGACATCTTCGTGCGCAGCCATCTCTCCCCGCTCAAGCCGGAACAGGTGGCGCTGATGCGCGCGCGCTGGGAGCGCGACAAGCGCAAGCAGAAGGAGGCGCCGGCGCCGCCCAAGCGGCGCCGCGCCGTGAAGGCGGCGGAACCGGTGGTGGCGGCTCCCGAGGAGCGGCCCAAGCGGCGTCGCCGCACGGCCGCCGAGATGGCCGCCGTCGAGGCGGAGGCCCAGGCCGAGGCGGCGGTCGAAGAGGCGGAGCGCGAGCTCAAGGCGCGCGAGGCGCTCGAAGCCGCGAAAGCGGCCGAAGCCGAGGAAAAACCGTCGCTCGAGGAGCGCGCCGCCGCGCTGTTCAAGGAACTGCCCGCGGCGGACGAGGCGCGTCCTGAGCCGCTCGCCGCCAGCCCGTTCGCGGCGCCGACCGCGGCGGCCTCTCCCCCCGGTCTGGGGAGCTCCGGGCTCGCCACCGCTCCCCCGCGTCCCTTTATCCCCACGCCCGTCCGCCCCAAGCCGGTGGCGAGCGCCGCGCCCGGTGCGCCCGTCCCGCCGCGGCCGGTCGCATCCGCGGCGCCCGGTGCGAGCCCGCAGGAGGAGCGGCGGCGCGAAAAGGGCAAGAAGCGCAAGAAGGGGAAAAAGTCGCTGGTCGACCAGGAGGCCGTCGCGCAGAACATCTCGCGTACCCTCGCGTCGATCAAAGGCCCGGTCGCCCGCAAGGGCGCCCACCGCCGCGAGGAAGGTCCGAGCTTCCGCGACATTCAGGACGAGAAGCGACGCGATGAGAAGGAGCGCGAGAAGACGCTGGTGCGGGTGACGGAGTTCATCACCGTCTCCGAGCTCGCCAACAATCTCAAGGTCCCCGCCAAGGAGATCGTCGCCTTCGCCTTCAAGGAGCTGGGGCAGATGGTGACGATCAACCAGCGGCTCGACTTCGACATGATCGAGCTGATCGCGTCCGCGTTCGGCTTCCAGGCGGTGCGCGAGGAGGAGTACGCCGTCGCGGCGCCGGAAGAGACCTTGACGGAAGAGGCGGGCGCGCGCAAGTCGCGCTCGCCGGTCGTGACGGTCATGGGGCACGTCGACCACGGCAAGACGTCGCTGCTCGACTACGTTCGCAAAGCGAATGTGGTGGCGGGCGAGGCGGGCGGCATCACGCAGCACATCGGCGCCTACCAGGTGAAGCTCAAGGACAATCGCTCGATCACGTTCCTCGATACGCCGGGGCACGAGGCCTTCACCGCCATGCGGGCGCGCGGCGCCCAGGTGACCGACATCGTGGTGCTCGTGGTCGCGGCGGACGACGCCATCATGCCGCAGACGATCGAGGCGATTTCGCACGCCAAGAACGCGGGCGTCCCGATCGTCGTCGCGATCAACAAGATCGACCTGCCCGCCGCCAACGTGCAGAAGGTCAAGCAGGACCTGCTGGCGCACGGGGTGGTGCTCGAGGAGTTCGGCGGTACCACGCTCGCCACGCCGATCTCCGCCAAGGCCGGGACCAACGTGCAGGAGCTGCTCGACCAGATCCTGCTGCAGGCGGAGCTGCTCGACCTGAAGGCCAACCCCGACCGCAAGGCCCAGGGCACCGTGCTGGAGGCGACGCTCGATCCCGGCAAGGGACCGCTCGCCACGATCCTGGTGCAGAACGGCACGCTGCACGTGGGGGACGACTTCATCTGCGGCCAGTTCTACGGACGGGTGCGCGCGATGTACGACGAGCGCGGGCAGACGGTGGACGCCGCCGGCCCGTCGACCCCGGTGCAGGTGCTCGGCTTCGAGGGCGTGCCCGAGGCGGGCGACACGTTCCAGGTGATGGCCGACGCCGCAGCGGCACGCGACATCGCCCAGAAGCGTCAGCGCCTCGAGCGGGAGGCGCAGCACCGCCGCACCGGCCGCGTGAAGACGCTCGAGGACTTCATGGCCGAGCGGGCCGAGGGCGGAGCGGCCACACTGCGCATCATCATCAAGGCCGATCAGGGCGGTCCCGCCGAAGCCCTGGCCGACGCGCTGGCCCAGCTGTCCACGCCCGAGGTGAAGGTCGAGGTGGTGCACCGGGGCGTCGGGGCGATCACCGACGGAGACGTGCTGCTCGCCAAGGCCTCCAACGCGATCATCATCGGCTTCCACGTCAGGCCCGACTCGAACGCCCGGGCCTCGGCCGAGCGGGAAAAGGTGGAGATCCGCACCTACCGCATCATTTACGAGGCGGTGGAAGAGGTGAAGGCGGCGATGGCGGGCCTGCTCGCCCCCGAAAAGAAGGAAGTGGTCCTGGGCGAGGCGGAAGTCCGTCAGATCTTCAAGATCGCGAAGGTGGGGACGATCGCCGGCAGCTTCGTGCGCTCGGGCGTGATTCCACGCACGGCGCGGGTGCGGGTGGTGCGCGACGGCGTCGAGGTGTACGACGGCACGCTGGCTTCGCTCAAGCGCTTCAAGGACGACGTGCGCGAAGTGCGCGAGGGCTTCGAGTGCGGCATCGGCGTCGAGAACTTCAACGACCTGAAAGTCGGCGACCTGATCGAGGCGTATCGCATTGAGGAGGTCGCGCGCTCGCTGACGCCCGCGTGATCGTCGGCGTCATGACCTGGGAGCTGCATCTCGCAGCGTGTCACTCCCTCAAGGACAAGCGCCACGTCCTGAAGAGCCTCAAGGACCGTCTCCACAACCGCTTCAACGTCTCGGCCGCGGAGACGGCCCACCATGACCTGTGGCAGCGCGCCGAGCTGACCGCGTGCGTCGTGGCGACCGATCGCCGACACGCCGAGAGCGTACTGCGAGAGGCGGACCATCTGGTGGAAGCCGCCGACGGCGCCCGGATCGTGGACACGAGCACGAGCTTTTTCTGACATGAGACAACGACCGAGCCACCGCCCCGAGCGCGTGGCCGAGGCGATCCGCCAGACCGTAGCCGCGTTTCTCACCGGCAACGTGCGCGACCCGCGCGTCGGGTTCGTCACGGTCACGGCGGTCGAGGTGTCGGCCGACCTGAGTCACGCCCGGGTGCGCGTCAGCGTAATGGGGAGCGAAGAGGAGAAGGCGAAGTCGCTCGAAGGTCTGGCGAGCGCGGCCCGGTTCCTCCGCGCCCAGGTCGCCAAGGAGCTGCCGCTGCGCACCACGCCGGAGCTGCACTTCGAGCTCGATCGCGGACTCGAGCACGCGCAACGCATCGACCAGCTCCTGCGGGATCTCAAGGAGGGCGCGGGCTGATCTCGGGCGTGGCACTCGTGGCGAAGCCGGGAGGCCCCGGGGGGGGGCCCACCTCGCACGACGTCGTCGATACCGTGCGTCGTGCGCTCGGCACCGACCGGGTGGGTCACCTGGGGACGCTCGATCCCTTCGCCGCGGGTTTGCTGGTGATCGTAGTGGGGCGCGCCACGCGACTCGCGCCGTTCGCCGCCGCGTGGCCCAAGGCATACGAGGGTGTGATCCGGCTCGGCACCACCACCAGCACCGACGACGCGACGGGCGAGCCCGTCGCGACGTCGGATGCGTGGCGCGATGTCGAGGCGGGGCAGGTCGAGCGCGTGCTGGCCACGTTCCGCGGCGCCTACGACCAGCGGCCGCCCGCCTATTCCGCGGTCAAGGTGGCCGGGGAGCGGGCCTACCGCCGGGCCCGCCGGGGCGAACCCGTCGCGCTCCCGGCGCGCCGCGTCGAGGTCGCGGAGCTCGTGCTCGTCCGCTGCGCGCCGCCCGACGTCTCGTTCCGGGCCCGGGTGAGCGGCGGGACGTACCTCCGCAGCCTGGCGCGCGACGTCGGTGAGGCGTTGGGATGTGGTGCGCATCTCGCGGCCCTGACCCGCACCGAGGTCGGTCCCTACCGGCTTGGGCAGGCCGTGGCGCCCGAAGCCGTAACGCCGCATGATCTCCGTGATCCAGCGGAGCTGGCGGCGGATCTGCCGCGGCGCGATTTGACTGCCGCGGAGCAGGAGGCGGTGATCCACGGGCGGGCGGTGCAGGGCGACTCGGGACTCGGGACTCGGGGCTCGAGTCCCGTGGCTCTGTTCAGCGACGGGAAGCTGGTGGCGGTAGCGGAGCGCGTCGGCGACGTGCTCAAGCCCCGCGTCGTGGTGGCGGAGGAATGACGGCGACCGTCGCGACGGTCGGCACGTTCGACGGCATTCACCGCGGGCACCAGGCGGTGCTCGACGACGTGGTGCGGCGCGCCCGGGCCCGCGGGCTGGCGAGCTTGTTGGTGACGTTCGATCCCCACCCGCTCGAGGTGGTGAACCCGAGCGCGGCGCCGCGCCTGCTCACGCTGCCCGATGAGAAGCGCGTGCAGGCGGCCGCCCGCGGCGTCGAGCGGATCGAGCTGCTGGCGTTCACCCCGGAGCTGGCGCGCCTCGGCCCCGAAGAATTCGTGCGGGACGTGTTGCGGGCGCGGTTCGCGATGCAGACGCTGGTGCTGGGGTACGATCACGGGTTCGGGCGGGGGCGCACCGGGGACATCGAGCTGGTGCGCCGCCTCGCCAGCCAGGACGGGTTCGCCATGGAGGTGGTGACGGCCGTGACCGATGGAGGCCAGACCATTTCGTCGTCGCTGATCCGCACCGCGGTGGCGCACGGCGACCTGGCCTCGGCCGAGCGCTGGCTGGGACGCCGCTACAGCCTGCGGGCCGCCGTCGAGCGCGGGGCGGGGCGCGGCCGCACGATCGGCGTCCCCACCATCAATCTCACGCCCCCCGACCCCCGGAAGCTGCTTCCTCCGGACGGGGTGTACGCGGTGTGGGTCGAGATCCACGGGCAACGTGCAACGGGTAACGTGCAACGGTATGGCGGTATGATGAACCAGGGGCCGCGACCGACCTTCGGGGTGCAGGCGCGCGGGCTCGAGATTCACCTGTTCGACTTCAGTGGCGATCTGTACGGTCAGGTGGTGACGGTGGAGTGGGTGCGGCGGCTGCGGGACGTGCAGACGTTCCCGTCGCGCCAGGCGTTGGTCGACCAGATCGAGCGCGACGCCGTCGCGGCGCGCGCGATCCTCAACGGGTAGAGGACACGATGCTGTACACGGTGCGCTCACGACTGATCGCGATCGGCATCCTCCTGGTGTTGAGCATCTGGGCGCTGATCCCCACGAACGCCACGCAGCGGGTGCGCGATGCCGCGACCGGCCGCATGAAGGACACGACCGTGCGGCGCGTCCCCATCAACCTCGGCCTCGATCTGCAGGGGGGGATCCACCTCGCGCTCGAAGTCGACCAGTCGAAGGGGCCGGTGCCCGACCCCGGCGACGCCATCCGGCGCGCCGAGCGGGTCGTGCGCACCCGGATCGACGAGTTCGGCGTCACCGAGCCGGTGGTGCAGGTGGTGGGCAACAACCGTCTGATCGTCGAGCTCGCCGGCGAGAAGGATCCGGCGCGGGCCAAGAGCGTCATTCAGCGGACCGCGTTCCTCGAGTTCCGCATCACCGACATGAAGAATCTGTTCCGCGACGCGCTGCCCGACATCGACAAGGCACTGCGCCAGGCCGGCGTCAAACCCGCAGGCGAAGCGGCGGCGGCGGCGAGCGTGACGCAGCTGTTCGGGGCCGACACCGCGAAACGGAAGGCAAAACCCGCCAGAGGCAAGCCCGCCCCCAAGGACTCGAGTGACGCGACCGCGCCGGGCGTGTTGTCGTCGCTCCTGTTCCAGGGCCAGCTCCCGGGCGAGTACCTGGTGCCGGAAGAGCAGGTACCCGTGGCCGAGAGTCTGCTGGCGCGCCCCGACGTGCGACGGCTCATTCCCCGCGGCATCGAGCTCCGGTGGGGCAACGAGGTGTCGTCGCGCGCGGCGCGGAGCTACCGGGCGCTCTACGCGGTGGAGGATCGCCCCATCATCACGGGCGAGGAGCTGCAGGACGCCCGGGCCACGCGCGATCCGCTCACCAACCAGTCGGTGGTGAACTTCACGCTGTCGCGCCGCGGCGGGCGCATCTTCGAGCGCGAGACCGGCCGCCATGTGCAGGACTACATGGCGATCATCCTCGACAGCCGAGTGCAGGGTCAGCCGCCGGTGATCAAGGGCCAGATCGGCCAGCACGGCCAGATCGAGCTCGGCGCCAAGCCGCTGCAGGAGGCGCAGGACCTGGCGCTGGTGCTGAAGGCGGGCGCCCTGCCGGCGCCACTCACCATCATCGAAGAGCGCACGATCGGCCCGTCGCTCGGGAAGGACTCGATCAACGACGGGATCCGCGCCGGCGTCGTAGGCGTGGCGCTCGTGATCCTCATCATGGTGGTGTACTACCGCTGGTCGGGGGCGCTCGCCGTCTCGGCGCTGACGCTATACGTGCTGTTCACGCTGGCGGGGCTGGCCGCCTTCGGCTTCACCCTCACGCTGCCGGGGCTCGCCGGGCTGGTGCTCTCGGTCGGCATCGCGGTGGACGCCAACGTGCTGATCTTCGAGCGCATCCGCGAGGAGCTGCAGCACGGCAAGCTCGTGCGCACCGCCGTGGACGAAGGCTTCACGCACGCCATGAGCGCCATCATCGACTCCAACGTCAGCACGGCCCTCACGGCCTTCATTCTCTATCTCGTGGGAACGGGACCGGTGCAGGGCTTCGCGATCACGCTCATCATCGGTATCGCCGCGTCGATGGTGACCGCGATCTTCGTGGTGCGAACCTTCTACATGATCTGGCTGCAGCGCCGGCCCGACATGGCCACTCTGAGCGTCTGATATGATCCGTCTCTTCGCCAACGCCAAGTACGACTTCATCAAGTGGCGCCGCTGGGCCTACGGTCTCACGGCGCTCATCATCATCCCGGGATTCGCGCTGTTCCTGGTGCACGGCCTCAACTACTCCATCGAGTTCACCGGCGGCACGCTGATCCAGGTCCGGACGCCGGCGCCGGTGGGGACGGACCGCATTCGCGGGGCGCTCGACGCCGCGGGGATTCGCGACGCGGAGATCCAGGAGTTCGGGGCGCCCAACGAGTACGTGGTGCGGACGCGGCTGGCCGCGTCGGGCACCAGGGCCGAGGGGACGAGCGAGGCCACGGCTGCCGCCGTGGACTCCGCCCTCGCCCATGGCCTCGGACCGGGTCAGTATTCCATCGGACGCACCGAGGCGGTGGGCCCCAAGGTGGGGCGCGAGCTCCAGGGCAAGGCGTTCCTCGCGATCTTCTTCTCGTTCATCGTCACGCTCATCTATCTGGCGTTCCGCTTCGAGTGGCGGTTCGGCCTCGCTGCGGTGCTCGCGACGTTTCACGATATCCTCACCACGATCGCGTTCATTCGCTACCTGAACCTCGAGGTGAGCCTGGTGGTCGTGGGTGCCGTGCTGACCATGGTCGGCTACTCGCTCAACGACACCATCATCATTTTCGACCGCGTACGCGAGAACCTGCGCAAGTATCGACGTCAGAACCTGTACGAGATTCTCAACCTGTCGATCAACGAAACGCTGCCGCGCTCGGTGCTCACCCATGGGACCACCATGGCCACCACCGTGGCGCTGGTGTTGCTGGCGGGCGAAGTGCTGCGCCCGTTCGCCCTGGTGATGACGTTCGCCATCTTCACCGGCACGTTCTCGTCGATCTATATCGCCGCCCCGCTGCTCATGTACGTGGAAAAGCGCTGGCCCGGGCAGGATGCCCGGGGCGCGCGGGCGTTCAAGGCGGTCGCGGAACCGGCGCCGGCGCCCGGAGCGAGGACCGCGCCGCGGTCGAAAGCGCCTGTATAGTGGTCAGGGCTCGGGGATCAGAGGTCGGGGTCAGAGCCGGCCGCTCGACCTCCACCCCTGACCCCTGACCCCTTGCTCATCGACGCGCACTGCCACCTGGGCGACCCGGCGTTCGACCCGGACCGTGAGGCGGTGCTGGACCGCGCCCGCGAGGCCGGGGTGACGCACGTGGTGGTGATCGGGGCGACCCTGGCCGAGAGCGACCGCGCGGTGACGCTCGCGCGCACGCGGCCGGGGCTCTCCGCGACGGCGGGTGTGCACCCGCACGAGGCGAGCGCCTGGTCGGCCGAGGCGGCGGCGCGGCTGCGAGACCTGCTGGCGCTCCCCGAGGTGGTGGCGCTGGGCGAAACGGGGCTCGATTACCATTACGACCATGCGCCGCGCGAGGCGCAGCGCCGGGCTTTCGAGGCTCAGCTGGCGCTCGCCGCGGACGTGGGGAAGCCGGTGGTGGTGCACGCGCGCGAGGCCGATGACGATCTGGCCGCGATCCTGGCCGGGCGCCCGACCACGGTCGTGTTGCATTCGTTCAGCGGAGGGGCCAAGCTGTTCGAAGCGGGGATGCGGATCGACGCGTACTTTTCGTTCTCCGGCATGATCACCTTCAAGAACTGGAGCCCTACGGTCTCCCTGACCGCCTGTCCGCCCGACCGCCTGCTGGTCGAGACCGACGCACCCTATCTCGCGCCCGTCCCGCACCGCGGGAAGCGCAACGAGCCGGCGTTCGTGCGCACGGTGGCCGAAGCGCTCGCCCGGGTTCGCGGAGAGTCGGCCGAGGTGATCGCACAACGGACAACGGAGAACGCGCGTCGCGTGTTCGGGGCACGGCTGTGACCGCGACCGCCAAGGTCCCGACCGACATCGCCATCGCGCAGGCCGCCAAGCTGCGCCCGGTCGCCGACATCGCGGGCGAGCTCGGCCTCGAAGACGACGAGCTCGAGCTGTACGGCAAGTACAAGGCGAAGGTGCGGCTCGCCGCGTTGGCGCGCCGCCAGCCGCGGGGCCGTCTCGTGCTGGTCACCGGCATCAACCCGACCCCGGCGGGCGAGGGCAAGTCGACCGTGACCGTGGGTGTCACTCAGGCCCTGCGCCGTTTGGGTAAGAACGCCGCGCTCTGTATCCGCGAGCCCTCCCTGGGTCCGGTGTTCGGCGTGAAGGGCGGCGCCGCGGGGGGCGGCTACGCGCAGGTCGTCCCGATGGAGGACATCAACCTGCACTTCACGGGCGACTTCCACGCCATCGCGAGCGCGCACAACCTGCTGTCGGCCATGCTCGACGCCCACCTGCATCACGGCAACGCGCTGGGCCTCGACACGCGCCGCATCACGTGGCCCCGCACTATCGACATGAACGACCGCGCCCTGCGCAACATCATCGTCGGGCTGGGCGGCCTGAACGCCGGGCCGACGCGCGAGGAGCGGTTCGTCATCATTCCGGGCTCGGAGATCATGGCGATTCTGGCGCTCGCGACCGGCCTCGATGACCTGGAGCAGCGGCTCGCGCGCATCATCGTCGGGTTGACCCGCGACAAGCGGCCGGTGCGCGCCAGTGACCTCAAAGCCCAGGGCGCCATGACCCTGCTCTTGAAGGACGCGATCAATCCCAACCTGGTGCAGACACTCGAGGGCGGGCCGGCATTCATCCACTGCGGTCCGTTCGGCAACATCGCGCACGGCTGCAATTCGGTGGTTGCCACCAGGCTGGCACTCACCCTGTGCGACGTCGTGCTCACCGAGGCGGGGTTCGGGGCGGATCTCGGAGCCGAGAAATTCTTCGACATCAAGTGCCGGATGGCGGGGCTCAACCCCGAGGCGGCGATCGTGGTGGCGACGGTGCGGGCCCTCAAGGTGCACGGCGGCGTGCCCAAAGACCGCCTCGGGGTGGCTGACCCCGCTGCGGCGCAGCGGGGCGCCGCCAACGTCCGCCGCCACATCCGCAACGTACAGAAGTTCGGCGTCCCCGTGGTCGTCGCGCTCAATCGATTCGTCGGCGACGCGGAGGCTGAGCTCGACGCCGTCCGGGCGGAATGCGCGGCCGAGGGCGTGGAGGTGGAGCTGTGCGAGGTGTGGGAGCGGGGCGGGGAGGGGGGCGTCGCTGTGGCCGAAGCCGTGCTGCAGTTATTGGACGGCCGGGCCGCCAAGTTCAAGCCGTTGTACGACGAGCGCCGTCCCATCCGGGAGAAAATCGAGACGATCGCGCGGGACATCTACGGTGCGGCGGGCGTGGCGTTCGCGCCGGCGGCGGAGCGGGCGCTGGAGCAGCTCCCCGCGCTCGGCCTGGGAGAAACGCCCGTGTGCATGGCCAAGACGCAATACTCGTTTTCGGACGATCCGACGAAGCTCGGCGCCCCGAGCGGGTTCACGCTCCAGGTGCGCGACATCCTCCCGTCCGCGGGCGCGGGGTTCGTAGTCGCGCTCGCGGGCGATATCATGACGATGCCCGGGCTGTCCAAGTCGCCCGCGGCGGAAAAGATCCGGGTGCACCCGGACGGAACGATCGAGGGACTGTTCTGATGGCACCCAAATCCGTGAGCACCGTGTCGACGGAGCAGGCCCCCAGGGCGATCGGGCCGTACAGCCAGGCGATCGTGTCGGACGGAACGGTGTTTACCGCGGGACAGATCGCGCTCGACCCGAAAACCGGCGCCCTCGTCGGGACCACGACCGCGGAGCAGACGGAGCAAGTGTTCAAGAACCTCGAGGCGATCCTCAAGACCGCGGGCTCGAGCCTCGCCCTCGTGGTCAAAACCACGGTGTACCTGCTCGACATGGCGGACTTCCCGGCAATGAACGAGGTCTACGCGAAACATTTCGGCGCGCACAAGCCGGCGCGCACCACGATCCAGGCCGCGGCCCTCCCCAAGGCGGCGCGCGTCGAAATCGACGCGATCGCCCGGGTGAGCCGATGAGGCGCGCGCTGCTCGTGGCGGGCGTGGCGCTGCTCGCGGCGTGCCCGGGCGCGACGACCAAGCCCATCCCGGCCGATCGGCTCGCGGCGGTGCCGGAGGGCGACCGCGAGCTGGCCGAGAGCCTGTTCACGGCCGAGCAGGTCGTCGCGGGCCGGCTGGTTCAGGTCGCGGAAGCCCAGGAGTACGAGCGCCCGGGCCAGCTGGTGTTCGGGGCCGGGGGGACCAAGGCGACCGTCGCGCTGGCGTATGCGGGTGAGATCCGCGTCGACTCCACGCTGGTGGGACGGGCCGACCGCATGCTGCAAGTCACGTTCTTCGCGCCCCGCGGCTCCGCCATTCCGCGGCAGGATACCACGGCCATCTGGATCCTGCATCGCCGCGTGCTGTGGCGTCTCAAGGAATGCGCCGAGCGCCAATCGGTGACGTCCACCGCATGCCCATCCGACAACGGGCTGGCGCTCGACTCCAACTCCGACGTCCGCCCGCTCGCGGAGTGGCCCCACCTCCGGTCGCTCGTCGACGCGCTGGGACGCGGGGCGGAGCGGCGCTAGATGCGCGCCGTCCGCGTGGTCCTGGTCCTCGCCGGCACGCTCCTCTCGGCCGGTGCCGCGGCGCAGGATGGCCTCTCGCCCGCCGACCGGGTGCTCGCCCGCGACATTTTCAAGCAGCTGATCGAGATCAACACGACGGACTCGCTCGGCAACACGCCCCGCGCCGCGCGGGCCATGGCGCAACGGCTCCGCGCCGCCGGCTTCGCCGCACCCGACGTGCGCGTGCTGATCGGACCCGATGCGACCCACGGAAACCTGGTGGCGCGCTACCGCGGCACCGGAACGGGAGGCCGCCCCATCGTCGTGTTCGCGCATCTGGACGTCGTGCCGGCGCGCCGCAGCGATTGGTCCGTGGACCCGTTCACCTTCCTCGAGAAGGACGGGTACTTCTACGGGCGCGGTACCACCGACGACAAGGTGGGCGACGCGGTGCTGATCGCCAATTTCATCCGCTTGCAGCGCGCCCACTTCAAGCCGACGCGCGATCTCATCCTCGTCCTCACCGGGGACGAGGAGACGAACGGCAGTTGCATCCAGTGGCTCGTGACCAAGCATCGCGACCTGGTCGACGCGGAGTTCGCGCTCAACACCGACGCGGGTGGCGGCGTGCTCCGCGACGGCCGTCGCGTGATGTTCACCGTGCAGGCGAGCGAGAAGGTCTACGCCACGTACGCCCTGGAAGCGACCGACAAGGGCGGGCACAGCTCGCTCCCCCGGCCGGCCGACAACCCGATCTACCGGCTGGCCGGCGTGCTCGAGCGCCTGGCGGCGTACCAGTTTCCCGTGCAGCTGAACGAGGTATCGCGGGCCTTCTTCGAGCGCTCCGCCGCGATCGATACCGGCCGGCTGGCGGACGACGAGCGTGGCGTCCTGAAAGACCCGCCGGACTCTGCTGCCGTGGCGCGCCTCTCGGCCGTGCCGTTCTACAATTCCAAGCTCCGGACCACGTGCGTGGCGACCATGCTCGCCGCCGGACACGCCGAGAACGCGCTGCCGCAGGCAGCTCGGGCGACGGTCAACTGCCGCATCCTCCCGGGTGAGCCGCCGGCGGGCGTCGAGGCGACGCTGGCTCGCCTCGCGGCCGACCAGCGCGTCACCGTGAGGACGGTGTACACGCCCGTCCCCAGCCCGCCTTCACCTCTCACGCCCGCTATCATGGGTACGCTCGAGCGGCTCGTGGCGCAGCAGTTTCCCGGCGTGCCGATCGTGCCGGTGATGGAAGCGGGCGCCACGGACGGGTTGTTCCTGCGCAACGCGGGGATCCCGACCTACGGCGTGTCGGCCGTGTTCGAAGATCCCAACGACATCCGCGCGCATGGCCGGGATGAGCGGATCGCGGTGCAGAGCTTCTACGACGCGCTGGAGTTCTGGCATCGCATGCTGCGGGCGTTCGCGTCGCGACAGTAGATTCTCGGGATTACGGGGGCGGATCGGGCCTGGTGGCTCGAGCGGTCTTCAAAACCGTCTAGGGCTCGATTGAGCCTTGGTAGGTTCGATTCCTACACGCTCCCGCCACGCCGTCAGCGCGGGTCGGTCAACTGGCCGATCGGCGTCAGCACCAGCTTCCGAAACTCGACCTCGGATCCCTCCGATTGCAGCGCGATCTGGCCGTGATCGGCGGTCGCATCCGTTCCGTCATTCACCAGGTCGCCGTTCACCCACACTCGGATCGCGCGGCCCACCGCCTCGATCACCATGCTATTCCACTCGCCGACTGGCTTCTCGGAGTCGTCGGTCAGATTGAGGATGCGCCGTGCCTTGCCCTCCGTGGTGCCCCACTGCGCCGGCGGTCCGCGCCGCCGCTCCATGTCCGGAACGCGGATGTCTTCCACGATGCACCAGAAATCGCCGGCGTTGCCGTGCTCCATCTGCACCTCGATGGAGCGCGGGAACATCCGGTACAGAGCGCGCGGGGTGGATGCGTGCACCAGCACACCCGCGTTTCCGGGCGCCGCGGCGAAGCGATATTCGACCTCCAGCCGGTAGTCGCGATAGCTGGAATCGGTGATGAGATGCCCGCGCGGCTCACCCAGGCTCACGAGCAAGCCGTTGCGCACGAGGAACGGACTGCGGAGACGCGCGTTGGAATCGGCGGCGGGGACGTCGGCGTGCCAGCCGGTGAGGTCCTTGCCGTTGAAGAGGCTGTGGGACTGGTGCTGCGCGGCCAGGAAGACGGCGACCATCAGGAGTGGCTTCATGAGGTCAGTAAGCTGCGGGCGAAAGCCGCCCACGGCTAGCGGTGCAGTTCGTGCACGTCGCGCAGAACGGCGCGAGCCGGTATCTTGGGCCGTTCCTGGGGCGGAGATCTCGGCGTGCTCGTCGACTCGTTCATGGTTGCGTTGATCGTTGCCCTCACAGGCCCGGGGCTCGGCTCGCTGCCGCCGGCCACCGTGCTGCTCGATCCGGTCGAGCATCGCTTGGTCGTCGAGCTCCCGGCCGTGGACGTGCCGGCCGCGACCCGCGGCGAGATCATGGTCGGGCTGCCGCTGTGCCGGGTGCTCGTGCCCGTCAGCGCCTCCCTCCACAGCGCCCGCGTCGAGCTGCTGGATGCCTCGGGAAATGAGCTGCCGCGCGCCATGCTCCATCACTTCAACTTGACCGACCCCGACCGCCGGGAGCTCTTCCTCCCCATCGGCATGCATCTCCTGGCGGCGAGCAAGGAAACACCGGCGATCACCGTCCCGCGCCTGCTCTTCGGCCTGCCGCTCGCGCGCGGCCAGCGCCTCATCGCCGGCGCGATGCTCGCCAACTCGACTCCCCAGGCGTACCACGGGGTACGCGTGCGCCTCGTGCTCCACTACACTCCCGGAGGCCGTCCCTGGCCGCTGTATCGCGCCTATCCCTGGGACATCGACGTCCAGTACCCGCTCGGCCGCCCGGGAACGGGGAGCAAGGCGTTCGATCTGTCTCCCGGGCGGACCGAGCGCTCGTGGGAGGGGAGCCCGTCGATCTCCGGCACTATCCTCGGCCTGGGGGGTCACCTGCACGACTACGGCGTCGGCCTCGAGCTGCGTGACGTGACGACGGGGAAGTTGTTGTGGAGTGGCGCGCCGGCGACAGACCGCGCCGGGCGCGTCACCTCGTTCCCATTGGCCCGCTTCTATAAGTGGTATCGCCTCGGGCTGCATGTGGAGTCGACGCACCGCTACCGCCTCACCGCCATATACGACAATCCCACCGGGCACGTGATCCGCGACGGCGGCATGGGCGCGGTCGCGGGTCTGTTCGTGCCTGACCGCGGGGCCGAGTGGCCCGAAGTAGACACCACCGATACGCTGTATCAGCAGGACCTGGCGGCCACCATCCGGTCGGGCACGAGCGACATGATGGCCGACATGATGCTGGGGCACCACACCGACCCCTGACCCCTGGCCCCTGTTTTTGGATGGCGCGTTGCCGCCGGTCCTGTGCGGTGCGTCACGTTGCGAGCGGGGGGTGCGGCGCTAAGTTCGGCGCGTGACGACTGGCATGAAGTGGGGCCGTCTCGTGGTGAACGTCAACTGCGCGCTGCGCCGGGGAGCCTGGTACCGGGTGGCGCGTATCCGCTCCCTCGAAGCCATCCTCGACGTCAACCGCAAGCCGCTCGTCGTCCCCAACTACCTCGTCCAGATCGTCTCGCAGCCCCCCCGCCGTTGGAGCGTGGTGCCCCGGCCCAAGCGAGCCCGTGAGCTGCCCCCGGAGTGGGGCGCCCACTACGCCGTGTGCCCGAGCTGCCGCGAGCGGGCCGCGTTGCTGGGCCGTCCCCGCCGGCTCGAGTGCGTGCGGTGCCATGGGGAGTTCGACGTGGCCTGGGACGAAGGCTACCTGCACGAGGCTTGACACTCGGCTGCACCTCGCGTAGCATCCCGTCCATGCAATTGGCCTTCGCGCTTCCGCTGCTGCTGCTGGTCCTGCTCCTGGTCCTGATTGGACGACCCGGGGATCGCGGCGCGCTGGCCAGTATCGACTTGCAAGGCTGAACCGAGTAGGACACGCAAGCAGACGCCGCGGATCCCCGAGATCCGCGGCGTTTTGTTTTCTCACGTCCAGAGGGGAGAGCTCATGGTCCGAGACGTCGTCATCTTCGACACCACGTTGCGCGACGGGGAGCAGGCCCCCGGCAACACCATGACCCCCGAGGAAAAGATGCAGGTGGCGCGTCAGCTCGATGCGCTCAACGTCGACGTCATCGAGGCGGGCTTCCCGGCGGCCTCGGCCGGCGATTACCGCGGTGTGCAGGAGATCGCGGAGCAGGTGCGACGTCCCGTGCTGGCGGCGCTGGCGCGCTGCACCGACAAGGACATCGATCTCGCGGGCGAGGCGCTGCGTCCGGCCGCGCGCGGGCGCATTCACGTCTTCATCTCGACGTCCGACATCCACCTGCAGCACAAGCTGAAGATCGGACGGGACGATTGCCTCGAGCTGGCGCGCGCCGCCGTGCGCCGGGCCCGCCGCTACACCGACGACGTCGAGTTCTCGGCCGAAGACGCCAGCCGTACCGACCTCGAATACCTGTGCCGTGTCGTGGAGGCGGCGATCGCCGAGGGCGCCACGACCGTGAACCTGCCCGACACCGTGGGCTTCGCGCTCCCGGCGGAGTACGCGGAGATCTTCCGCGCCGTCCGCGAGCGCGTCCCCGGAGCTGCCGGGGTCACGCTCTCGGCGCACTGTCATGACGATCTGGGCCTCGCCGTCGCCAACTCGCTCGCCGCCATCGCGGCCGGGGCGGGGCAGGTCGAGTGCACGGTCAACGGGATCGGCGAGCGCGCCGGCAACGCCGCGCTCGAGGAGATCGTGATGGCGAGCCACGTCCGCCCGCAGGTCGCGTCGTTCCGGTGCAACGTCGAGACGCGCGAGCTGTACCGCACGAGCCGTCTGCTGTCGCACGTGACCGGCGTGTTCCCGCAGCCCAACAAGGCGATCGTGGGGCGCAACGCCTTCGCCCACGAAGCGGGCATCCACCAGCACGGCGTCATGCAGAACGGCCTCACCTACGAGATCATGCGACCCGAGATGGTGGGCGTCCCCGCCTCGCGTCTGGTGCTCGGGAAGCACTCGGGCCGGCACGCGCTGGAGCGGCGCTTTCACGATCTGGGGTACGAGCTCGGCGAGGGCGCGCTCGAGCGGCTGTACCACAAGTTCATCGCGCTCGCCGACAAGAAGCGCGAGATCCTGGACGAAGACTTGCTCGCCCTGATGCACGACGGCTTCCAGGACGCGCCCGAGCAGTTCCAGCTCACGCATCTGCGCGTGGTGTGCGGCACGGCGGGCGGCGCCGCGGCCGTCCGGATGACGGGGCCGTGGAGCGGCGAGCGCGAAGCCGAGGCCAAGGGCGACGGCCCGATCGCCGCCACGTTCGCCGCGGTGAGCGAGATCGTCGGGCAGCCGATCGAGGTGGGCAACCTCGCCGTCCAGTCCGTCACGCCGGGCCGCGACAGCCTGGGGCAGGTATCGCTCCAGGCACGCGTGAACGGCAAATCGCTGTCGGGGCACGGCGCCTCGACCGATATCGTCGAGGCCTGCGCCCGCGCGCTGGTCAATGCGCTCAACAAGGCGCACTTCGCCGACCGGCTCGAGGCCGATTCGCTCAACTCCGTCTACCTCTGGGGGGTGTGACGTGACCGAGCTCCTGTCCGGCGCGCAGATCCTCTGCCGCGTCCTGGTGGAGGAAGGCGTGGACACCATCTGGGGCTACCCCGGAGGCGCCATCATGCCGTTCTACCACGCGCTCGGCGACGCCCCCGAGATCCGTCATATCCTGGTGCGGCACGAGCAGGCGGCGGCGCACGCGGCGGACGGGTACGCCCGCGCCAGCGGCCGCATCGGCGTCTGCGTGGCGACCTCGGGGCCGGGCGCGACCAACCTCGTCACCGGCCTCGCCACCGCCCAGATGGACTCGTCGCCGGTGGTCGCCATCACGGGACAGGTGCCGCGCGCCATGCTGGGCCGCGATGCGTTTCAGGAAACGGACGTGGTGGGAATCACCCTGCCCATCACCAAGCACAGCTGCCTCGTCGCCGACGTCACCGAGCTGGCCGCGCGGCTGCGCGAGGCGATCGCGATCGCGCGCGAAGGCCGGCCCGGACCGGTGCTGATCGACGTGCCCAAGGACGTGCAGAACCAGAAGACGGAGTATCGGGACTCGGGGCTCGGGGCTGGGGGCTCGAAGGCTCGAGCCCCGCACCCCGAGCCCCGAGCCCCAGACCAGGGGTCTGGGGAGGACGCCGTGCGCGCCGCCGCCCGCCTCATCGCCGCCGCCGAGCGGCCGCTCCTCATGGTAGGCCACGGCGTGGTGTTGAGCGGCGCCTACGACGCCGTGCGCCAGCTCGCCGAGAAGACCGGCATGCCGGTGATCACCACGCTGCTCGGGATCAGCGCGCTGCCCGTCTCGCATCCCCTCCATCTCGGCATGCCGGGCATGCACGGGGAAGTGCACGTCAATCGCGCCATCCAGCGCGCCGACGTGATCGTCGCCATCGGGCTGCGGTTCGACGACCGCGTGACGGGCAATACGAAGGGGTTTGCGCCGCGCGCCAAGATCGTGCACGTCGACCTGGACGCGTCGGAGATCGGCAAGAATGTGCCGGTCGCGCTGGCGCTGGTCGGCGATGCCCGCGGCGTGACGGAGCGGCTCGTGGCGGCGGTCGCGCCGCGCAGCTGCGAGGCGTGGCTCGCCGAGATCCTCGGCTGGGCCCGGCCGCCCGCCGACAGCTACCGCGGCGACCTCTCGCCCGACGCCATTGTCGCCGCCATCCACACCGCCGCCCACGACCGCTGCACTATCGTGACCGACGTCGGCCAGCACCAGATGTGGGTCGCGAAGCTGTATCCTTACGGGCGCCCCAACACGCATATCACGTCGGGCGGGCTCGGCACCATGGGCTTCGCGGTGCCCGCGGCGATGGGCGTCAAGCTGGCGCGGCCGCGCGAAGACGTCTGGGCGATCTCCGGCGACGGTGGGTTCCAGATGAACATGCAGGAGATCGCCACCATGGTGCAGGAGCGCATCCCGGTGAAGCTGGCCGTGTTCAACAACGGCTACCTCGGCATGGTGCGGCAGTGGCAGCAGTTCTTCCACGGGAAGCGCTACTCGGCGACGCCCATCTGGAGCCCCGACTACGTGAAGCTGGCGGCGGCCTACGGCATCCCGGGGTGGCGCGTCGACCGGGCCAGCGAGCTCGCGTCGGTGCTGGCGCGCGCCAGCGTGGCCGAGGGGCCGGTGCTGGTGGAATTCGTGATCGAGCAGGAAGCGAACGTGTTCCCGATGATTCCGCCCGGCGCCACGCTCTCCGAGCCGATCGAAGCGGAGCCGGCGGCCGGCGTGCGAGACTGAGCGGCGCGATGGCGTACGCGCTGTCTCTGTCCGTCGACCAGGACCTGCTCGCGCTGGGCCGTGCGGTGGGCGAGCTGCGGCGCCGCAACCTCAAAGTGTCGGCCATCACGCTCGGCCCCGGCGCGGACGCCGGCGAGGCGCGGCTCACGGTGATCGTGGACGCGGACGAAGGCACGGTGGAGATGGCGATGCGCAAGCTGCTGAAGGTGTCGGGCGTGCGCGGCGCGACGCGCGCGCTACAATAACCTCAACGACTCGAGAGCGACCAATGCCTGGAACCTCCTCACTGCGGGTGTACTACGACGCGGACGCCGACCGTGGCAGGCTGCGCGGGCGCACCGTGGCGATCATCGGTTACGGCAGCCAGGGACACGCCCACGCGCTCAACCTGCGCGAGAGCGGCGTCACCGTCATCGTGGGCTTGAGGCCGGGCGGAGCGTCGTGGGCCCGCGCGGCGGCCGAAGGACTCGACGTGCGCCCGGTGGCGGACGCGGCCCGGGCGGCGCACGTCGTGATGATGCTCGTTCCCGACCAGCACGGGCGCGCCGTGTACGACCAAGACGTCGCTGCGGCGATCGTCCCCGGCAAGACCCTGATGTTCGCCCACGGGTTCAACGTCCACTTCAAGCAGATCGTGCCGCCGGTGGGCGTGGACGTCTCGATGGTGGCTCCCAAGTCGCCCGGGCATCTGGTGCGCAGCGAATTCCAGGCGGGGCGGGGCGTGCCGGCGCTCGTCGCGGTCGAGCGCGACGCCAGCGGCCATGCGCTCGCCGACGCACTCGCGTATGCCGCGGGGATCGGCTGCACCCGCGCCGGCGTGCTGCCCACCACGTTCCGCGAGGAGACCGAGAGCGACCTGTTCGGTGAGCAGGTGGTGCTGTGCGGGGGAGTCACGGCGCTCATCACGGCCGGCTTCGAGACGCTCGTGGCCGCGGGCTACGCGCCCGAGCTCGCCTATTTCGAGTGCCTGCACGAGCTCAAGCTCATCGTGGACCTGATGTACCGCGGCGGCATGAAGTTCATGCGCTACTCGATCTCGGACACCGCGGAATACGGCGATTACACCCGCGGCCCGACCCTCATCACCCCCGCCGTCCGCGCCCGGATGCAGCAGATCCTGGCCGATATCCAGAGCGGCGCCTTCGCCCGGGAATGGATCGAGGAAAGTCGCCAGGGCGGTGCCAACTTCCAGCGCATGCGCCGCGAGCAGAACGACCATCTGATCGAGCGCGTAGGCGCGACTCTGCGCGCGATGATGCCGTGGTCGGAAGAAGGCAGGGCCTCGGGCCTCGGGACTCGGGGCTCGGAAAAGCCGCCCGAGTCCCGAACCCCGAGGCCCGAGCCCCTCAGAGCATGACGCCGCGGACTCTCTTCGAGAAGGTGTGGGACTCCCACGTGGTCCATCGACTCCCCGATGGGCCCGAGCTCCTGTACGTCGACCTGCACCTGGTCCACGAGGTGACCTCGCCCCAGGCGTTCGAGGGGCTGCGGCTCGCGGGACGGCGGGTGCGGCGGCCCGAGCGCACGGTCGCGACGGTGGACCACAATGTGCCCACCGACGATCGTACCCGGCCGATCGCCGACGCCCTGGCCGCGCGCCAGGTCGGGGCGCTCGCGGACAATGCGCGCGAGTTCGACATCGAGCTGTTCGATCTCGCGTCGCCTCGCCAGGGCATCGTGCATGTCATCGGTCCCGAGTTGGGCCTGACGCAGCCCGGGATGATCATCGTGTGCGGTGATTCGCACACGTCCACACACGGCGCGTTCGGGGCGCTCGCCTTCGGCATCGGGACGAGCGAGGTGGAGCACGTGCTCGCGACGCAGTGCCTCGTCGTCATGCGACCCCAGACGATGGAGGTCCGCTTCGAGGGCGCTCCCGCTCCCGGCGTCACCGCCAAGGACCTGATCCTCGCGTTGATCGGGCGCATCGGGACGGCGGGGGCGACCGGTCACGTGATCGAGTACACCGGTGACGCGATCCGCGGGCTCTCGATGGAAGGCCGCATGACGGTGTGCAATATGTCGATCGAGGCGGGCGCGCGGGCCGGCATGATCGCGCCCGACGACACCACGTTCGCCTACCTCAGCGGGCGCCCGCGCGCCCCCGCCGGCGAGCGACTCACACGCGCCGTCGCGCGCTGGCGCCGGCTGGGCACGGACGACGGTGCGACGTACGACACTCGGGTCACGCTCGATGCGGCGAGCCTCGCGCCGCAGGTGACCTGGGGGACGAACCCGGGCATGGTGGCCGATATCACGGCGCGCGTGCCCGACCCGGCGGGCTTCGAGTCGGCGGCCGAGCGGCAGGCGGCCGAGCGGGCTCTCGCCTATATGGACTTGCGGCCCGGTACGCCGCTCGAGGGCCTGCCGATCGATCGCGTGTTTCTCGGCTCCTGCACCAACGCCCGGATCGAGGATCTGCGGAGTGCGGCCCGCGTGGTGCGCGGTCGCCGCGTGGCGGCGGGCGTGCGCGCCCTGGTCGTGCCGGGGTCGCAGCAGGTCAAGGCACAGGCCGAAGCCGAGGGATTGGACCGGGTGTTCCGGGAGGCGGGGTTCGAGTGGCGCAATTCGGGGTGCTCGATGTGCCTCGGCATGAACCCGGACATCCTGGCGAGCGGCGAGCGCTGCGCGGCGACGTCGAACCGCAACTTCGAAGGCCGCCAGGGGCGCGGTGGCCGCACCCACCTGATGAGTCCCGCCATGGCGGCCGCCGCCGGGATCGCCGGCCACCTCGTCGACATCCGGCGGTGGGCATGACGCCCTTCATCCGGCACGCCGGTCGGGTCGCGGCCCTGCCGCGCGTCAACGTCGACACCGACCAGATCGTGCCGAAACAGTTTCTCAAGCGCATCGAGCGGACCGGGTTCGCCCCCGTGCTGTTCCACGACTGGCGCTACCGCGCCGACGGCTCGCCCGATCCCGCGTTCGAGCTGAATCAGCCAGCCGGCGCGGGGGCGACCATTCTGCTCGCGGGCGCGAACTTCGGCTGCGGCTCGTCGCGCGAGCACGCCGTGTGGGCGCTGCGCGAGTACGGTTTCCGCGCCGTCATCGCGGAGTCGTTCGCCGACATCTTCTACGCGAACTGCTGCCAGAACGGGCTGCTCGCGGTGCGCCTGGTGAGCGGGGAGATCCGCGAGCTGTTCGCCCGCCACGGGCGCGCCGGGGGACACTACGACGTGGTCGTCGATCTCGAGGCCCAGACCGTGGTGGACGACGCTGGTTTCCGCGCCGCGTTCAGCATCGCCCCCTATCATCGCGAGATGCTGCTCCGCGGGCTCGATGAGATCGGGCGGACCTTGCTCGCCGACGCAGAGATCGCGGCATTCGAACGCGGAAGGTGGAACGCGGAACGCGGAACAGACGAGCGAGCGTCGGACCCCACTGTTCCGCGTTCCGACTTCCGCGTTCCGCGTTCCAGCGAGGGAGACGTGGCATGAAGCAGTACCACATCGCGGTCCTCGCCGGCGACGGCATCGGCCCCGAGGTCACTGGCGAAGCGGTGCGCGTGCTGCAGGCCGCGGGAGAGCGCTTCGGCCTCGAGTTCCGGTTGAGCCACCATCCCGTGGGGGCGGCGGGCGTCGCCGCGGCGGGCGATCCGCTGCCGGTCGAGACCCGGGCGGCGGTCGTGAAAGCCGACGCCGTCCTGCTGGGCGCCGTGGGCGATCCGTCGCTCGATCATGCGCCACGCAAGCTGCGGCCCGAATCCGGCCTGCTGGCGCTGCGCAGCCTGCTCGGCGTCTACGCCAACCTGCGGCCCGTGACGACCAACCCCGCGCTCGCGTTCTGCTCCCCTCTGAAGCCCGAGCACCTGGCCGGGGTGGACATCCTCATCGTGCGCGAGCTGGTCGGAGGGCTGTACTACGGTGAGCCGCGCGGCAAGGAGAACGGGGCCGCTGTGAACACCCTGCGCTACACCGAGGCCGAGGTCGAGCGCGTGGCGCGCGTGGCGTTCGCCGCGGCGCGGAGCCGCCGCCGGCGCCTGCTCTCGGTGGACAAGGCGAACGTGCTCGAGACGTCGCAGCTGTGGCGCGAGACGGTGACACGCCTGGCCCAGGACTACCCCGAGGTCACGCTGGAGCACGCCTACGTGGATTACGCCGCCATGCGGCTCGTCACCGACTCCGCCGGCATCGACGTCCTGCTCACCGAGAACATGTTCGGGGACATCCTGAGCGATGAGGCCGCGGTGCTCGCGGGATCGCTGGGGCTGCTACCGTCGGCGTCGCTGGGCGATGGGCCGGGGCTGTTCGAGCCGATCCACGGCTCGGCGCCGGCGTTGGCCGGCAAAGACCTAGCCAACCCGATCGGGGCGATCGCCTCGGCGGCCATGCTGCTGCGCTACGGACTGGGGCTGACGGAGCCCGCCGCCGCGGTGGAGCAGGCGATCGCCGCGGCGCTGGAGCAGGGCGCGCGCACGCGCGACATCGCCCGGCCGAGCGACCGCATGCTCGGCACGCGCGAGATGGGTGGTTGGATCGCCGAGCTGGTGCGCACGCCGGCGAAGCGGCCGCTGTCGCTGGTGCGGTAGCACCGGCGCTGTGTAGGGGCGCAGCATGCTGCGCCCCTACTTCTAAAGGTCGGTCACCGCCCCCAGGCTCGCGCTCGACACCAGCTTCGCATACTTCGCGAGCACACCCGTTGTGTAGCGCGGCGCAGGCGGCTTCCACGCCGCGCGCCGCCGCGCGATCTCCGCCTCGGTCAGCTCCAGCTCGAGCCGGCGTCGCTCGGCGTCGATCGTGATCGGGTCGCCGTCCCGCACCAGCGCGATCGTCCCTCCCGCGGCGGCCTCGGGTGCCACATGACCCACCACCAGGCCGTACGTCCCGCCCGAGAAGCGCCCGTCGGTGATCAGCCCGACCTTGTCGCCCAGCCCGGCGCCGATGATCGCCGACGTGGGCGACAGCATCTCGCGCATCCCCGGGCCTCCCTTCGGACCCTCGTACCGGATCACGAGGATGTCCCCCGACTTGATGCGCCCCGCGAGAATCGCGGCGAGCGAGTCTTCTTCGCAGTCGAACACCCGCGCGGGACCGGTCATTTTCAGGTGCTTGATCCCTGTGATCTTCGCGACGGCGCCTTCCGATGCGAGATTGCCACGCAGGATCGCGAGGTGTCCCTGCGGATAGAGCGGCCGCTGCCACGGCCGTATCACGTCCTGGTCGCCTCGCGGCTCCTCCGGCACGCCCCGCAGCACGTCGGCGATGGTCTCGCCGGACACCGTCGCCGCGTCCCCGTGCAACACGCCGTGCGCCAAGAGGATTCTCATCACCTGCGGCACGCCTCCCGCCCGGTGCAAGTCCGTGGTCACGAATCGGCCCGAGGGCTTGAGATCGCATAGCACGGGCACGCGCTCCCGCACGGTCTCGAAATCGTCGAGCGCGAGCGGGACACCTGCCGCCCGCGCGATGGCGAGCAGGTGCAGCACGGCGTTGGTCGAGCCCCCCAGCGCCATGACGACGGCGATGGCGTTCTCGAACGCGGCCCGCGTGAGGATGGTGCGCGGCCGTCGGTCGCGGCGCACCGCGTCCACCAGCACTTCGGCCGAGCGCGCGGCGCTGTCGCCCTTCTCGCCATCCTCGGCGGCCATGGTGGACGAATACGGCAGACTCATGCCCATCGCCTCGATGGCCGACGACATCGTGTTCGCGGTGAACATCCCGCCGCACGCGCCCGCGCCGGGGCAGGCCCGGCGCTCCACCTCGAGCAGATCCGCCTCGGAGAGCTTGCGCGCGCTGTACTGGCCGACCGCCTCGAACGCGCTCACCACCGTCAGGTCCTGTCCTTTGTAATGGCCGGGCTTGATGGTGCCGCCGTACACGAACACCGCCGGGATGTTCATGCGCGCGATGGCGATCAGGGCGCCCGGCATGTTCTTGTCGCACCCGCCCACGGCCAGCACCCCATCCACGCACTGCGCATTGCACACCGTCTCGATCGAGTCGGCGATCACCTCGCGCGAGACGAGGGAGTATTTCATGCCTTCGGTGCCCATGGAGATGCCGTCGCTCACCGTGATCGTGCCGAAGGTCTGGGGCATGCCGCCGGCGGCGCGGGTGGCGGCCTCGGCGCGGAGCGCCAGGTCGTTGAGCCTGGCGTTGCAGGGGGTGATCGTGCTGTGCGCGTTCGCGATGCCGATGATCGGCTTCGTGAAGTCCTGATCCCCGAACCCGACGGCGCGCAGCATCGCGCGGTTGGGCGTGCGTTCCACGCCGGCGGTGATGGTGCGGCTGCGGAGGGGGCTCATCGGTTCATCGCTCGCTCCACCTCTTCCAGACGCGGGTCGATCTCGGTCGGTCGGTTGGCGTGCGGGGGAGCCGGATCGCGCTCCTGGTGATAGTCTGTGACGCTCGCGGGATCCTTGAGGACGTGCCCCGTGAGGATCGCCACGACCCGCTCGGTGCTCTTTATTACGCCGTCGCGCGCCAGCCGGCGCGTGCCCGCGATGGCGGCCGCACTGGCGGGCTCGCAGCCGATGCCGGCCCCGTCGACCACCGCCTTCGCCTCGAGAATCTCATCGTCGGGC
Organism: Gemmatimonadales bacterium; assembly: GCA_036522815.1. Classification (GTDB taxonomy): domain Bacteria; phylum Gemmatimonadota; class Gemmatimonadetes; order Gemmatimonadales; family GWC2-71-9; genus AG41. The sequence continues at coordinate 3,715 of DATDFC010000003.1, read as the reverse complement.
ACAGCGATGACCACGCCATCGGTGTCGCGCACGGCGCGCACGGCGCGATCGTACGACACCGGGTTGCCGATCTGGATCGCTGTCGCCACGGTGTGCGGCTCCACCTGGTGACGCCGCGCGAATCCCTCGCGGAAGCTCAACGCGAACGGCGCGGCGCCCTCCGCCTGCACCGCCGCGAGCCGCGGCAGCCGGTCGATCAGTCCCCATTCGCAGGCCTCCGCCAGCGCTTTGCCGAAGGCGGCGGTGTTGCCGAGGTTCCCGGCGGGCACCACGATCCAATCGGGCGGCTGCCAGGCGAGCTGCTGCAGCAGCTCGAGCAGGATCGTCTTCTGGCCCTCGAGCCGGAACGGGTTCACCGAATTGAGAAGGTACACGCCCAGCCGCTCGCTTGCCTGGTCGGCGAGCTCGAGGCACTGGTCGAAGTTGCCGCGCACCAGCAGCGTGCGCGCCCCGTAGGCGAGCGCCTGCGCCAGCTTCCCCAGCGCGACGTGGCCCTTGGGAACGAGCACCAGCGCGGGCAGGCCGCCCAGGGCGGCGTAGGCGGCGAGGGCGGCTGCCGTGTTGCCGGTGGACGCGCATGCCACCGCGCGCGCGCCGATGCGCCGCGCCTGCGTCACGCCTACGGTCATGCCACGATCCTTGAACGACCCCGTGGGATTCTGGCCCTCGTGCTTGAGCAGCAGCGCCCCGTCCAGCGCCCCCGCCCAGCGTGCGACCGCCGGGCTCGTCAGCAGCGGCGTATTGCCCTCCGGGTAGGAAAGCACCTCCTCTGGCGCCGCACTCGGCAGCACCGCCTCGCGGTAGCGCCACACGCCCGATGCCAGGACGCCCCGGCGCACACCCCAGCGCGCATCGAACGTCGCGCGCAGCGCGCCCCCCCCTCCTCCCGCGCCCGCGGGGGGTCGATGGTGCACCTCGAGCAGGCCGCGGCACCGCGGGCAGCGGGTGTGGGGGTCGGTCTCGGGAATCTCGCTGCCACAGCTCGTGCAGAGCTGCCGGGTGTCGCTCATGCGCCGGCGAGCTTCAATACGTCGTTCAGAATGCCGCCCGCCGTCACCGCCGGTCCCGCGCCCGGTCCGGTGATGACGAGCGGATTCTTCTTGTAGCGCATGGTCGTGAAGATAAACTGATTGTCGGTCCCGTTGAGCGAGGCCATCGGGCTCGACGCGTCGACCACCACCAGGCCGACGCGGATGCGTCGCGGCGTCACGATCGCCCGGTAGCGCAGCACGCCGCCGCGCGCCCCGGCTGCGGCCACGCGCTTCTCCCAAGGGGCGTCGTATTCCTTCAGGCGCCGCAGGAACTCCTCCCGCGACAGGCGGTCGGCGCCGTCGGGGACGAGCGATTCGACGGCGATGTCGTCCAGCTCCCCCCGAAAGCCCAGCAATCGGCCGAGAATGAGCGCCTTGCGCGCCACGTCGAGCCCCGAGAGGTCGTCGCGCGGGTCGGGCTCGGGATACCCTTTCGCGATCGCGCCGCGCAGCGCCGCCGAGAACCCCGTGCCCCGGCCCAGCTCGCCGAACAGGTAGCCGAGCGTGCCCGAGGGGCAGCCCTCGATCTTGGCGACGCGATCGCCCGACTCCACGAGCTTCTGGTAGGTGTCGATGATCGGCAGACCCGCCCCCACGGTCGCTTCGTGTAGCAGGCGGCGGCCATGCGCCTGGGCGGCCGCGCGCAGCTCGTCGTAGCGCCGCTGGTCCGCGGTCACCGGGCGCTTGTTGGCGAGCACCACGTGCATTCCCGCGCCCAGCGCCGCCTTGATCGTGTCGGTCGTGTCGTCGGCGGTGAGATCGACCAGCACCGGGTTCGACAGGGCGTGCCGCGCCACGAACGCGACCGCCTCGGCCGAGCTCGCCCGCCGCCCGCCGGTGGCTTTGGCGAGCGGTGTGGCCTTGGCCTTCGCGGCGGCGAGCGCCGCCAGCCGCCGCGGCGACAGCCCGCCGGCGTCGAACACCAGACCGCTGCGGTCGATCAGTCCGACGATGCGGAGCGTGAGCCCATCCTGCTTCACCTTCGCGATCATGGGGGCGAGGGTCCGCCCGATCTGTCCGAACCCGAGCAACACGACGTCGGTCCGGTCGGGGTGAGCCACCGCTCCGCCGCCGATCTTCGAGAGCTGGAACGCCGCGTGCACGGCGCGCTGCGCCCGCGGGGCGTCCTTCGCGTCGACCACCAGCGAGAGGTTCAGCTCGGACGACCCCTGCGCCGTGGCGATCACGTTGATCCGCGCCTCCGCCAGCGCCGAGAACACGCGCGACGCGATGCCGGGCGTGCCCGCCATCCCGAGCCCCACCACGACCAGCGTGGCGAGGCCGGTCTGCACCTCCACGCCGTCGATCTCCTGGCGTGCGATCTCGGGCCGGAACGTCTCTTCCAGGCTCTTGCGGGCGCGCTCGGCGCTCTCGGCCGGCACGCTGAAGCAGATCGAGTGCTCCGACGACGCCTGCGTGATGAGCGAGACCGAGATGCCCTCGTGATGCACCGCGGCGAACGTCCGGGCCGCGATGCCCGGGACGCCGAGCATACCACTGCCGGCGACCGTCAAGAGCGCCTGTCGCGGAATCGCCGACAACGCCTTCACGGGATACTGATGCAGCGTGCGGCGACGCGAGATCTCCGTGCCGAGCGACGTGGGGTCCGCGAACGGGCGGATGCGGATCGCGACGTTCCGCTTCATCACGGGGATCAGCGCCCGCGGGTGCAGCACCTTGGCGCCGTAGTAGGCGAGCTCCGCCGCCTCCCGCACGTGCACCTGCGGCACCACGCGCGCATCGGGTACGATGCGCGGATCGGCGGTCAACAGGCCCGGCACGTCCTTCCACAGCGACACCTCCCGCGCGCCCAGCACCCGCGCCAAGAGCGTCGCCGTCAGATCCGAGCCCCCCCGCCCGAGCGTCGCCACCTGGCCGTCGGGCGCGGCGCCGAGAAAACCGGGCACCACCGGCACCACGCCACGGGCCAAGAGCGGCCGCAGCACCGTGCGCGCGCTCCGCTCCGTGCGCCGCAGGTCGGGCGACGCGTTGCCGAACGTGCCGTCGGTCTGCACGATCTCGGCGGCGTCGACGTACGCCGCCGGGCAGCCGGCGGCGTCGAGGGCGGCCGCGAACAGCCGGGCCGAAAGCCGCTCCCCTCGCGCGGCGAGATAGTCGGTGGTGCGGGGCGTGAGCTCGCGCAGCACACCGAGGCCACCCGCCACCTGCTCCAGCTCGGCGAACGCCTCGTCGATCAGCCGCAGCAGTTCCTCCAATCGGGCGCCCGCCGCGGGCACCAGCGCCCGCGCCGCGGTGGCATGCTGCGCGCGCAGCGCCTCGGCCGCCGCCCGTACGTGACCCGCGTCGCCGCGCGCCGCGCGGGCCGCACTGTCCAACAGCGCGTCGGTCACCCCGCTCATCGCCGACACGACCACCACCAACGGGTCCGGGCGCTGGGCCCGCACGATGCCGACGGCGTGACCGATCGCCGCGGCGTCCGCGAGCGATGCGCCGCCGAACTTGTGGATGTGGGGAGCACGAGTGGGGTGAGCCCTGGCCCTGGCCATAGATCCTCAGTCGATCTCGTAACCGCCGGCCGGGCGGTCGGCGTGAAACACCTGCGCCACGATGCCACGGGCTTTCCAGGCCCGCACCATGGCGTCGCCCACGGCGCGCGCGCGGTCGCCCGCCACCACCGCGACGACGGTCGGTCCCGAGCCGGAGAGCGACGCCATGGTGCGGGC
>DATDFC010000002.1:0-6475 GCA_036522815.1 Gemmatimonadales bacterium | reverse complement strand
CACGCCCCCCGCGGCGGGCGGGCGGCGCCACGCGGCGCAGGCGCCCGAGATTGCCCGGCCCGCGGGCGACGTCCCCTACGAGTCCCCCGACACCGGAACGATCGCTCCCGGGATGGGCGAGAAGGACATCTTCTCGCTGTGGGGGCCGCCGATCGCCGTGCGTCACCAGGGGGAGATGACGTTCCTGTACTTCCGGAACGGGTGCGAGTACACCTGCGGCACGGAAGACGTGGTGTTTCTCCGCAACGGCCAGGTGGTGGATGCCGTGCTGCGCTGGCCCGGGCACGGCTACAGCGGGCAGTCGTCGTCGCCGGCGGCCACGCCGCCGCACGGCCCCGCCCGCCCCGGCGGCGACACGCTCACGGTCAAGTCACCCTCGACGCCCGGAACGCGATGACCAGCGATGACCGATAAGCCGAGCCGCAACGAAGAGGAATACTTCGCCCGGCGCGACGCCGAGCTGCTGCGCCAGCAGCGCGCCAGCGCGCAACAGGCGGCGGCGCAGGCCGAGCGCCGGTCGCATTACATGAAGTGCCCCAAATGCGGCTACGACCTGATCACCGGGGAGTGGCACGGGATCCAGATCGACCAGTGTACCCACTGCCACGGGCTGTGGTTCGACGCCGGCGAGGCCGAGAGCCTGATCGCCCACCCCCAGCCCAACATCATCGCCCGTGTGTTCCGCGCCGTGCTCCGGGGCGTGTCCGGGGCCAAGGCCTCCGACGCGTGACGCCGAGCCCGTTCCCCGGCGACCCCCCGATCACGCCGCAGCTGGTTCGCGAGCACAACCTCACCGACTTCGAGTACGGCCGCATCACCGCGCTGCTGGGCCGGACGCCCACGTTCGCCGAGCTGGGCGTGTTCTCCGCCCTGTGGAGCGAGCACTGCTCCTACAAGCATTCGCGCCCCATTCTGAAAGGCTTCCCCACCGCGGGGCCGCAGGTCGTGCAGGGGCCGGGCGAGAACGCCGGCGTGCTGCGGTTGCCGCACGGATGGGCCGTGGCCTTCAAGATCGAGTCGCACAACCACCCCTCGGCGGTCGAGCCCTACCAGGGGGCGGCCACCGGCGTGGGCGGGATCCTGCGGGACGTCTTCACCATGGGCGCGCGTCCGGTGGCGGTGCTCAACAGCCTGCGCTTCGGGTCGCTCGACGACGCGCGCAATCGCTACCTCTGCGCCGGCGTGGTGAAAGGCGTGGGAGACTACGGCAATTGCGTCGGCGTGCCGACGCTGGGCGGCGAGGTCGACTTCGGTCCGAGCTACGGCGGCAATCCGCTCGTCAACGCCATGTGCGTCGGGTTGCTGCGCGAGCGGGACCTCATCACGGCGGCGGCGCATGGCGTCGGCAACGTGCTGCTCGTGGTGGGATCGCGCACCGGTCGCGATGGCATCCACGGGGCGTCGTTTGCCTCGGAGGAGCTGACCCGCGAGAGCGAGCGGCGGCGCCCACAGGTGCAGGTGGGCGATCCCTTCACCGAAAAGCTGCTGCTCGAGGCGAGCCTCGAGCTGATCGCCTCCGGGCACATCGTGGCGATCCAGGACATGGGAGCCGCCGGGCTCACCTCCTCCTCGGCGGAGATGGCGGCCAGAGGCGGCGTGGGCGTGGAGATCGACCTGGCCCGAGTGCCGACGCGCGAGCCGGGCATGACACCCTACGAGATTCTCCTCTCCGAATCGCAGGAGCGGATGCTGGTGGTGGCCAAGATGGACCGCGTGGCGCAGGTCGAGGCGATCGCCGCCAAGTGGGAGCTGGGCGCCACCGCGATCGGCCGGGTGACGAACGACGGCATGTATCGCGCGACATGGGGCGAGCAGGTCGTGGTCGAGATCCCCGGCCAGCGCCTGATCGACGATTGCCCGGTGTACCACCCGGAGGCGCGGGAGGATCCGGCCATCGCCGAGCTGCGCCGCCAGTCCCCGCATCCCGCGTCCCGCATCCCGCATCCCGCTGACGCGCTCCTCACGCTGCTGGACCACCCCCCCGTCGCGTCCAAACGCTGGGTCTATGAGCAGTACGACTCGACCGTGCAGGCGAGCACCGTGCTCGGGCCGGGCGGCGACGCCGGCGTGATTCGCGTGCGCGACGCGGAGTTCGGCCTGGCGGTGAGCGTGGACGGCAACAGTCGCTACGTCCGCCTCGATCCGTATGAAGGAGGCAAGGCGGCAGTGGCGGAAGCGGCGCGCAACGTGGCCTGCACCGGCGCCCGGCCTCTGGGCATCACCGATTGCCTCAACTTCGGCAGCCCCGAACGGCCGGCGGTGTTTTATCAATTCAAGGAAAGCTGCCGCGGGATCGCCGACGCGTGCCGCGCGCTGGACACGCCCGTCACCGGCGGGAATGTCTCGTTCTACAACGAGAGTCCCACCGGAGCGATCGATCCGACACCCGTCGTGGGGATGGTCGGCCTGCTACCTCGAGTGGACCGGGCGGTGCCGAGCCACGCGCGGGCGCGGGGCGACGCCATCTTCGTGCTGGGCGAGACCCGCGCCGAGCTGGGCGGGTCGCAGCTATGGGAGGCCGTGTACGGATTTGCGGGGGGCGCGCCACCCAACGTGGACCTGGCGCGGGAGCGGCAGCTCATCGATTACCTCGTGGCGGGGGCGGAACGGGGCCTGTTCCACTCGGCCCACGACTGCTCGCAGGGCGGCCTCGGCGTCGCGCTGGCCGAGGTGGCGATGGCGGGCCCGTATGACGAGACGGGGTTTGGTCTCGACATCGATCTAACCCCGTACAGCTCACCGCTCACCGCTCACGATTTGCTGTTCAGCGAATCGCACGGACGGGCAGTGATCAGCTGCGCCCCCGAGCGGGTGGCCGCCGTCGCGGCGCTCGCGCAGGAGCTGGGTGTGGCGGCTCAGGCTATCGGGACGGTGGGCGAGCGCGGCGGCGTGCTGCGGATCAGGCTGCGCGACGCGGCCGTGGAGCACTCCGTCGACCGGTTGCGGCAGGTATATTTCACGGCACTTCCCCGACGCATGGGAGATTGACAGACGGATGTGCGGCATCGTTGGCGTCACCGGCGTTCCCGACGCGGCCCGCGTCGCCTACCTCGGACTGTACAGCCTGCAGCACCGGGGGCAGGAGTCCGCGGGGATGGTGGTGGTGAACGGCGAGGGCGTCGCGCGGTCGCACCGCGGGATGGGGCTCGTGTCGGACGTGTTCAGCGAGCGGGTCCTGAGCGAGCTCCCTGGCGACGTCGCGATCGGACACACGCGCTACTCGACCGCCGGCACGTCGGTGCTCGCCAACGCGCAGCCCATGCTCGTGGGCTACCGCGAGGGGCCGCTCGCGCTGGCGCATAACGGCAACCTCACCAACGCCGTGCAGCTGCGCTCCGACCTCGTCGCCAAAGGCTCCATCTTCCAAACCTCATCCGACAGCGAAGTGCTGGTGCACCTGATCGCCCGCTCCGAGGCGCGCGAGCCGGAAGACCAGCTGCTCGACGCGCTGGAGCGCGTCGAGGGGGCGTACTCACTCTTGATCACGGTGGGACGCACGCTGTACGCGATCGTGGATCCCCGTGGCTTCCGCCCGCTCGTGCTCGGCCGGCTGGGGCGTGGCTGGGTGGTGGCCTCCGAGACCTGCGCGCTCGACATCACGGGTGCCACCCTGGTGCGGGAGCTCGCGCCCGGGGACTTCGTGCGCATCCACGGGGCGGACGTGGATTCGCTGCCGCGCCTGCCGAGCCGCCCGCACCGCCGCTGTGTGTTCGAGCTGGTGTACTTCTCCCGGCCCGACAGCACCGTGTTTCACCGCTCGGTGGACGGCGTGCGGCGGGCGCTCGGGCGGGAGCTCGCCCGCGAGCACCCCGCCCCGGGCGCCGACTGCGTCTTCTCGGTCCCCGATTCGTCCAACGCCATGGCGCTGGGCTTTTCGGAGCAGTCGGGCATCAAGCTCGAGCATGCGCTGATCCGTAACCATTACGTGGGCCGCACCTTCATCCATCCCGCGCAGGCGGACCGCATGGCCAAGGTGAAGATCAAGTTCAACCCGGTGCGGGGCGTGCTCGCGGGGAAGCGGGTCGTGGTGGTGGACGACTCGATCGTGCGTGGGACCACCAGCCGGGCGCTGGTCCAGCTGATCCGTCAGGCCGGTGCCACGCAGGTGCACTTCCGCGTGGCGTCGCCGCCGATCACCGGGCCGTGCTACTACGGCATCGACACCCCCAGTAAGAAGGAACTGATCGCGGCGAACAACACTGTCGAGGAGATCCGCGAGCACCTGGGCGTGGATTCGCTCGGCTATCTGTCGCTCGACGGCATGTTGCGGGCGGCCGGGGGCGATCCGGCGGACTTCTGTCACGCCTGCTTCTCGGGCGACTACCCCACCGACATACCACAAGACGATCTGGCCGGGGCGCGGCACGCCGCGCCGCTGCATCCCCTCGCGGTCTGATGCGTCCGTGCCGGCGCTCGAGCGGTGGGTGTACTTCTTCGGGCCCGGCCGGGCCGACGGCTCCGCCGCCATGCGCGACATCCTGGGCGGCAAGGGCGCGGGCCTCGCCGAGATGGCGAACCTGGGCCTGCCTGTCCCGCCCGGGTTCACCATCTCCGCCAAGCTGTGCCTCACCTACCTGGAGCAGGGCACCTTCCCCGACGAGCTGCGCGAAGAAGTCGACCGCCACCTGAAGCAGCTCGAGCGCGTCAGCAAGAAGCAATTCGGCGATCCCAAGAACCCGCTGCTCGTGTCGGTGCGCTCGGGGGCCGCCGTCTCGATGCCCGGGATGATGGAAACCATCCTCAACCTGGGCTTGAACGACGCGACCGTGGAGGGGCTGATAGCGGGATCCAAGAACCCGCGCTTCGCGTACGACTCGTACCGCCGCTTCGTCCAGATGTACGGCGACGTGGTCTTCGATCTCGGCAAGGAGCCCTTCGCTGAGGTGTTGGAGGAGTTCAAGCAGCGGCGGCGGGTGGAGCGTGACATCGACCTGCCGGCCGACGATCTCGCCGCGCTGGTGCACGAGTTCAAGGCGATCATTCAGGCGAAACGCGGCGTCCCGTTCCCCGACGATCCCTTCGCGCAGCTGTGGGGCGCGATCGAAGCGGTCTTCAAGAGCTGGCGCACGCGCCGGGCCCAGGATTATCGCAAGCTGAACGGCATCCCGGACGATCTGGGGACCGCCGTGAACGTCGTCGCCATGGTGTACGGCAATATGGGCGACGACTGCGGCACCGGGGTGGCGTTCACGCGCGACTGTCGCACCGGCGAAAACGTCCTGAACGGAGACTTCCTCGCCAACGCGCAGGGCGAGGACGTCGTCTCGGGCGCGCGCACGCCGGAGCCCATCGCCAAGATGAAGCGCGGCGCGCTCGCCAAGGTGTATCGCGAGCTCGAGCGGATCGCGGACAAGCTGGAACGCCACTTCCGAGACGTGCAGGACATCGAGTTCACCTTCGAGCACGGCCGGCTGTTCATGCTGCAGACGCGCCGGGCGCAGCGCACGGGACTGGCGGCGGTGCGCACCGCCGTGGAGATGGTGGACGACGGCCTGATCACTCCCGACGAGGCCGTGCAGCGCGTGCCGCCTCAGGACCTGGACCAGCTGTTTCACCCCATGGTCGATCCGCGGGCCAGTGTCACCGTGGTGGCCAAGGGCCTGCCGGCGTCGCCGGGGGCCGCCATAGGCGAGGCAGTGTTCGATGCGGACGAGGCGGAGACGCTCGCGAAGCGCGGGCGCAAGGTGATCCTCATCCGGCCGGAGACCTCGCCCGAAGACTTTCACGGCATCGTGGCGGCCCAGGCGGTGCTCACCGCCCGCGGGGGCATGACGAGCCACGCGGCGGTGGTGGCGCGCGGCATGGGAAAGACATGCGTCGTGGGCGCCAGCGACATCGAGGTCGATCCCCAGGCGGGCCGGATGCGCGCCAACGGCAGGGTCGTCAAACAGGGTCAGGTGATCACCGTGGACGGCACCACGGGGCGCGTGATCCTGGGGGCGGCGAAACTGGTGGAGCCCAAGGTCGGGGTCCACTACACCAAGCTGATGGCCTGGGCGGACGAGCGGCGCCGGCTGCGGGTGCGCGCCAACGCCGACATTCCGGCGGACGCGCAGCGGGCCCGCGAGTTCGGCGCCGAGGGGATCGGGCTGTGTCGCACCGAGCACATGTTCTTCGAGGGCGACCGCATCACCGCGATGCGCGAGATGATCGTGGCCCCCGACGAGCCGGGGCGCCGCACGGCGCTCGCCAAGCTGCTCCCGATGCAGCGTGCCGACTTCGAGGGTCTGTTCGAGGCGATGAGCGGCTATCCCGTGACGATCCGCCTGCTCGATCCCCCGCTGCACGAGTTCCTGCCGCACGGCAAGGCCGAGGTGGCTGGCCTGGCGCGCGCCATGAACCTGCCGGCGGCGCGCCTCGAGCGCCTGGTGGCCTCGCTCGTGGAGGCGAACCCGATGCTCGGGCACCGCGGCTGCCGGCTCGGCATCACCTATCCCGAGATCACCGAAATGCAGGCGCGGGCGATTTTCGAGGC
>DATDFC010000001.1:0-14049 GCA_036522815.1 Gemmatimonadales bacterium | reverse complement strand
TCGGACGGGACGTTCGCCATGCGGGGTCGCTCGCTCGCGGGGCGTGGGAGGTCGGGGCGAAGGTTACCGGAGCGCGAAACCCCTGTCAACCCAATGGGTTGCCCGACGGAAACAGATCCGGTCGCGGCGCCAGACCGGCGGCGCCGGGCTCCATGAGACGCAGCCGCTCGTAACCCCAGGGGCGCAGATCGAGCCGCACCGCCACCGGGTCGGGGTCGTCGGACAGGTACGCGAGCACCCCGGGTCGACCGGCGCGTGTCCAGGCCTGCTCGGCGGCGGCGGCGGCGGCATGCACGGCGACGATGGCGTCGGGCCGCTCGTCCGCCCGCTCCAGCGCCTTCGCGAGCGCCGCGGGGCTGTCGGTCACGCGGCGCACGGCGAGTCCGGCGTCGTTGTAGCGGGCGGCGATCGCGGTCAGCGATGGCTGCTTCGCGTCCGCCGGGGGCGCGACGAGCAACAGCGACCGGGCGGGGCGGCCGAGCGCAGCCGCCGCGGCGTGGCGGCGCAGCTCGTCGAACACGCTCCGGGCTTTCCGCTCCAGGGTCCTGAGCGAGCGCTCGTTCTCGATCGTGTAGTGGCTCTGCGCCCGCTTGCGCTCGGCCGGCATCTGCGCCGCGATCATCCGGTCCGCCTCTTCATTCGAGAGGCCCCGCCTGGCGTGCAGCCGGGTGCGCCGCAGCGCGACGCTCGCATCCACCAGCACCACCGCGTCGAACTGCGCCGGGTCGAGCACCTCGAACAGCAGCGGAATGTCGTTCACGACCAGAACGTCGCCGCGCTCGGCGGCCTCGCGCACCAGCTCGTCGCGGCGGCGGCGCACGGCCGGGTGCACGATGCTGTTGAGGGCGTCGAGCGCCGCCTGGTCGCCCATCACCTTGCCGCGCAGGGCTGCGCGGTCGAGCGATCCATCGGGCGCGAGCACATCGGCGCCGAACCGCTGCGCGATCGCCGCCAGTACCACGCCGCCGGGCGCCTGGGCCTGGCGCGCCAGCTCGTCGGCGTCGATGATCGTGGCGCCCCAGCGACGGAACAGATCGACGACGGTGGACTTTCCCGCAGCGATGTTGCCGGTGAGGGCGACGTTTAGCATCGAACGCGGAACGCGGAAGTCGGAACGCGGAACAGAGCGGAGTGTGCACCCGTTCCGCGTTCCGCGTTCCGCGTTCCGCGTTCAGAGCAGCGCCGTCTGGTCCTCATCCGCCCTCGGCACCTTGTGGCAATGCCGGCACCGCGCCTCGTACGACTCCCGTCCTCCCACCATGATCGTGGGGCTTTCCCACAGCGCCGGCTTGCCGTTGACGAGACGCTGGTTGCGACTGGCCGGGCCTCCGCACACCACGCAGATCGCCTGCAGCTTATCGACGATCTCGGCGATCGCCAGCAGCGTGGGCATCGGCCCGAAGGGGAGGCCGCGAAAATCCATGTCGATCCCCGCGAGCACGATGCGGACGCCCCGGTCCGCCAGGCCGTTGGCGGCAGCCACGATCCCGTCGTCCAGGAATTGCACCTCGTCCACCGCCACTACTTCGGTGTCGGGTCGCAGCGCGCGGATCACGGCATCGGCCGAGTCCACCGGCTCGGCCTCGACGAGTCCCCCGTCGTGCGTGCTCACCGTGTACAGGCCGGCGTACCGCGCGTCCAGGTGCGACTTGAAGACCTGAACGTGCTTCTTGGCGATCACGGCGCGCCGCACCCGGCGCACCAGCTCCTCGCTCTTGCCGGAGAACATCACGCCGGCGATCACCTCGATCCAGCCGGGGCGGGTACCGTGAAACAGAAGAGGCTCCAGTGGATAGCGAACCGACAACAGGGTCGTTGACAGACGCCAAGACGCCAAGCGGTCTCAAGATATCAGGGACCAGTCACTGACAACCCCTTGTAACTTGGCGTCCGGCAACAGCCAGCCGGCGCGCCTGGCAACGGGGAGGGGGATGGACTGAGGGGGGGTGTGTCGAGAAAGGCCAGCTATCTTGCGGATTTGCTGGGGGGGGCAGCATATTGTGGCGGTTTTATGCGGGTTTTCGGGTGCCCACCCGCGAAACGGGCGGAATTACAAGGGTTTTTGCGTGCCCTGGACCCTCACGAAGGAGACACCGTGAACAAAGCCGAGCTGACCGCGGCACTGGCCATGCGCACCAAGATGTCGAAGGCCGATGCCGGCCGGGCGATCGAAGCCCTGTTCGACGACAAGGGCATCATCGCCGCCGAGCTCAAGAAGGGCGCCAAGGTGCAGATCACCGGCTTCGGCAACTTCGAAGCCCGCAAGCGCGCGGCGCGCATGGGTCGCAATCCCAAGACGGGTGGGGTGATTCAGATCAAGGCGTCGATCGCTCCCGCGTTTCGCGCCGGCAAGCAGCTGAAGATGGTGGTCAACAAGAAATAGCCCGGCCCGTGAGGGCTGGGCTGCGTCGTTCACGGGCTGCCCCGCTGGGCGGCCCGTCGGCTTTTTACACAGGAGGCTCTTCGTGTTCGCTCGGTCTCTGGCCGTCGCGTTTATCGGCATCTCCCTGCAACTCGCCCCGCCCCGCGGCACGGTGCGGGTGGAGCGGTTCTTCGCGCCCGCGCTGGGCGTGGAGAAACACTACGTGATCTACCTGCCACCCTCGTACGCGACCGCGCCCGCCAAGCGCTATCCCGTCGCCTACTACCTGCATGGCTTGACCGGGAACGAAGCCGACTGGGTAGCACTCGCGAGCATCGACGTCGTGGCCGACTCGCTCGCCGCCGGCGGTAGCCCCGAGATCATCCTGGTGATGCCGGACGGCGACGACGGCTGGTATACCAACTGGGAAGAGCCGCCCGAGCCGTACGGCGCGTGCCTCGCGGACACGCTGCTGAATCGCGCGGCACCGGCCCTGTGCGTCGTCCGGGCCCGCTACGAGGATTACATCGCGCGCGACCTCGTCCGTCACGTCGATTCGACCTATCGCACGCTCGCGGATCGCCGGCATCGCGGCATCGCTGGCCTGAGCATGGGCGGGTTCGGAGCCGTCACTATCGCGCTCGAGCATCCCGACGTCTTCTCGGCGGCCGCGAGTCATTCGGGCGTGCTGTCGCCGCTCTATGCCGGGCCGCATCCGTTCGCGGCGCCGGCGCACTACCACACGTCGATCGACTCGCTCACCGCCGACTGGCGGGGGATCTGGGACGCGATCGCCCCGGCCTTCGGGCGGACCATCGCGTCCTGGACGGCGCGCGATCCAGCACAGCTGGTGCGACGCCTCGTCGATCAGCACGGGTCCATGCCCGCGCTATTCATCGATGTGGGCACTCATGACCGGCTCCTGGACCAGGCGCGCGCGTTCCACGCCGAGCTCGCGGCGCTCGGGGTCGCGAACACCTACGCCGAGTGGCCGGGGAAGCATGACTGGAAATACTGGCACGCGCACGTAGGCGAGAGCATGCGCTGGCTCGCCGAGCGCATCGCGCACTAAGAAGAAGGAAGGACGAGCTGCAGCCCACGGTGACACTGGCGGCACGTTACCGGTTGAGGCGCCCGCCATCGCGGCGCGAGGTCGAGCGCCTGCTCGGCGCCGCAGTCGGGACAGGTGCCGCGCGCCTCGATCACCAGCTCCACGGTGCCGAGCCGCTGGAAGCAGTGCCAGACGCCATAGGCGAGGAACGACGGCACGAGGACGAAGTGCGCCACGGGGATGAGCACGGACACGACGGCGACGCCCCACCACTTGCCCAGCCCGGCGAGCGCGCGACGCACCCGCTCGTCGCGGTTGAAGTGGCGGATCGTGACGGTGCCCGGCGTGGGCTGCCCGTGATAACCCTTCAGGAGAATCCGCTGAGTCCGGATGCCCGCAGGTGACGCGGGCTCGGCGGTTGTCGCCACGAGCATGCTACCGCGGCGCGGCTGCGCGTGTTCCAGCCGACTAGCGCTCCCGTTCGAGCCGCGCGATCACGCGGCGACCGCGGATCGTGGTCCCCGTGAGTCCCCGCACCGCGCGATCCGCCGTCCCGGCCGTCACTTCGACCAGACTGAACGTCTCGCGCACGTCGATGCGGCCGATGGCGTCCTTCGCCACGCCGGCTTCGCGGATCAACGCGCCGACCAGGTCCTTGGCGCTTGCTCGGTCCTTCTTGCCGACCCCCACGAAGACTTTCACGCGCTCCGTGCCCGAGGCGAGGGGGGGCTGGCCCGCTTCCCCTTTCCCCAATCCCGGTTCCCGTTGTAACGCCAGCAACGCCGCCGCCACCTCAGCCGGGTCAAACCGCTCAAACAGGGGATCGAGCAGGGCGAGCTCGGCGTCCACGCCGCCGGAGAGGAGCACCTGTGTCACCCGCTCGCGCAGCTCTTCGGCGCGATCGCGCGCGCGGTCGGCCGCTCCCGGGAGGGCGAAAGGGGCCAGGGTCGCGATGGAACGCAGGTACGGCAGCTGGGCCGCACTGAGAAGGACGATCGGCTCACCCAGCCGCACCAGCGCGGCGAGCTCATCGCGCGACGGCAGCGCGGTGCAGACCACGGCGTCGGGGCGCGCCTCGGAGTCGGGGTTAGGACCGCCGCTCCAGATCACGGGTTGCTTCGCGTTCAGGGCGTCGAGGACGTCACGAACGACGGCCGCTCGCCGGCCCGACGGAACGACGCAGTAACGGACTCGGCCGGCGGGAGCGAGTGGGGCGCCGCCCTCGTCCACGGGCAGCGTACCGAGCACCAGCGGCCTGCGGGCGTGTCGCTCGAGCAGATCGGCCAACAGGGCGGGATTCCAGCTGAGCACCAGACGCCGGGCCTCGCGCGCCTCGCCCAAGAGCGTATCGAGCGCGGCGGCATGCTCACCCGCGACGACTGCCTCGGGCCACGCCACCACGAGCGCGGCGACGCGATCGAGCTTGAGCGCGGCGCGCTGGACCAGCGCGGCCAGGTCCTTCACAGCCCCGGCCAGCACCTGCGGCGGGCGCTGCTTGAGCCTGCTGGCGCTCTGGACGAGCCCGGTGACGGCGTGGACGCGAAACCCGGCGGGGGCGACGGCCGGCCACTCCGCCGCAGCCGCGTCGTCCGCGCAGACGATCAAGACGCGTGGACCGACCCCGGGGTCCTCCCCCGCGGTCAATGGGCTCACGAGCTCCCACAGCTGCTGCGCGCGCTCGGGGGCGGGGGGACACACCAGCACTACCCCCCGGCCGCGCTCCAGCGCCGCCTTCGCTTCCGCTCCTGTCACACGGTCCTCGGTTGTCAAAGGGCGAGCCAGCGGCAGGATGGTACCGCGCGCGACACCCAAAGGCAACCGTGTCGTCGTCCCCACCCTCAAGGGTGGGCCCGACACAGCTCTGCCCTTCAGGGCAGCGCTCGACCGGGCCCAGGCTTCAGCCTGGGAATGGAATCACGGTTGCCCACCTCGCCCGGCTGGGCTATCGTCCCGCGCATGCCCCCGGGTTCCGGCCTTTCGCCCAACCTGCAACACCTCGAGACGTCCGCGACCATCGCGATCTCGCAGGAGGCGAAGCGCCGCAAGGCGGCGGGCGAGGACGTGATCGACCTGGGCGCGGGAGAGCCCGACTTTCCCACGCCGTCCATCCCGTCGGACGCCGGCGTTCGCGCCATCCGGGAGGGGAAAACCCACTACCCGGCGAACGAGGGGATCCTCGAGCTCCGGGCCGCCGGGGCGAAGCATCTCTCGCTCCTGTCGGGCGGTCGCGCGGTCAACGCCGACCACATCGTGGTGTCGAACGGGTCGAAGCAGTCGCTCTTCAACGTCTGCTTCGCGCTGTTCGGCCCCGGGGACGTCGTCGCCATCCCGGCACCGGCGTGGGTGTCGTATCCGCAGATCGTGTACCTGTGCCGCGCCCGACCGGTGCTCGTCCCGGGCGATCCCGAATGGAGCCTGAAGGTGAGCGTGCGGGACCTGGATCGCGTGGTTCCCGGCGCCAAGGGTCTCGTGCTGTGCTCGCCGTGCAACCCCACGGGCGCGGTGTACACCCACGCCGAGATCAAGGCGATCGCGCAGTGGGCCCGCGACCGGAAGGTGTGGGTCGTCGCGGACGAGATCTATCGCCGGATCCACTACGGGACGGGCCCGGCGCCGTCATTCCTCGATTTGCCCGACGAGCTGCTCGAGCGGGTGGTGGTGATCTACGGCGTCAGCAAGGCCTACGCGATGACCGGGTGGCGGATCGGGCTGGCGCTCGCGCTGGGAGGGGCGGGGGGGGCCCTCGCGAAGGCGATGGCGGCACTGCAGTCGCATACCACGACCGGGGCGAACCACCCCGCGCAGGTCGCCGCGGCGGCGGCGCTGGGCGACGACCGGGTGGAGCAGGATGTCGGCCGCATGGTGGCCGAGTTCCGCAAGCGGCGCGATCTCGTGGTCACGCGCTTCCGGCAGGACCTGCCCGGCGTCGAGTTCGTCGAGCCGCTCGGCGCGTTCTACTTCTTTTTCCGGGTGGACTCGTTCGGGGGCATCGGTGGAACGGAATTCTGTACGCGGCTCATCACCACGACCGGTGTGGCGCTGGTGCCGGGCGCGGCGTTCGGGGACGACCGCTATGTGCGACTGTCGTACGCGGCGGCCACGGACCAGCTGCAGAAGGCGCTCGATCGAATCGTCGGGTTTGCGAAGAAGCTGAGCGACTGACCCTCCACCGTAACCCCGGGCTGGCGCCCGGGGTCAGTGAGGCTGCCCCCGGGTGGTCTGTACTGACCCCGGGCGCAAGCCCGGGGTTGGCGCAAGCCCGGGGATCACGTAGCCTAGAGCTTCGATGCCCGTTGGCTCAGAACCTCCACCCCCGTCTCCGTCATCACACAATCGTCTTCGATTCTGACTCCGAACTTCCCCAGCTGATAAATCCCCGGCTCGTCGGTGAACACCATCCCGGGCTCGAGTCGGAGCGCGTTGCCCTCCACCAGATAGGGCGGCTCGTGGCCATCCATGCCGAGCCCGTGCCCCAGGCGGTGGGTGAAGAACGACCCGTAGCCCGCCACGCTGATCACCCGGCGCGCGGCGCGGTCCATGTCCTGGCACGGCGTGCCGGACCGTCCCAGCTCGATGGCGGCGCTTTGGGCGTCGTGCACCACGTTGAACACCTTGCGAAACTCGTCGGTCGGATTGTCGCCGAACCAGACCGTGCGGGTGATGTCCGACTCGTACCCGCCGACGCGGCAGCCGCAATCGATCAGCACCACGGTTTCCCGCGCGAGCGCGGCCGCGGCGGGGCCACCGTGGGGTAGCGCGCTGGACGGACCGAACTGCACCAGGCCGCCGCCGTCGGCGCCGCGCTGTTGCATCTCGCGCGACAAGAGCCGCGCCACGTCGCGCTCGGTCATCCCCACGGCGAGCTGTCCGAACGTCGCGGTCATGGCGCCCTGCGTGATCTCGATGGCTCGGCGGATCAGGGCGACCTCCTCGGGGGCCTTCACGATGCGGAGCCGCTCGGTCACGGGTGCCGCGTCCACGAACTTCCAGCCCGGCAGCGCGGCCGCGAGCCGCAGCGCGGTCTGGTACCCGGTGGACGACTCGAGCGCGACAGTTCCGGCGCGCGGCGCCAGCCGGCGCACGGTGTCGCGCACCCGGTCGTACGGGTCGTCCTGCTCCTCCCATCCCCGGGCATCCGCGACCGCGCTATGGCGCTTGATCCGCTCGGTCTCGAACGCAGGGCATACCACCGCCGGGGCGCCTTCGAGCGGCAGGATCAGGGCGATGAGGCGCTCGCTGCGTCCGGGATTGTAGCCGGTGAGGTACTCGTAGTTGGTGCCGGGTGTCGCGATCAGGCATTGCAGCCCGCGCGCCTTGAGCTCCGCCCGGGCGCGGTCGAGGCGGCGGGCGAAGACTTCCGTGGAGAGGGAGGGCTCCTGAGGAGATTGCGGATTGGCGATTGCGGATTGCGGATTAGTCGGGGCGGACATGGGGTGTGTCCAATCCGCAATCCGCAATCCGAAATCCGCAATGACCACACCGCCAGCCGCCAGAAACTCCCGCCTTTCCATTCGTCCTAGCCCCTGCTCGAGGTGCGGTCTATATTATCCGCCCCCCGCAGACCCTGGAAGGCGCGGTTGTCGACGCACTTCGAAGCCCGAATCGAGCCGCTCGACGGCAAGCTCCCCAAGGTCACCTATCACTGGGATCCCGAGACCGACATTCTCTCCGTCGCATGCAAGGGGACGGGGAAGGCCACGAGCTTCAACGGGACGGTGGATCTCGAGGGCAATGACGGCTCGTTCGTCGTGATCGACGTGGCCAGCGGCTGCTTGCGTGGCGTGGACGTGGTCACGTGGCCGGACGACATCCGCACCCACGAGCAGCTCGCGGCTCCGGCGCCGGCGAAGGACGCGCGCGTCGTGTTTCCCACGCGCAAGGCGCAACCGGCGGTAGCGGCCGTCGAGGTGGACACGCCGCTCACGGTCGAGAAAAACCAGGCGGAATCGGTGCTGCACATCCGGGTGGGGCGCCAGCGTCCCGCCACTGTGGTGCGCGTGGCGGACCGCCTGCTGGTCGAAGTCGACAAGAGCTCGCGACTGGCGGGGCTGTGGTTCCTCGACGTGCCGCCGTTCCCGAATGTGGAAGCGACGGCGTGAGGGAGGTTTTGGAGGTTGGGCAGGTTCTGGAGGATGTGGAGGTTGATCGCGACGGAAGGCTCCGGCGTGCGTGGGAATGGTCGGGCATGGCAGGCGGTTCGGCGTATGTTGGTCCGCATGGCTCCGTACGAAAAACTGCACGCCTGGCGTGAGTGCCACGAGCTCGCCCTCGCGGTCTACGGCGTTACCAAACGGTTTCCCTCTGACGAGCGGTATGGCCTCACTTCCCAAACCCGGCGAGCGGCCTTCTCCGCCGCGGTCAACATCGTGGAGGGATCAGCACGGCGAAGTACCAGGGAGTTCCGCCGCTTTCTCGATATCGCCCTCTCTTCTCTAACCGAGGTCGGGTACGCGCTGCGGTTCTGTCGGGAGGCGGGCATCTTGGCGGATCAGGATTGGTCGACGCTGAATGACCGGCAGAGTCGGGCAAGGTTTCTAACCCTGCAGCTGTACCGGTCCCTCGCCCGGTAGCCACCTCCACCACCTCCAGAACCTCCACAGCCTCCACAACGTCGTAGATTGTCGTTGATGTCCGACCCCCACTCTCTCCCCCGCCTCGGCGGCCTCCCCGAGCCCGAGAAGTACGAGCGTCTGGTGGAGCGGATGCCGGGCCTGTGGTGGAGCGACGCCGGACCGTTCGCGGGACTGCACGAGCTGAACGTCGTGCGGGTGGAGTACTTCCGCGCCGTGTTCAACGGGTTCGGCGGCAAGCGCGTGCTCGATGTGGGCTGCGGCGGCGGGATCCTCGCCGAAGCGCTCGCGAGCGAAGGCGCGCGGGTGACGGGCATCGATCCGTCGGAGCGCTCGCTCACCGCAGCGCGTGACCACGCGCAACCCGCCGGGCTGGCGATCGATTACCGGCGGGGCACGGCCGAGGACTTGAAGGCCGCCGGGCTCGAGGGGACCTACGACCTCGTGTTCGCGGTGGACGTCCTCGAGCACGTGGAGAACCTCGATCGCACCCTGGCCGGGATCGCGGCCGTCCTGGCGCCGGGCGGCGGGCTCGGGTTCCTCACCCACAACCGCACGATCGCCGGGTTCCTGCAGGTGGTGTGGGACGAGGAGTACGTGCAGCACACCATGCCCGAAGGCTTCCACGATTTCCAGCGCTTCATCACGCCGGTCGAGCTGACCGACAAACTCGCCCGCAACGACATGGTCGTGCAGGAAATGAAGGGGATCGCGCGGGGCGGCGACGGCACCGGCCGCCGCGTCCTGACGGACGACCTGAGCATCACGTATCTCGGCTGGGCGCTTCGGACTCGATGACCGGGTCCGGCTCATGGGTCGAGGCCGTCGTCGCGGCTGGCGCCGTGCCGGCCTCCGGGGTCCCCGAGGCGAGCCTCGGCCGCTCCGACCTCGAGGAGTTCACCGGAGCCGATCCGGTCGAAGGGGCGGAGCTCCGGGTGTACCCGCTGGGCGACGCGCCGCCCCTGGCACCCGGGTCCGTGGACTTCCTCGACGGCATCGAGCAGTGGCGTGTGGTCGGGTATGGCGGGATCACGCCGATTGTGCGGGCGCATGCCGCCGCCGCGATCCGGCGGCGCGGGCCGGACCGCCGGCTCCGCACGGTCGCCGAAGCCACGGAAGAGGTGGCGATCACGCGGCTCGACCAGCTCCCGCCACGCGTGCGCCGGGTGCTCGAGGCCGCCGGCGTGCGGGTGCTCGAGATCCCTGCCGACGACGCAGGGCCGCCGGCGCGCGCCCTCACCGCGGCGCGCGTCGAGGTGCAGAAGGTCCGGGCCGCCCTCGAACGGCGCCTGGCGGAGCGACGGCTCCCAGCGCTCGCCGCCGACGAGTGGCTCGTGGTGGACGGCGTCCTCTCGGACTCGGCCGCGCTCGCCGAGCATCCGCGCGCGCTCGGCGTCGTGAAGAGTCACGGCGCTCAGTACTTCGAAGGTGCGGAGCTGGAGCGGGCGCTCACGCTGCCGGACGGCCATCGCACGGGGGTGTTTCGGCCGCGCGCGCGGGGGGCCGGGCGCGACATCTACTCCTGGTATGTGCGGCTCTGGCCGTGGGAGGGAAACGACCTGCTGTACGGTTTGCTGCGCCTCGAAGCCCGCGCCCATCCGGACACGCTGGCGCTCGCCGCGCCCATCGCGGCCTGGGTGCGGGCGCAGCGCGCGCCCATCGCCACCCCCGACCGGCGCTGGGATCGATTACTTTATCCTATCCACGACGTGGAGACGTACCTGAGGGCACGCGCCTCGTCCGACCTCACCTCGCATCCTGCATCTCGCATCCCGTATCCCGGCTCTCGGCTTCCGAGGACCGCCTCGTGATCGAGCGGCCCCACTTGGCTCTCCCGATCGGCCGGGTCGTCGCCACCGAGCAGAAGCCCGCGACCCCACATCAGTTCCACTTCTGGACCGCCAACGAGACGAGCATCGGGATCGGGGCGATCGTCAGGGTCGAGGGGCTCGGGGCTGGGGACTCGGGGCGTGTCGTCTACGGGGTCGTGACCGATGGGTTCGCATACTCCGACCTCGCCACCCCACTGCACGATGTGGTGGGCGCCGAGGGCGACCCGGCCAAAGCCGCGGCGAGTCCGACGGTCCGTCAGGAGATCCGGCTCTGGACTGCCGCCGTGCTGCGGCAGACCCCGGAGGAGCCGCTGCAGCCGGTCCCGCTCGGCGAAGTGCACGTCGCGAGCGACGTCGACGTGGCACAGGCGCTCCGCATGGACGGCTATCTCGGCGGCGCGCAACCGACGGCCATCCCGGTGGGCCTGTATACCTCGGGCGGGCTCGAAGCGCCCGTGTACGTCGACGCGGACTTCCTGCTCGGCCCGGAAGCGGCGCATCTGAACATCTCGGGCGTCTCGGGGCTCGCCACCAAGACGAGCGCCGCGGAGTTCCTGCTGGCCTCGATCTTCCAGCATTTCCCGCTCCACAAGGGTCGCGTGGCCGCGGTGTGCTTCAACGTGAAGGGACCGGACCTGTGCTTCCTCGATCGGCCCGGCGCGTTGCAGGACGAGGATCGCCGGCGCTATGAGCGCCTGGGCGTCGAGCCGGAGCCGTTCCGGCGGGTGCGCTACTACGCGCCCTTCAAGGCCGACGGCGTGAACTTGAACACGCTGCGCACGCATCCGGAGCTGGTCGGCGACGTCGAGCCGCTGGTGTGGGGGCTGCGCGAGGTCCTCGACTACGCCGAGGTGCTCCTCAACCGGGACGACATCGACGCCAAGGCCGATGCCTTCATCGACTTTCTGGCCGACCGCGTCGTGGACAAGGAGTTCGAGGACGGGTTCGGCGGCGTGCATCGCGTGGTCACGTTCGCGGACCTGGAGCGGCTGTTCCGGTCGATCTTCGACGGCCTCGAGCTCGCCAGTCGCGGGGGCGACAGCTGGCGCACGCATCACATCGCGACGATGCGCAAGGTGCGCAACCGCCTGGCCAACATCTCGACACGCTGCAAGGGTCTCGTCACCGACGACGGCCCGTCCAATGATCTGCCGTGGGGAAGGTTCGACGACCGCACCGTGTACGTCGTGGACGTGGCGAACGTCGATCCCCTGGGGCAGGACCTCGTGTTCGCCCGGGTGGTGTCGCAGCTGCGCGAGCGCCTCGAGCGCCGCGACCTGGGCGTCGACGCGGTGGTGGTGTTCGTGGACGAGCTCAACAAGTACGCGCCGGCCGACGGACCGGAGACCTACGTCAAGAAGATGCTGCTCGACATCTCGGAGCGCGGGCGCTACCTCGGGTTGGTGCTGTTCGGCGCCGAGCAGTTCCGTTCCCAGGTGCACCGGCGGGTCGTCGGGAACGCGGGCACGGTCGTATTCGGCCGCATGGACGCGGACGAGCTCGCGACGCCGGGCTACCAGGTGCTCTCGCCCGCCATCAAGATCAAGCTGGCCACGCTGCCCATCGGCGAGCTGATGGTGCGCCATCCCCACTTTACGCAGCCGATCTTCGTGCGCTTCCCGCGGCCCGCTGTGTTGCGCGGCCGGGACGGCGTGGAGCGCTACCCCCCCGCCGCGGACCTGCCGTTCGATGACGCCGTGGCGCGCCAGCTGGTGAAGCTCGACCGCCGGGTGCGGCCCAACCAGGTGAAGGACCTCATCGCGGACCGACGGGAGGACGACGTGCGGCGCGCGCTGGCACACACCCGCCAGACCCGGCCGCACGACGCGCTGGCCCACTTCAAGAAGCAGCTCGGCGGCCGGGTCGCGGCCGTACCGGCCGCTGCACGCGAGAGCGTCGCGCCGCTGAACCCGATTTCCGACGAGCCGTACTGACCGAACGGTGAAACTCGCCCATCTCGCCGATCTCCACCTCGGGTTCCGCCAGTACGACCGGCAGACGCCGCGCGGCGGGAATCAGCGCGAGACGGACGTGGCCGATGCGTTCCGCCGCGCGGTCGACGACCTGCTCGAGCAGCGCCCCGACCTGATCCTCGTCGCCGGCGACGTGTTCCATTCCGTTCGGCCGACCAACCCGGCGATTCTCTTCCTTTTTCAACAGCTCCACCGCCTCAGGACCGGCCTGCCCGACGCCCCGATCGTGATGATCGCGGGCGAGCACGACACTCCGCGCTCCGCCGAAACGGGCACGATCCTGCGCCTGTATGAGGCGCTCGGCGTCGAGGTCGTGGTCGAGCAGGCGCGCTACCTCACCTTCTCGAAGCTCGACTGCTCCGTCCTGGCCGTCCCGCACCAGGCCCTGATGCAGCCCGAGCGCCCGGCGCTGCGGCCCGAGCGTGGCACGACGCTCAACGTGCTGCTGGCACACGGTCATCTCCCCGGCATGGGTGAGCCGCGTGGCACCATGGAGTACGGTGGTGCGCCACTCCAGCTCGAAGATCTCGCGCCGGCGCAGTGGGACTACGTCGCCATGGGGCACTACCACGTCGCGCATCAAGTCGAAGCGAACGCCTGGTACGCGGGCAGCATCGAGTACGTCGCCCCCAATCCGTGGGGCCAGATGCAAGACGAGGAGGAGTACGGGATACACGGCAAGGGCTATCTGCTCGCGCACCTGCCCGCGGCGCGGGTCGAGTTCCGGCGAGTGGCGGCGGCCCGCCGCCACATCGACCTCCCGTCGATCGACGGCAAGGGGCTCACCCCGAGAGAGCTCGACGAGCGTATCGCCGCCCACGTCACGGCGGCCAAGCCGGCGATCGACGGCCAGATCGTGCGGCAGCTCATCTTCGACGTGCCGCGCGCCACCGCGCGGGACCTGGACCACGCGGCGATCCGCGGCTACAAGGCCCGTGCGCTGCACTATCAGCTCGACCTGCGCCGGCCCGAGGCGCCACGCGGTGACGCCCCGGGACCGTTCGCCCACCGGCAGACGCTGCCCGAGACGGTACAGACCTTTCTCGAGCATCGGCCGCTCGATGCCGATCTCGACCGGGCGGAGTTCGTGCGCCTGGGCGTCGACTACGTGGCGCGCGTCGGCCAGGAGGGCGAGCCCTGATGGAGCTGCACCGGCTCCGCCTCGTGAACTTTCGCCAGCACGCGGACACCGAGCTCGAATTCGGACCCGGGATCACGGGCATCTTCGGACCCAACGGCTCCGGGAAGACGACGCTGCTCG